>DATNGO010000058.1:0-7609 GCA_035605855.1 Acidobacteriaceae bacterium | reverse complement strand
GAGGAAGTTCTGGCCGAGCCTGGGTTTCTTTTTAGGCATGACTATGCGGTGGGGCGCTGGCGGGATTTCATTATGAAGTAGAGTGGCACGCCGAGGAGGATGACGGCGGCTCCGGCGATGGAGTTGCGGGGCTCGGTGGCGAAGCTGAAGACGATGATCATGAGGGCGGCGAGGATGAAGAGGATGGGGGTGACGGGGTAGCCGTTGACGCTGTAGGGGCGCGGGCGGCCGGGCTCGCGGTGGCGGAAGACGAAGACGGTGGAGGCGGTGAGCGCGTAGAAGAGCCACTCGGAAACGATGGCGAGCGAGAAGAGTGCCTGGAACTTGCCGATGGCGAGTAGAAGAAGCGAGCTGAGGACGGCCTGCAGGATGAGGCTCGCGGAGGGTGTGTGGAAGCGGGGATGGATGGCGGCGAGCGAGCGCGGGAAAAGATGGTCTCGCGCGGCGGCGAAGGGAACGCGGGCACCGGAGAGTGAGCTGCCGACGAATGTCGCGCAGATGCTGACGGCCATGCCGATGGTGACGAGCGCGGCGCCTGCAGAGCCCGCGATGACGCGCAGGGCGTCGGCTGCGGGGCGGTCGGAGGTTGCGATGACGGCGGCGGGAAGGATGTATTGAATCGCACCCTGCACGAGCATGTAGAGCGCGGCGACGATGAAGACTCCGCCGACGAGCGCGAGCGGCATGGAGCGCTGCGGGTCGCGGACTTCGCCGGCGAGCTGCGAGACGTCAGACCAGCCGTCGTAGGCCCAGAGCGCGGCGATGAGTGCGGTCATGAAGCCGGTGAGGCCAGCGTGGGCGCCGAGATAGACGGTTGCGAGATTGTGCAGCGAGCCGTGGCGGATGCTGGCGAAGCAGACGACGGCGATGCCAACGATGAGGATGATCTTGAGCCAGGTGAGCGCGGCCTGCACGTTGGCGGATTCGCGCGTGCTGACGATGTTGAGCCAGGTGATGAGCCATGTGGCGGCGATGGCGAAGATCTGGGACCAGTAGGGGGACCAGTAGAGATGCGCGAAGGCCGGCTGCGAAAGAAAGCTGAGGGCGGAGAAGTCTCCGAGCACGCGCATGAGGCCGGCGGCGATGGTGGCGATGGACGCGGGCTTGGCGATGGTGACCCAGGTCCAGGTGTAGAGGAAAGCAGGGAGGTCTCCGTAGGCCTCGCGGATGAAAGCGTATTCGCCGCCGACGCGCGGGCGAAGGGCGGCGACCTCAGCGTAGCTCATGGCGCCGAAGAGCGAGAGGAGTCCGCCGACGATCCAGACGAGATAGACGGTGGTGACGCGGCCGGTGGCGGCCATCATCTCGCGTGGGACGAGGAAGATGCCGGAGCCGATGACGATGCCGACGACGATGGAGATCGCGTGGCGCGCGGTGAGGACGCGCGGGAGATCGTTGGGTGCGCCGGCAGACTGCATTCTGTGCAGCGTAGCAGAGCCGCTGTGCGAGAGCTCAGGTGTAGTGGATGATCTTGGCGAAGGTTTCGGGAACGAGGCTGGCGCCGCCGACGAGCGCGCCGTCGATGTTGGACTGGGCCATGAGGTCGGTGATGTTGTCAGGCTTGACGGAGCCGCCGTAGAGGATGCGCGTGGCCTCAGCGGTCTGCTCGCTGCAGCAGCTGGCGAGCTCGTGACGGACGATGCGGTGGGCTTCTTCGGCGATGTCGGGTGTGGCTGTGGAACCGGTGCCGATGGCCCAGACGGGCTCGTAGGCGATGACGAGGCGGTGAGCTTCGGCGGCGGAGATGTTGCGCAGCGCAATGCGGATCTGGCGGCGGATGGTCTCTTCGGTGAGGCCCTCTTCGCGCTCGGTGAGGGTCTCGCCGACGCAGACGATAGGTGAGAGGCCGTGATTTACGGCGGCCTTGAGCTTGAGGTTTACACGTTCGTCGGTCTCGTTGAAGTACAGGCGCTGCTCGGAATGGCCGAGAAGGACGTGGCGGCAGCCGATGGACATGAGCATGACGGGCGAGATCTCGCCGGTGTAGGGGCCTTCGTCGAGCCAGTGCATGTTCTGCGCGCCGGCGCGGAGCTTGTGCTCGCCGGTGGCGATGATGGCGGCGGCGAGCGAGGTGAAGGGAGGGAAGATCAGGATCTCGTCGCGGTCGTGGCCGGCGATGAGCGGAAGAAGGGTTTCGATGAAGGCTACGGATTCGTTGGGGGTTTTGTACATCTTCCAGTTGCCGGCGATGATCGGCTTGCGCATGCTGTTTCAGAGGCTCCCGAGGAAAACTGTTTTGCTTATTAAGGGAAGTATTTCATAGGCGGACCTCATAAAGGCTTTACCTTCCAGTTTTCAGTTCTTAGTTGGCAGTTCGCAGTTAGACTCTGAACTGAAAACTGAAAACTGAGAACTGAAAGCGAGTCCTTTGCAGGAATTTCGGAAGCTGGATATTTGGAAGAGAGCGCACGAGCTTGTGCTGGCGGTTTATCGCGCGAGCCAGGACTTGCCCAAAGGGGAAGTCTTCGGCATAACTATCCAACTGCGTAGAGCCGCGACCGCGATTCCGACGCGCATTGCAGAAGGATGCAGTCGCGAAGCAAGTTCAGAGTTCATTGCAGACCTGAGAAAGAGTGTCGCAGCGAGCAACGAGCTCGACTACCTCTTGTTGTTAGCGAAGGATCTCGGTTATCTCAAGCCCGGGATATACGACAGCCTGAACGCGGAGACCGTGGAGGTGCGGAAGATGATCTACGGTCTGCTGCGCAAGCTGTAGTTATTTGTCGTCGAGCGCGGCGACCCCGGGGAGGACCTTGCCTTCGAGGAATTCGAGGGAGGCTCCGCCGCCGGTGGAGATGTGGGTGATCTTGTCGGCGACGCCGGAGTTGTTGACCGCGGCCACCGAGTCGCCACCGCCGACGATCGAGATGCAGTCCTCATTCTTCGCAATGGCCCGCGCGATCGCGTTAGTGCCTTTGGCAAACGGCGAGAGCTCGGCGACACCCATGGGACCGTTCCAGACGATGGTGGCGGCGTCGGCGATTTCGGCGGAGAAGAGCTTGATGGTTTCGGGGCCGATGTCGAGGGCCATCATGTTTTCGGGGAAGGGACCGTCGCCGGAGAAGAGCTGCGTCTTGGCGTCGGCGGCAAACTTGTCGGCGAGGCAGTGGTCGACTGGCAGGAGGAACTTCACCTCGCGCTTGCCGGCCTTGGCCATCGCGGCGCGGGCGACCTCGATCTTATCGGGCTCCGTGAGGGATTTGCCTGTGGTCTGGCCTTTGGCGTTGAGGAAGGTGTAGGCCATCGCGCCGCCGATGAGCAGAGCGTCGACCTTGTCGAGCAGAGCGTTGATGACCTCGATCTTGTCGGAGACCTTGGCGCCGCCGATGATGGCGACGAAGGGGCGGTTGGCGTCGGTGACGGCCTTGCTGAGGTAGTTGAGTTCCTTCTCCATGAGCAGGCCGGCGGCGCATTGTCCGCCGTTCTGCTTGACGAAGTGGGTGATGCCTTCGGTGGAGGCGTGGGCGCGGTGCGCGGCTCCGAAGGCGTCGTCAACGTAGAGGTCGCAGAGCTCGGCGAGGTGTTTGGCGAAGGCGGGGTCGTTGGCCTCTTCGGCGCTGTGGAAGCGCAGATTTTCGAGCAGGAGAGTCTGGCCGGACTCGAGGTTGCCGGCCATCTCGCGCGCGATGGGGCCGACGCAGTCGGGAGCGAAGGCGACGTTCTCGCCGTCGGTCAGAATGTTATCGAGCAGGGCACGGAGACGGTCGACGACGGGGCGAAGGCTCATGGTGTCGACGCGCTTGCCCTTGGGACGGCCGAGATGCGCGGCGAGGATGACCTTGGCCTTGCGGCGCAGAGCGTACTCGATGGTGGGGATGGTTTCGCGGATGCGTGTGTCGTCGGTGATGGTGCCCTCCTTGGAGAGGGGCACGTTGAAGTCGACGCGAATGAAAACACGCTTGTCGGCGAGATCGAGATCACGGATCGAGAGCTTGGGCATTGCGATGAGGATATACGACGGACGGGGAGGGTCCGCCAGTGGGTGAGGATTTTCAGCGATTTATTCGCGGGCGAACCGCCGCGCAATGAGGGCGATAGGAAGCCCCATGAAGAGCATCAGGGCGAGCACACCATTGATAAGAACTGCGGGTGCGAGGTGGTGGGTGCGCGGCGGCAGGCGCGTGAGAGGAAGGACTACGAAGTTCATCACGACGTAGATAAGCACCCCATAGAGAAGCCCGCCGGCGATGGCGTAGCGCGTAAGGAAGTTGACGCGCATTGCCGCCAGCAGGAAGAGCGCAGACCAGAAGAGCGTGATGGTGTAGTGGATGCCGAGCCCGAGGGCGGCCATGCCCATCCCGCCGTGGAGGGCAGAGACTCCGAGAAGACATGCGGCGATGAATCGGAGAAGGCCCAGGGGTGGGACGCCGCGAAGCCCGTAGAAGATGAGGGCGTCGGCGATGTCGAGCGTGCCGGCGATGAGCAGGCAGAGGAGGAGAGCTTTGGCGAAGCGACGCCCCGGCGTGTTGTCGACCATGGCGGGGATTGTAGCCGGGCCGCGCCCGGGCGCCGCGGATTTTTCAGGGAAGGACGGCTTCGGCTTCGATCTCGACGCGCCACCTGGGATTGAGGAGCTCTTTGATGACGACCATGGTGGCGGCGGGACGGATGCTGGTGAAGACCTCGCCGTGGGCGCGGCCGATCTCCTGCCAGTCTTCGGTGTGGGTGAGATATATGCGGGTGCGGACGACGTGCTCGAAGGAGGCGCCGGCGGTTTGCAGCGCGGTTTCGATGAGCTTGAGGCAGGCGCGGGTCTGGTCGGCGGCAGAGAGGTCTTCCGCGCCGACGGGGCCGGTGCCGGAGACGTGGACCACGTTGCCGATGCGGACGGCGCGCGAGAAGCCGATGATGGGTTCGTAGGGAGATGTGCCGGGAATGTTGGTGCGGGTCATGAGGTTGATGTTAACCAAGTCTGCGGTGGAGCGTTATGGCGGTGAAGACGGCGAGATCATTGGGGGAGAGCGATGGCGCGAAAGGGTTCGATTCGAGCGGTGGTTGGGTTGATGGCGCTGGTGGCGGCGATGGCGGCGCCAGGTGCGGTGCAGGCCCAGGCGCCGGCGACCGCACAGAATCAGACTGCGACGGTGGATGAGTCGCAGCAGGATTTAGGTGCGACACAGCAGAGACTGATGCAACTGCTGCGCGTGAGCCCGACGCTGGCAGAGGTGGTGTCGAGCGATCCGTCGTTGCTCTCGGATCAGCAGTATGTAGCGAAGACCAATCCGGAACTGGCGGCGTTTCTGGGGCAGCATCCGGAGATTGGGCGCAATCCTTCCTTCTGGCTGTTTTCGGAGCTGCGGAGTCCACAGCAGAAGCATTACGAGGTGTTGGAGCAAAGGCGTGGCTTCATTCCGGTGAGAGACATGAGGAATGACGGTCTGGACCGGGTGATGAGCACCGTGATGCCCGCGATTGTGATGATCGTGCTTCTGCTGGTGCTGGCGTGGATCATCCGCATAATGGCGGAGAGCCGCAGGTGGACGAGGGTCTTCACGCTGCAGAGCGAGGTGCACGGGAAGTTGATCGACCGGTTTGCGAGCAATCAGGAACTGCTGGGCTACATGGAGACCGATGCGGGACGTCGATTCCTGGAGGCGGCGCCGATTGTGACCGAGGCCGAGTCGCGGCGGATGCCGAATCTTATATCGCGCATGATGGCGACGTTGCAGATAGGGCTGGTGTTGGCGCTGCTGGGCGCCGGGCTGCTGTCTCTGAAGAACGTGGTTGGCGACGCGGGCCCGACGATGCTGGTACTCGGAATCATCGCGCTGATGCCCGGGATCGGACTTATTCTGTCGGCAGGGGTGTTGTGGGTGCTGGGTAAGCGGCTGAACCTGATGGAGGCGCCGCACGTACACACAGATGTGGATGTTCGGGGGCGCGAGTGATCTGGACTGAGGACGCGCTCCGGATGAGGATGTCGCGATGACCTGGGATGAGGTTCTCGAGAGTGCGCAGGCGGGTGAAGGCGCTGCGGCCGAGTCGCGCATGGACAGAGATGCGTTTGCCGGATTCTATGAGCGGATGGCGAGGCCGCTGTGGGCGTACCTGGCGAAGGTGTCAGGGGACCCCGCGCTGGCGGACGATCTGGTGCAGGAGAGCTTCGTACGCATGCTGTGCGCGGCGACGCCGATGGATGGCGAGCTGCATGCGAAGCGCTATCTGTTCCGCATCGCAACGAACTTGTTGAAGGACTACTGGCGCAGGCCGAAGGCGTCGTCGATCGAGGACCTGCCGGAGGCAGCGTTTGCTGCTGCGTGCGGGGAGGGGATGGATGCGCAAATGATGCTGGAGCCGCGGCTGCTGCAGCTTCGGCCGCGGGAACGTCAACTGCTGTGGCTGGCACATGCAGAGGGCTACTCGCACAAGGAGATTGCGGAGATTATGGGATTGCGGTCGCCGAGCATACGGCTGATGCTGTTTCGCGCGCGCCACAGGCTGGCGGAGTTGCTGAAGGATGGAGGTGCGCGATGATGGGCTGCTCGCACACGGCTGAGGTGCGGGAGCTGCTGCGGCTGGGGCACTGGCCGCAGGCCGCAGGTGAGGACCTCGCGGCGCATGTGCGCGGGTGCCGCAGGTGCGCCGAGATGGTGCTGGTGACTCAGGCGCTGGGTGCGATGAAGACGAGCTCGCTGAGTGAGACGCGCGTGGAGCCGCCGGCGCTGGTATGGTGGCGTGCGCAGCTGCGAAGGAAGCATGAGGCGGTGCAGCGGATGGAACGACCGATGCGCGCGCAGATGCTGGTAGTGCTGGCGGTGGTGTGCGTTGGGTTGGGGCTGGCGTTTCGGCTAAGCGGCGGGGCTGCGGCATGGCGCGCGTGGATAAGTGCGGGCGCGGAAGGTGTGGTGCAGTCGGGTGTGGGAAGCCTTGGAGTGGGACTGTTGGTTGCGAGCGCGGTGGCGCTGGCGATGATGGCTGGGCTGGCGGTCTATCTGACGGTCGAGCGCAAGTGAATCGTAAACTCTACTCGCTGAGATTCTTTTTCTGAGCAGCGGCTTTGGCTTCCTGCAACGCTTCGACATCCGCCAGATCACGAAGGCGACCAACCGCAAGTTTATTCTTCACCAGATCATCGAACGAGATGTAGCGGACGGGAATGTCTCCGATCATTCCGGCTTCGCTCGTCTGCCAAGCGGCGTCGAAATCAACCGCCTCTATTGTCTGCAGGATGTCGATTCGGCTTGGAGCGACACCAACCTGAAAGAAAGCGTCGATGTCTTCGAAGTCCTTTGAGCTGATGCCCGCCAGTGGCGCTCCAAATTTTGCAAGTGCTCTGAATACCCGGAGTGCGTTTTCCGAGCTTCTATCGATGAAAATGTCCAGATCTTTTGTGGCGCGCGGCTCGGTGTAGAAAGAAATTGCGTATCCGCCGACGATCAAGAACCTAACGTTGTGAGCGTTGAACTCGCGTAAGAGATCTCGTTGATCCTTCTCCATGCGTTTCAGTGCCTTTCTGTCGGTAGAAAGCCTGATAGGAATCTCTGCTGAGTTCCCAAGTAGCCTCGAAGCGCTCCGCTGGCGTTCGACTCTGCCAGTAGCGGTAAGTCTCCGCGCGCTGCTCCTTGATATTTGTCACCTTGCGAACAGTCTTATCCATGGCGCTTCTCTC
>DATNGO010000057.1:0-30341 GCA_035605855.1 Acidobacteriaceae bacterium | reverse complement strand
GATGCCTTTGTATTGCGGAACAACTATGGTCCGCTGGCTTACGACCATACCCACATCTTCAATGCAACCTACTACGTCCAGCTTCCCGGACTGCACGGGACAAACCGCCTCGTGCGGGGCCTGGTCAACGGATGGCAGTCGTCCGGCGACATGCAGCTACAGAGTGGCGCACCGTTGCAGGCCAATACGGGCGGCGCCCTGAACGCGCAGTGGACCGGCGTCAGCAACACGTACTTGCTGGGAACCGACTCGATTCAACTGATGCCGTATCTCAGCTGCGATCCGCGCACGGGTACCGGTGGAGGCAAGTACTTCAACACCTCCTGCTTCCAGACGCCCAGCGTGCTCGGCAAGAATGGTCCGTCGGTCTGGCCGTACATCCACAGCCCGGCGTACTTCAACACGGACATCGGCGTCTTCAAGACATTCAAGGTCAGGGAGAGCCAGAATGTTCAGTTCCGCGCCTCGGCCTTCAACTTCCTCAACCATCCTCTGCCGGAGTTTGGCAACCACACCGACGTCAACCTCCAGATGAGTTGCAACCAGGGCACAAGCACCGCCGGTTGCAGCGAAGGCGGAGTTAATACCAACGCCAATACCAATGGCAAGGCGTACTACTCGAGGGGGCGTCGCGTCGTTGAGCTTGCCTTCAAATACAACTTCTAACGAGTAACTTAACCTGTAGTAGCCGAACGCCCCATCCACACGGATGGGGCGTTCGGCTTTAACTAAGCTCCAGCCGGCTGCTCCAAAGCAGAGAACGCCCGGCATGGATCGGGCCTGGAGAAAGCGGCTAAATTATTGATTTTGTTGGTGGGCACAGCAGGATTCGAACCTACGACTTCCACCGTGTGAAGGTGGCACTCTACCGCTGAGTTATGCGCCCATGCCAGGTTGGCATCAGGCCAAACGCCCACCGCGTCAGACCCTCGTCTTGAGGATAGCATCGGCTAGCACCTGCGCCAAACAGTCTGCCAAAACGACTTGGTAGACCCATGAGGTAGACGGGTAGAATACGGCGGATGACGTATCCCAACCCCGCAGACCGCCCGACCGATCCGCCGAAACCGGTAGATTCGGCCGAGACGGCGCAACCTCCCGGCGAAGATGGGGTTGAGGAAGATATGAGCACGCTGGCGCTCCATCCCGGGGTCCTCGGTCGGACGGTTCCAGCCCAAAGCCTTTCGGCTGAGCGGCCTGCAAGTGCAGTGGACCTGAGTCCGGAACGTGCCAGGGAGCGGGCAGCGGCGATCGCCAGGGGTGACTTCTCTTCCCTGACCGACGCCGAGGTCATGCTGGAGCTTCGCGCCGGCAACATGGCGGCATTTGACGTACTGTTAGCGAAGTATCGTAAGCCGATCATCCACTTTATGTTCCGGATGGTCCACAACCAGGCGGTCGCCGAAGAACTGGCGCAGGAGGTTTTCCTGCGGGTGTACCGGTCGCGTGAGACCTATCGGGCTGAGGCCCGGTTCAGCACGTGGGTGTACCGGATTGCCACTAACCTGGGCGTCAATCACGCCCGCGACACACGCCACGAACGCTCGGCTTCGACCGTCTATCTGGATGAGCCGGATGCCGAGACGGGAACGACGCCGGACGTCGCTGACGAGACACCCAGCGCCGAGGCTGGGATGCTTCGCCGGGAGCGCATGAACGCCATCCGCCAACACGTGATGGCACTCCCGGAGCGGCAGAGGACGGCCGTTCTGATGCACAAATATGAGGGTTTGGACTACAAGCAGATCGGCGAGGTCCTGAAGCTGTCCGAGTCTGCGACGAAGTCGTTACTCTTCCGCGCGTACCAGACACTGCGGGAGCGGCTGAAGGAGTTTGTCTGAGCATTGCCCAGAGATTTGGAGCCACTGCGCGACTATCCCGCTGCGACGGCGCCCGAAGAGCAACACCCACCCGAAGAGGGGGTTGATATGAATACGATGAACTGCAAGACCTGTAACTCGCATCTCCCGGACCTGTTGCTCGACGACGGCTACGAGGCCGCGCATCCGGAGATTGCTGCGCA
Source organism: Acidobacteriaceae bacterium (assembly GCA_035605855.1). Classification (GTDB taxonomy): domain Bacteria; phylum Acidobacteriota; class Terriglobia; order Terriglobales; family Acidobacteriaceae; genus Granulicella. The sequence continues at coordinate 28,318 of DATNGO010000057.1, read as the reverse complement.
CCTGAAGGAGTGCGAGAGCTGCGCGAAGGAGCTCGCTGAACTGCGAACGACCTATGCGCTGATGGATGAATGGACGGCTCCGGAACCTTCCCAGTACTTCGACTCCAGGCTGCGTGCGCGGGTGCGTGAGGCGGTTACAGCACAGCCAGAGGGCCTGTTTGAGCGACTGTATGCGTTCCTGACGTTCAGCACCGGATTGCAGTTGCGGTCGGCGATGGCAGGCGTGTTGATGCTGGTGCTGCTCATCGGGGGCGGAAGCTTCGCAGGCTTTGAGTATGCGAATCATTCGCAGCCGCAGCCCTCGGCGACGGTGAATGATCTGAAGATTCTGGACAACAACGCGCAGGCTCTGCAGCAGATGGATCAGTTGCTGGATCCAACCGCCAATGACGATTCGGGGGATCCACCAACGAGTTAAGGGCGGGAAGAACTCCGGTTTTCACCTTAAGCCGCCGCCCTCGGACGGCGGCTTCGGTATGATGGGCGCGCAGCCGATAATCGGAGATTAAACCTATGGAAGCTGGCGTGCCGCTAACTACCACCGGTCCACTTTGAACTTTCTATGAAACGTATTGCTCCAGCTCGCGGCCTGTGCCTCACCCTGATGATGGGGGTGGGGATGGTGTGCGCGGGGGTGGCTGTGGGGCAGTCGCGACATGGCGGAGGCGGAGGTGGCGGCGGGCACCAGTCCGCACCGTCCTATCACCAGGCTCCCTCGTATCATCAGGCGCCGTCGTATCACCAGGCACCGTCGTATCACCAGGCGCCCTCGTATCATCAGGGGCCTCCGCAGTATCGCCAGGCACCGGGGATTCATCCGGGTCCGCCGGCGATGGCGGAGCGGTATGCGGGGCAGCAGCAGAGTCCGGCTCCGGTGGAGCGGAGGGCGCCAAGCCGGCCGGAAGGGCTGCCGGGAAACCAGGGGCAGGGTTCGCAGCTGTCAGCGATCCAGCGGCGGAATCCGCAGACGCAGGGCGGGGCGCGCGGGGAGCACCTGGCAGAGTGGATGAACCAGCATCGCAACCTGAGCCCGCAGCAGCAGCAGCAGGCGCTGAATAAGGAGCCGGGGTTCCGGGAACTGCCGCAGCAGACACAGCAGCGGATGCGCGACCGGCTGTCGCAGCTGAACGCGATGAATCCGGACCGGCGCCAGAGGATTCTGAACTATAACGAGCGGATGGAACACCTGTCGGTAAACCAGCGGGCGGAGGTGCGCGGGTCGCTGCAGGAGCTGGGGATGCTTCCGCAGGATCAGCGGCGACAGGTGGCGCAGACATTCCGGGACCTGAGGGCTTTGCCGCCGGATCAGCGCTCGGCGGCGTTGAACGCACCGCAGTATCAGGGGATGACTCCGGCGCAGCGCGCCACCTTAAATAATCTGTTGCGGGTCGAGCCGCTTCTGCCGCCCTCGGAACAGCAGCCGAGATAGGGGTACCCCCTCCCTGGCGTTTTTTGCGCAAAGTCTTCAGAACAAAAGAGTTAGCGGTGGACTTCATTTGCTAAAGTCTCTGGAATCAAGACTTTACAATTTGACGTTTTCGCAAAGTCTTCAAAATAAAGGGGTAATCCTCACAGGGCCTGCACTTTTTTGCGTGGCCAAAGCGCCGCACCCCACCGCTCGGCAAAGCAGATTCCCTTCGGGAATGACAGAAAGAAAAGGCAACAACAAAAGCACTCGCGCGCTACCACGCGCAATACCCCACCCTTTCACGATGAGACCGTGAAAGGATGGGCCACCCGGTTCTTGCCGACGCCGGGTTAGCTGCGGAAGAAGTTTTTGGCGAGGAAGAGGACGTTGGCGGGGCGCTCGGCGAGACGGCGCATGAAGTAGGGGTACCACTCGGTGCCGAAGGGGACGTAGACGCGGACGCCGTAACCCTTGGAGACGAGCTTGCGCTGCAGGTCGCGGCGGATGCCGTAGAGCATCTGGAACTCGAAGGCGGATTTTTCGATGCGGTGCACTCTGACGAAGTGGCAGAGGTCGTTGACGATGGCCTCGTCGTGTGTGGCGATGCCGCAGAAGACACCGCTGGGGATGAGCTTCTTGGCGACGTGAAGGTAGTTTTTGTCGACGTCGGTTTTGGCGGGGAAGGCGATCTCAGCGGGCTCCTTGTAGGCGCCTTTGCAGAGGCGGATGCGGATGCCCTGCCTGATCAGGCGGTCGGCGTCGGCTTCGCTGCGGAACATGTAGGCCTGGAGCACGGTGCCGACGGCGCCGGGGTAACGCGCGTAGAGGCGTTCTGTCATTCCGAGCGTCGCTTCAGTGTATTGAGAACCTTCCATGTCGATGCGGACGAAGTTCTTGAAGCGGTGGGCGTGACCGACGAGTTTACTGACGATGCGCTCGGTAAGTGCCTGGCCTATCGGTGAGTTCTCACCGCCGACGTCCATGCCCATCTGGGTGAGCTTGAGGCTGACGTTGGCGTTGAGGTGGTGGGTGGCGATCTCGTCGAGGAGGCGGTGGTAGACGGCGGCGGAGGCTTCGGCGTGCGGGGCGTCGGTGACGGACTCGCCGAGGGCGTCGAGAGTGACGGCGATGCCCTCGCGATTGAGTTGCTGCGCGGCGGCGATGGCTTCCTCGACGGTCATGCCGGCGACGAAGCGGTGCGAGACGCGGCGGCCGATGGAGGAGCGCTCGGAGAATTTGCGGAATGGCTTGTTGGTGGAGAGGCCGATGAAGAAGGAACGCAGCATGCAGGGAAGAGTTTAGGGCATGAGTGGGCCGGATGCGAGTGGTTAGTAGTTAGTGGTTGGTGGTTATTGGTTAGTGAAAGCCCGGCACCCGAATATCCTTCAAACCCACGTCTCAAGGCGAGACGTGGGGCACCCGACGCTGCATTTATGCGAGGCAGACGATGATGAGGAAGGCGCCGATGATGGCGATCGCGTCCTCGGTGATGGCCGCGGGAAGATCTTTGCCGAAGGCCGCGGCGAGTTTGCCACGGAATGCGGCTCCGCCGTAGGTGCCGATGACGGCGCCGATGGCGCCGAGGAGGAGACCGAGCCAGACAGAGCCGCCGCTGGCTCCGATAACAGCACCCGAGAAGCCGCCACTCACGACGCGCGCGCCGAAGGATGGCGGCGCTTTGCGGCTGGGTGTTTTGGGATTCGGGTCAATGAGGAAGATCTCGGCGAGGGCAAGCAGGGTGAAGATGACGGCCGTGATGATGGAGCCCATGAAGGCGAAATGGGTTCCAGCGAGTGCGACGCGGCCACATCGTGCGCCCCAACTGGCGGCGGCGGGAGCGGTGAAGGTTCGCAGGCCGGCGATGATGCCGATGAGGAGCGCTGCGGCAAGGATATGCATGAGATCTCCTTTGCAGGGGTAATGTCGATTCGCGCTACATGAGAGCTGGCCGGGAGAGCGAGTCTTGAAAATTGCGTCGAGGGCGGAGGGAGTCCCCGGTTGGCACCGATCAGTTTACTGTCTTGATGCCGCGCGTGCGGCCGCGTTGTGGGAACAAACATAGGGGTCAGGCATGGCGCCTCGTCTCCTCTTTTGTGAAGAACTCCAGCGCGGCGATCTGAAGTCCGCGCGACCCTCTTCAGAAAAGAGCTTCGGCTGCTCTCCAGGCGACGAAGCGAGAGGGACATTCCCTAGTTGGAGACGTCCCCTTTGCACCGTAAGCCTGTCCGGAGCCAGGTGGAAATATTGAAGGCCACGTGTCAAAGATATTTGACATTGAGGAGTCGGGCAGTTACTGTTTTTATGTCAAAAATTTTTGACATGGAGATGGAGCTATGGGCAGCTTTTCTTATCAGGAGAATTCGCTGTGGGGTTCGCTGGCGGCGGAGCTGATTGTGTATCTGCCGTATTTTTTCTTTCATCACCAGAACTCGGTGAATAAGGTTGCGGGGATGATCTTTGCGATCATCGTGCTACAGATTATTTTGCAGTCAATTATTGCGGCGGCGACAAGACATCGCATGAGGGATGAGCGCGACAAGCTGATTCAACTGCGGGGATATCGGGCGGGATATCTGACGTTTGTGTCGTTGATGCTGCTGGGGCTGGCGATGCTGTGGTTTCACACGACGCGAGGCGAGTTTCCGATTCATGGCCAGATGCTGGCGCTGCATTTTCTGAGCGTGTTTTATGGGATTCTCGTCATCTCGGACATTGTGAAGACGGTGGCGCAGATTGTGGCGTACCGGAGGGGGCTCTGATGCCGGGGCTTCGGAATACGCTTCGCGAGCTGCGCGCGGAGAGAGGCATGACGCAGCAGGAGCTGGCGGATGCAATCGGCGTAACGAGGCAGACGGTGATTGCGATTGAGCTGGATAAGTATTCGCCGTCGCTGGAGACAGCGTTCAAGATTGCGCTGGTGTTTGGAGTGGCGCTGGAGGTGGTGTTTCAGTATGAGGGGAGGAAGAAGTAGTTAGTGGTTAGGGGTTAGTGGTTAGCAAAGGCAAAAGCAGAAGCAGAAGCAGATTCCCTTCGGGAATGACAAACAAGAGAGACAACCGCAAAAAGCAGAAGCAGATTCCCTTCTCCACCCCAGCGAAAAACGGCCGAAGGTATTTCAGCGGGGATGGGGGATGGGGTCGGGGCGGGCGGCGGGCGGGGTGATCATTGTGCTGGTGTCCTTCATCGCGGCGATGGCCTCGTCGTAGCGGCCGCGGAGGGAGTTTTTGCGGATGCGGGCCATGTCCTCGAGCATCTTCATGCCGTCTTTGAGGTAGCTGATGCGGCTGCGCTCGTCGTGGCCCCAGGTGACGGGGACTTCGACGACTTTGTAGCCGAGCCTGCGGGCGATGAAGAGGAGCTCGGGGTCGAAGCCCCAGCGCTCGATGGTCTGGAGGCGGAAGATGACCTGGGCGGCGTCGCGTTTAAAGGCCTTGAAGCCGCACTGCGTGTCCTTGTAAGGCAGGCCCATGACCTTGCGGGTAACCCAGTTGAAGCAGCGGCCGAAGAAGCGGCGGTAGAGCGGCTGGTGGATGGTCTGGCGCTGCTTGTCGAGCCAGCGGGAGCCGATGGCGACGTCGGCGCCGGCGTCGAGTGCGGTGAAGAGAAGCTCGGCTTCTTCGATGGGCGAGGAGAGGTCGGCGTCAGTGAACATGACGACCTGGCCGACGGACTGGAGGACGCCGTTGCGGACGGAGTAGCCCTTGCCGCGGTTGCCGTCGTTGCGGATGAGGTGCAGGTTGGGATTGGTTTCCATCCAGTGCTGAACGATGTCGGGGGTGGAGTCGGAGGAGCCGTCGTCGACGACGAGGACCTCGGCGTTCCAGTGGCGCTCGGCGACGCAGGCGAGGACGCGCGAGAGAGCGCTTTCAATGCGCGCACCCTCGTTGTACGCGGGAATCACGATGCTGAGGAGGGGAGAGCTCACGTGCCTTTGGGGTCCCTGCGTGCTTGAAACATCGCGACGGCGAATTTATGATACGTCATTTTTGCAGTGAGACAGGGAGCAGAGAGCAGGGAGCAGGGATTAGGGATTAGGGAGCAGGGAGCAGGGAGCAGGGAGCAGGGATTAGGGAGCAGGGGTTAGGGAGCAGGGATTAGGGATCAGGGATCAGGGAGCAGGGAACGAATGCACAAACGGACGGGCTAAAGCCGGTCCGCTTGAAGACGAGCGCGTGCGGGCGCTGCTAAACTCGGCGGCATGAGCGACCAGGGAAGACCACCGTATCCGCAGTACCCGCAGCAGCCGAATCCGCAGCAGGCGCCGACGGGGGCTCCGGCGCAGGGAGCGTACGCGTACGCGCCGTATGCCTATCCCACTCCGTATGCGGCGCCGCGGCGATCGGGGTGGTTCTGGGCGGCGATCTTCGCGGGGATTATCGCGGTGGTAGTGATCACGTTCGCGGTGATGTTCGGGCGAATGTTCGCGGCGATGGCGATGGCGGAGGGCACGTCGAGCTTTGGAGAGCCGAGCATCGGAGTGGTCGACATCACAGGCGTGATTGTGGACGCGGACAAGATCAATAAGCAGCTGGAGAGGTTTGGGAAGGACGACGGAATCAAGGCGATCGTTCTGCACATCGACTCGCCGGGCGGAGGAGCGGCGGCTTCGCAGGAGGTGTATCACGAGGTGCTGCGAGTGAGGAAGGATCTGCACAAGCGGGTGGTGGCGTCGGTGGAGAGCGTGGGTGCGTCGGGGGCGTACTACATTGCGTCAGGGTGCGACCGCATCTATGCCAACCCGGCGAGTGTGGTGGGGTCGATCGGCGTGATCATGGAGTGGACGAACTACGGGGACCTGCTGAAGTGGGCGAAGCTGAAGAATGTGAACCTGCACGACGGCGAATTAAAAGACGCCGGTGACCCGACTCGGGACATGACGCCGAAGGAGCAGGCGTACTTTCAGGGGCTGATCGACAACATGTATGGGCAGTTCATCCGCGACGTGGCGGCGGGACGGCATACGTCGGCCGAGAAGATTCAGCCGCTGGCGACGGGACAGGTTTGGACGGGCGAGCAGGCACTGCCGCTGGGGCTGATCGACCAGCAGGGCGGTTTCAGGACAGCGCTGCTGGATACGGCGAAGGGCGTGGGTTTGAAGGGCGAGCCGAAGATCGTGCGGTCACCGAAGGAGCGGCGCGGGTTGCTGGGTCTGCTGACCGGAGATGAGACAACGGACCTGTTCACGAATCCGACCACTATGCTCAACCAGTCGCCGGGCTTTTACTTCCTGTGGAAATAGCTTAAGAGGGGCCGGCAGGGTGGTTGGCGGATCCTGGCGAGCGCCGGGAACGCGACGCCGATGATGGACGCGCACTGGCTGGAGTTGCTGACGGCGCAACCGGGAAAAGGATGAAAAAAGAAGGAATTGTAGACGGCTGCCAGGTGGGGGCGGACGCCGCGAGAGGTCTGCAATAAGGCGCGACCATCGCGGGTGGCGCGGGCGAACGGGGTAGGCGATTGGGGTAAAGGAAGAGGTTCCGGAGTGCGAGGGTAACGTTACATTTATCGTTGGCGCAGCTAGCAACCCTGCATAATCTAAGTACGCTCTTAACTCTTCAACTGCCGGTGTATAACACCTTCAGACCCTTAGCAATAGCTCTATCGTGGCTCCCGGAGGCCCTCAATGCGACTCAAGTTCTTTTTATGCGGTGTGACGACTCTCATCCCTGCGTTGCTGCTGGCCGGCTGCGGGATGGAGCAGATGTCCACTGTTACGCCGAATGTCGTATCGCCCGCAGTGGTGGGCCGGTCCTTCGGCGGACAGCAGCCGGTGCAGGGAGCGACGATCTCGGTGGTTGAGATGGGCACGTCGGGCTATGGATCGACGGGCACGATCCTGGCATCGACTCTCACCGACAGCAACGGGAACTTCAGCTTTGCGCCGGGAGCGTATGCGTGCCCGCAGTCGGATACACCGGTGTATCTGCTGGGAATCGGCGGTAACGCAGGTGCGGGCAATAACGGGTCCGCGGTCGAGGCGGCGGCGCTTGGGACCTGCACGAATGCGAAGAACAGCTTCGTGGTGATGAATGAGGTGACGACCGCGGCCACGGCGTTTGTGCTGTCGCACTTCTTCTCGACGACGCTGGGGGGAGCGAACGGAGCGAACGACTGGTTCGGCGGGCCAACGTCGCCGGGCGCCAGTGGGATGATTGTGTATTCGCGGGGCCTGGTGATGGGCAACAACGTCACGATCCCGACGATCGTGAACAACTCCAGCGGCTCAGCCAACCAGGGCCAGAATGGAGCCACGATCGAGTGGCAGAAGATCAACACGATCGCGAACATTCTGTCAGAGTGTGTCAACTCGTCGGGCGCTACGAGCGCAACAGAGACGCGGACACCGTGTGGCAAGCTGTTCAACTGGACGGCGAACGGCGCGACGACGCGACCCTCCGACACGCTGCAGGCGGCGGTGCAGATGGCGCTGTTTCCTGCGAGCCAGGTGACCAATCTCTACAACTCGATCACGGGGACTGCGCCCTTTACGCCCTATCTGACGGCGCAGCCGAATGACTGGACTATTGGCGTGGCCTATACGAGCTCGGCTCTCGGCCTGGCAGTGGACACCGGAACACTGAGCACGCTGGATATCGATGCCTCCGGGAGAGTCTGGTTCCCGAGCAATGTATTGGGCCAGGTGGGCGCAGCGTATTTCGATCCGACCAACCAGAGCTTCAACGGACCGTTTAACACGACCGGGCTGTTGCATCCGCAGCAGGTGGCGATCGATGCGAACGGGTATGCGTGGTACAACGACAGCGTGGGGACGACGGTGCCCGGATATCTGACCACGGCGCCCATGACGACCCAGACGGCATCCCTTCCGGTTACGACCAGCAACGCCGTGACGATTGGCGGCGACGACCGCGTCAACGTAGGCGTGACGAACTCAGGGGTGTTCCGGATGGCCAATATTTCTGCAGACCGGACGAGTTTCTCGCTGGAGCCGGGAATCTCCTTTGTCTTTCCGATTGCGTCGATGGCTGGCGATACGAGCAACGGGGACGCGGTGACGATCTCGAATCCTGTGACGACGCAGATGCGGAGCTACTACGTGTCGTCAGCGCCTGCTGCGACGGATGTTGTGAACTCGAACGACGACAGCGGACAGGTAATTTACACCGGCAACGACTATATCTCGGTCCGGTCTTTCTCGACGGGAAACAGCAACGACGCGCTGTGCATCTATTCGCAGGCACGGTGCTTCAACCTGCAGGGTGTGACGAAGAATACGGGGCAAGGCATCGCTATCGACGGCGGCAAGAATCTGTGGGTGGCCGAGAGCAACAATGGCGGTGTGGTGCAGGTTCCGATCAACAGGCCAGGAGCCACCGGCGGGGCCGTTTACCTGAACGCCAGCGGAGTCAATAACGTGCCGAACAACGAGTTTCTGCATGGCACCGGGGACGGCGGCACCGCGACGGCGCCTTACGGCATCGGTATCGATGCGACGGGGAATGTCTGGGTGACGAACGCAGGCTGCAACTTGAACGACTGCGCACCCGGCAGCTTCACACTGACGGAGATTGTGGGTGCGGGGTTCCCGACGATTACACCGGTTTCCGCGCAGATTACGGGCGGCAACCTGGTGGGAACGGAACCGACACACTAGTCTCGAAAGACGACCAAAAAGCCCGTGTTTTGGCACGGGCTTTTCTATTGCGAGAGGATGCGCGAGAGCGCCAGGCTGCATCTCATCTTCGAGAACCAGAGGCTGAACCTGGAAATTTTTGCATTTAGGTGAGCCATGCAGGTGAGTGAGAACGTCTAAGTGGCTTAGACTAAAGGCAATGTAACGCTAGCGCGAGATCTCTGGCCCCCGGGGAGAACCCTCATGACGAAAGCTGATCTAGTCGACCAGGTCACCGCACTCGGCGATCTCACCCGCCGCGACGGTGAGGTCATCGTCGATACGCTGTTCGAGTCCATCATCAGCGCATTGAAAGCCAACGATAAGGTGGAGGTCCGAGGCTTTGGGAGCTTCCGCACGCGACAGCGTAATTCGCGCACCGGACGAAATCCGAAGACCGGAGCTGCAGTTGCGGTTCCGGCCAAGCGGGTTCCCTTCTTCAAGCCGAGCAAGGAGCTGCGCGACCTGGTGAACCCGGGCGAGGCGGAGGGCCGCACGAACAAGGGCAATGACGGCGACGTCGATCCGCATCACCCGCCGCCGATGTAATCGGCGATCACGTACACTCGGCTCAACATGTCAGCGATAGCAGCGCACGACCTCAGCCGGAGCTTCAATGGCTTCACGGCTGTTGATCATATTGACCTCTCTGTTGAACCGGGCCAGTTCTTCGGGTTCCTGGGACCCAACGGGGCCGGGAAGTCCACGACCATCAAGATGATGACGGGCCTGCTTGCGCCGACGACGGGGACGATTCAGATCCTTGGCGAAGATCTGTTTCGCAATCCGCTGGAGGTGAAGCGGAACATCGGCGTGGTGCCGGAGGGCATGGCGCTGTTCGGCAAGCTGACGGCGCGCGAGTACCTGGAGTTTGTGGGGCGGATGTATGGGCTGGACCGGCGCACGGCGCAGGAACGCACGGCGGAGCTGCTGGAGTTCATGAATCTGGCGAACGAGAGGAAGAAGCTGATTGCGGACTTCTCGCACGGCATGGGAAAAAAGCTGGCGCTGGCGGCAGCGGTGATCCACGGGCCGAAGGTGCTGTTTCTGGACGAGCCGTTTGAGGGTGTGGATGCGGTGGCCGCGGGCACGTTGAAGTCGATGCTGCAGGGCATGATCGGGCGCGGAGCAACGATCTTTCTGACCTCGCACGTGCTGGAGATTGTGGAACGGCTGTGTTCGCACATTGCGATCATCGACCACGGGCGCATTGTGGCGCATGGGTCGCTGGAGGAGCTGCGGGCGGGCGTGCAGGCGAAGCTGCCCTCCGCGGAGCATGATGGGGGATCGCGGCTGACGCTGGAACAGATCTTTCTGAGCGTGGTGGGCAAGGACAGCAGTGACACCGCGGTGCGCGAAGGGGAGCTCGCTTGGCTGAGCTGAAGACAACAGCGTGGACCTCTGCGCAGACACGAGCGCAGTTTGGCGCGATCACGCAATTACGCTGGCGGATGTACCTGAACGGGTTTCGGCGCAAGGGCGGCAAGAGTGATCTGGCAGCGACGCTGAGTGTGGCTCCGTTTGCGCTGGCCATCGTCGGAGGCCTGTGCTTTGGCGCGGGCGCGACGGCGGCATGGGCGGCGGCATCGGGGCATCTTGACCGAGTGAGTTGGGTGCTGTGGGCGATCTTCCTGCTGAGCCAGCTGGCGAATCTGAACCTTGGGCAGCCGGGATCGACGTTTGACCCGAAGCAGCTGATCCGTTTTCCGATGGGGGCGTGGAGCTATACGGCGGTGCGGCTGTTTTTCGGGATCCTGGCGCCGGGGAACATCATCGTGACGCTCATGTCGCTGGCGGCGGCGGCTGGCGTGACCATCGCGAAGCCAGCGATCGCAGGCTGGGCGTTCACAGCGATGGCGGTGTTCGCGGTGGTGAATGTGCTGTTCACACGAATGATTTTCGCGTGGGTAGACCGCTGGCTTTCGACACGACGCGCGCGAGAAGCGTTCACAGCGCTGATCTTTCTGATCTCGATTGCCGCGCAGGGAATGAACTTCATGTACAACCCCGCGTATCACAACCGCCGAATGGATCTGGGGAAGATACAGGGCGTGCAGAGCACTTTGACCAAGGTCGAGCGGTATGTGAGCGCGCTGCCGCCGGAACTGGCGGGGAGATCGATTGCAGCGGCGGCTCAAGGCCACGCGACGACGTTCGCGGTGAAAAATCTGGCTTCGGCGGCATGGGGCTGTGTATTTCTGTATGTTTTCTCGCGGCGCATGCAGACGGAGTATCGCGGAGAGAACCTGAGCGATCCGGCCAATGTGGTGCGTGCGCCGAAAGCGGCGAAGCACGAGGTGACGCATACGGCGACGGCGACGGCGGGTTTCGTCACGGCGTCCGCAAGGCCGGCGGATGTAACGCGCGTGGTCGCGGCGAAGGAACTGCTGTACCTGCGACGCAATACGGGGCTGTTCTACGGTCTGATCATGCCGCTTCTGATGGTGCTGATCTTCGCCGGCCGCTGGTCGACGAAATGGAGTCCGCATGGATCGACGGTCGTTCTTGCGGCGCTGGCTTATGGGCTGATCGGGGTGTTTCCGATGGCGTTCAACACCTTCGGGTTGGATGGCCCGGGCGCACAGACGTACTTCTTCACGCCGGTGCGACTGCGCGAGGTGCTGATGGGCAAGAATGCACTTTGCGCGGGGCTGGCGATAGCAGAGACGCTTGCGATCCTGGCGGTGCTGTCGTATTCGGCGAAGGCTCCGTCGCCGCTCATTCTTCTCGATGGTGTGCTTTGGATGGTGACGACGCTGCTGGTGGAACTGACCGTGGGCAACTACATGTCGATCCGGTCGCCGAAACGGATTGATCCGGGACGGACGGCGCAGAAACAGGCAAGGCCCGCGAGCGCGTTCCTGAGCATGGGAATCGTGCTGGCTTCAGGGCTGGTGGGCGTGCTGGTGAGTTATCTGGCGGGGCTGGGGAATGTGAATTGGATTGTGCCGATTGTGTTCGTGTGCACGGCAGTGGCGGCGGCGTGGGTTTACCTGCAGAACCTGAACAGAGTGGACGCGTATGGGTGGTTGCATCGGGACGAGCTGTTTGAGGAGCTACAGAGGAAAGCGTAGCCTGATGTCCCGCTACTGGTCGCTGACGCCGATGACCGAGAGCATGCGGCCGGTGTAGCCGTGTTCGTCGCGATGGCTGAAGTAGCGGCGTTGGCCGTTTGAGAGACGCGTACAGGCGGTGCACTCACCGACGATGGAGATCTTCGAGGCGCCGAGACCGGCGTCGAGGAGCTGGCGGCGGTTGGCCTCGATCAGGTCGAGGTGAATTTGCGGGCCGATGTTGGAGTGGCCGGGCGCGCGCGCGGTGAGGAAGAGCAACGGATATTTGTCTTTGACGGGGTCGGCGTCGTAGACCTCGGAGAAGAGCGAGGGAGCGTAGGCGAACTGGCTCTCGAAGTCGAAACGGATCTCTTCGCCGACGGAGTAGCAACAGCCGCCGATGCCAGGGCCGATGGCGGCGATGAGGTCTTTGGGGCGCGAACCGAACTGGAGGCGCATGGTGCCGATGCCGCGCTCGACGATGCGGGCGAGCGTGCCGCGCCAGCCGGCGTGGAAGGCAGCGACGACGCGGCGGCGGGTGTCGGCGACGAGAACGGGGACGCAGTCGGCGGTGAGGATGGCGAGGAGGACGTCGCGGCGGTTGGTGATGAGGGCGTCGCCGCGGAGGACGGGGCGGCCCTCGGGGGTGGCGAGCGGGGCGTTTGCCGGGATTCCGCCTTCGGGGCCGATGACGCGGATCAGCGGGCTGTGAAACTGGCGGGCGGCGATGAGCTGGCCGGGAGTCGGCCCGGCGGCGGCCTGGAGGAAGCGTTTGCGGTTGGCGGCGACGGTTTCGGCAGGGTCGTTGACGTTCCAGCCAAGGTTGAGGTCGCCGGGGTAGCCGAAGGCAGTGGTCGCTCCGCCCTCGCGGGTGCTGAATCCGGCACGGAGCCAGGGGTAGGCGTCCCATCCGGCGGGGCGGATGAGACCGGGGGCAATGCGGGGCTTCTTCGTTGATACGGCGGGGTTTATGGATTTTGAGGTACGACGCTGACGGATGCGCTCGCCGGCAGCCCAGGTTCCGGCGCGGGTGGCGCGGCGGCCGTGCTCGAGGCCGACGGAGGCGAAGAGGCTGTCAACGGCAGCGATGGCCTCGGGGCTTTCTTTCCAACCTGGAGTATTAGTGCTCACAGATCGATTGTAGAGGCGGAGGTTTCTCCTAATTGGCCGAGGGCTTTTCGGCGGAGTCGATCACGTAGGTCGTCATATCCACCTTGCGTGGTTCGAGCTTCATCCCCAGATCTTCCTCGATGTTCGGCGGGTCGTCATCGTCGTTGCCCAGATTCCGGAACGAAAAATCGTAATAGCCCTTCAGCCCTGTCTCGTCGATAACCGGGTGGTCCGCGCGGCTTATGTACTGAATTTGTCCGAGCACCGTGCTGATCGTCACCGCGGTCGCGGTGCAGCGGTCCCCGCTACAGGACATCACTCCGGGGAATGCTTTGCCTGGATTTTCTTCGCGAAAACGCTTCATCGCCTCCATGCGGTCACCTTGCACCTCCGGCGGGGCAGGAACTTCCTTCACTTTGGCACCGCCCTTGGCCTGCACCAGCGCATACACCGAAGTGGGCCTCAATTCCGTATGAAGTTTCAGGTGAAACCGCTCCTCAAGGAGCGCCTGTACCATCGGCCGCATGCGGTTGCGTCGCTCTGCGTCGGACAGCGCCCCGAGGGAGGGATCATCGACTTTTGCGACGATGTCCCATTGCTGAGACTCAATCCAGCCACCGCCGCCGGCGACCTGCCGAGGTTGCGGGCCCCCGAAAGCATAGGCATACCCGACCAAGGCTTTCAGCGACATGCTGTGTGCCTCAAACATGTCGCCGGTGATTCGGATACCGAACCAGCCGGGGCCGGTTCGATCTGGGGATGGCCGTATGCTCGCCACATCAAACTTCTGCGGCGCAGCGACTGTGGATGGGTTGGAGGGGCTCTGCGCAGCACCTTGCGCCAAGAGGATGGCGAACAGCGAGAGAAGCAACGGACTGCCGTACTTTCGCGACACGATCATCGACTTGCGAGGATCATAAACCTCTGTATGGCGAACTTAGCCAGCGGCTTTAAAGTGATCGGGCCCGCTTTCCAGCGGGCCCAAGAGAGGCTTATTGGGGAGGGGATACTGAAGGAATGTAGAGGATGCCCAACGGGCAAAAAGAGGGAGGTTCTACTACGGGTAGGACAGTCTGAAATTAGCCTCTCAGTTACAGGATTAGACGCACGAGTGGCCCAGGGGTTGCATGGGGGTTAACTTTTCCGTCTCCACGCGTGAAAGAAATGGCAACTCTTGAGGAATCAACGCGTCCAAACCCGGAAGCAGACGAAAACCAACCCGATCGCCGGATTTTCCCGCGGCTTTGAAATGATTCGCCCGCGAATTCTGCCGGTGCAGTTGTCTGTCTACGGCGTAAAGCCAAGTTCAAAGCTATATTGCTATGAGGAAGTTCGGCGGTAGGACACCGCGTTGCCAGCATGAAAACGAGTACCCAAATTGCCTCCCACCTGTTACGTTCCCGAATTGGGAAGATCTGTATTGCGATAACCGGCCAGTCTGCCGAAGAGATGGTGGAGAAAGCGGCCGTTGCGCTTAGGGAAACCCCATTCATTGAGTTCCGGCTGGACTATCTGCCGAAGCCAGCAGTGGCGCTGCCTGCCCTGAAGCAGTTTCTGAGCGAGAATGGGGCGGCGACGGCCGTCGCGACGTGCCGCTGCAAGGCCAATGGCGGCAGGTTCGAGGGCTCCAATAATGCAGCGCTGGAGATTCTGCTGAAGGCTGCCGAAGCTGGATTTCAGCTTGTGGATATCGAATTAGAGTCGATTGAGAAGCTGCCCAAGAACACGATGCAGAAGCTGCGCGATGCGGGCGCTGCGGTGATCATCAGCTTCCACGACTTCAAGCAGACCGGCGACCTGGATGCGGTGTACGCGCGCATGGAGCCGTTTGCGCCGGACTTCATGAAGGTGGTGCCGACGGCGCGGTCTCTGACCGACAACCTGAAGCTGATGCACTTCCTGGAACGGATGGAAGATCGTTCGAACTCAAGCATCGTGGGCATCTGCATGGGCGAGGCGGGGATCATCTCGCGCGTGCTTGGACTGCGCGCGGGCTCGGCGTTCACGTTTGCTGCGGCGAGCGCAGGCGATGAGACGGCTCCGGGACAGATTGCGGCACGCACGCTGCTCGACACCTATCGCATCGACCAGGTGGATGTGGCGACCAAGGTATATGGCGTGGCGGGCGATCCGATCAAGTCATCGCTGTCGCCGCTGATGATGAACACTGCCTTCCGGCGTGAGACGGTGAATGCGGTGTACCTGGCGCTGCAGACGAAGAATGTCGAGGACCTGTTCAAGCTGGCGCGGGAGATTCCGATTCAGGGCCTGAGCGTGACGATGCCGCTGAAGGAAGGCGTCATTAAATACCTGGAGCGCACGGATCCGCTTTCGACGAAGATTGGCGCGGTGAATACGATCTCGCGGTTGCCGGATGGGAAGTTCTACGGCTTCAACACGGACGTCGCGGGAATTGTCGGGCCGCTGGAGCGGCGGTTCAGCCTGCGCAATGCAAGGGTGCTGGTGCTGGGTGCAGGGGGAGCGGCACGCGCGGCGGTCTTCGGCTGTCGCGACAAGGGTGCCGAGGTGTGGATTCTGAACCGCACGCCGGAGACCGCGCAGAAGCTGGCGCGACAGGCGGGCGCGAAGACGATGCGGCGCGATCAGCTGGCGAAGCAGAGCTTCGATGTGGTGATCAACGCGACGCCGGCAGGGATGAGCGGCAACAAGACGGGCGCGATCCTGGCACCGGAGGAGTTGAACGCCAGGGTGGTCTTCGACCTTGTCTACAACCCGATTGAGACACCGCTGCTGCGGATGGCGCGGCAGAAGGGCATCGCAGTGATCTCCGGTGTGGAGATGTTTGTGCAGCAGGGCGCGCGGCAGTTCGAGATATGGACGGGCAAGCCGGCGCCGGAGGAGGAGATGCTGCGCGTGGTGCTGCACTCGCTGAAGCAGAGCGGCGAGGCTGCAAGCACGGAGACGAATGCGGCCGCGGCCGCGACGAGAATTGATGTGGGACCGCACGCCCCGGGATCGCACGCAGATCCTGAGCCGGCAGCGGCTTCGTTACCCCGCACTCCCTCTACGCGCGGGACAGTGAAGCCGGCGACGAAGGTTGCGGCGAATCATAAGCCGGCCGCAGCGAAGCATGCTGCCGACGGAAGGTCTGCGGGCAACGGCAAGACCTCGCCTGCCGCGAAGACGAACGGCAAGACAAAGGCTGCTGCGAAGCCGGCGGCGAAGGCGGCGACGAATCACAAGCCGACGGCGAAGGCGACGCCTGCGAAGAAGAGCGCGAAGGCTGCGCCGGCGAAGGCGAAGCGCAAGGGATAACATCGCGGTGATGCGAGGTTTCTTCTCTCCTGGCCGCAGATGGCAGCGTGTGTGGGGCGCTGCGCTTTGCGGTACGGGATTTCTGGGCTGCACCGTCGCGCAGACTCCTGCCGCCAATCCGGCCCGGCCAACGGTGACGAACCCGGCGACGCTGCCGCCAGTGGGGTATCTGCAGCTTGAGCAAGGATATCTGGGTTCGCTGGACTCGCCGGAGACGGCATCGCAGTATGGCGTCAACCAGGTGACGAAGATTGCGTTCGCGCCGCGAGTGATGGCGCAGGTGCAGACGCAGCCGTTGGCGCGGAGCCGCGAGGTGGGCGAGGAGAGCTCGACGAATGGGTCGGGCGATGTGCTACTCGGCACCCAGGTTGTGTTGTACCTGCCGCCCGCGGCGGGGGCGGACGGTTCAAAGGCCGCGCAGTCTGCACCGCATCGCACGATTGCGAGGCCGACGGTAGCGCTGGGATACCTGGGGCGAGTGCACGCGGGAGTAACGCCGGACATCGATCAGGGCGGATTCGTGAACAGCGTGCTGCTGCTGGTGAGTGGGGATGTGGGCAAGTTTCACTACGACACGAACTACCTGTTCAACGAACAGACGGCGCCGGAGAGCTCGCCCGCGACCGGGCAGAACGTAACGCTACGGCGTGCGCAGTTTGCGCAGACACTCTCGGTGAATCATTCGCTGATCAGTTCGAACCTGCAGATCGCGGCAGAGCTGTATCACTTCACGCAACCGACGGTGCATGCGACGGCGGGCGGCGAGTTCGTTGCGCGCGCGAATGCCCTGGACGGGTTGGTGGCGTTGAGCTATGCGCTGCGCCCGAACATCGTGATCGACGGCGGATTCTCGCATGGATTCACCAGCACGTCGACGAGGTGGCAGAGCTTCGCGGGCTTTACGTATCTGCTGCCGCACAGGTTGTGGCCGGGCGGAGATTAAGCTGCGGGCTGAGCTTGGAACTCGCGGCCTATCCATGAGCCCAGCGCTTCCATGCTGGTCTCGCGGCCGAGAAAGTCGTGCACGATCTCCTTTGCGGGCTTTGATCCGCCAGCTTCGAGCACAACGTTGCGATAGCGCCGGGCTACAGGACCGGTGAGGAGCTCGTCACCGGGCTGGTGTGCGAATT
The DNA here is from genome assembly GCA_035605855.1 of Acidobacteriaceae bacterium. GTDB lineage: Bacteria > Acidobacteriota > Terriglobia > Terriglobales > Acidobacteriaceae > Granulicella. The sequence goes on along the minus strand of DATNGO010000057.1, from coordinate 10,708 downwards.
CTGCGAAGAACTCGAGTGCGATGACCTTGTCGTAGAGATAGGTGTAGTAGTTAGAGGTGTAACCGACCAGGTGTGTGAAAGCAGCGTACATGCGGTTGCCGTCAACGAACTCGTACTTCGAGAAGCGGTCGTAGCCTTCGCGAAGGAGTGCGTCGAGGTCGAGCTCGGCTGCGCGGCGATCGTGCGTCTCCATGGAGTAGGTGGCGTACATGACCTGCGTGAGTGTCGAGAGAGCGCGGCCGTGGGCGCTGGCGCGGGTCATGCGGGCGACGGTTTCTTCGGAGATGGGCTCGCCGGTCTGGTAGTGCTTTGCGAAGGTGCGGAGGACGTCGGCGCGCTCGAAGAACTCTTCGAGCATCTGCGAGGGGACCTCGACGAAGTCGCCTTCGGTGGCGATGCCGCTCTGGCCGGCCCAGCGCTGCTGGCCGCCGAGGATCTCGTGCATGAGGTGGCCGAACTCGTGGAAGTAGGTGACGACGTCGGAGTACTGCAGCAGGCCGAGGTCTTTGTCGTTGGGTTGCGTGAAGTTGCAGACAAGTGAGGCCTCGGGGACCTGTTTGCCGAGCACGCCGCCGACGAGCGAGCACTCGGAGAACCACTTGCTCTTGCCTTCGCGGGGGTGCATGTCGAGGTAGATGAGGCCGATGGGTTGTTTTGATTTGCCGGGTGATGACGCCTCGAAGACGTCAAAGGCTTTGACGTCAGGGTGCCAGACTGGTGAGAACGTGTTGCGCTCGAAGCGCACGCCGAAGAGCTTGCCGGCGATGGCGAGGATGCCGGCTTCGACCTGCTCGTAAGGGAAGTAGGGGCGGACGGACTGTGAGTCGAAATCGTAATGGGAGCGGCGGTACTGTTCTTCCCAGAAACGCGCGTCGCTGAGGGTGAGCGGAAGGGCTTTCGGGTCGCGGCTGCGGACGAAGGCTTCGAGCTCAGCGAACTCGCGCTGTGCGGTCTGGCGGGCGGCGTGCTCAACCTCGGAGAGGAATTTGCGCATGTTGGCGGCGGAGCCCATCATCTGGTCGACGGTGGCGAGGTCGGCCCAGCTGCGGAAGCCGAGGACTTCAGCCATCTCCTCGCGAACTTTGAGAAGGTCGAGGAGTACCGGAGCGTTGGTGGGGTAGCCGCGGTCGTTGTAGGCGAGGTACATGCGGCGGCGCAGCGCGGAACTGGCGGCGTAGGTCATCACGGGCGCGAGCACGGGCGGGTCGGTGGTGAGAGTGATGGTCTGGTCGGCGATAAGCTGGCCGTTCTGAGCTGAGGACATACGGACGCCGAAGCGCTCGAGGAAATCGGGTGGGAGGCCGCGGAGCTCGTTGGGATCTGGCACTTCGATCTTGCGGACGTCGTCCTGTACGGTGCGGGCGAAGCGCATGCCAAGTTCGGTGGACTTGTCGGCGAGCTCGCGAATCTTCTCGCGGGTGGCGTCGTCGCGGTCAACGCCGGCAAGACGGTAACCGAGGAGGGTGCGCTCGAGATAGTACTTTGTGGCCGCGTCTTCCGTGGTTGCGTCCAGCGCTTCGAGGGCGCGAAAGACGTCGCGGTTCAGGCTGAGCTTGACGCCTTCGGCGGCGACGACCTGCGAGAGGGCCTGCGCGGCGTCGCGGACGGGCGCAAGCGGATGCACCATGAACATGACGTGTGCCTGGCTGCCGGCCATGCGCAGATGCCAGGCAGCATGGTCGTAGAGCGCGAGGGTCTGGGTTGTGGAGCGGGAGGCGCCGGGAGCGAGGAGCTCGGCGATGCGATCGCGTGAGGCCTGCAGGTGCGATTCGACCCACGCCTGCGCCTCTTCGGCGGTGCTGAGCTGCGACCAGAGATGCAGCGAGTCGCCGGGCTTCGATGGGGTCGTGGTTGTTGTGGTCTCGGTTGTCGTCTCGATCATGTGTTCCTCGCTGCCCTTCCCTGCTTCGCCTATTTTCGCCGATGCGGGGCGAAAACGCTCAGCCTACAATATGAAGGAGATGCGCTATCTGATTGTTTTGCTTGCTCTCGCCGGACTTGTGGATTCGGTGCTCGCCCTTCGCATCCATATGCAGGACCCCAGCCAGGCACCGCCGTGCGCAGTGACTGAAAAGTGGGACTGCGGCGCGGTGAACCATTCGCGGTTTGCGGTCTTTCCGGCGGAGTCTTTCGATGAACAGCCGGGGTCGAAGAAGTTCCACTTTCCGGTGGCGACGCTGGGCATCATCGGCTATGGCCTGATTGCGTTGACGGCGCTGCTGGACTGGACGTGGGTGACGCTGCAACTCGCGGAGATTGGATTCTTCTGCGCGGCGATGCTGAGCTACCTGGAGGCGTTCGTCATCCAAAAGTGGTGCATTTACTGCGTTTGGTCGCAGGTAATTATCACGGCGATCCTGCTATGCAGCATTGTGTGGGCGGTTTTGAAGCAGCGGCGCAAGCGGCTGCAACATTCTGCCGTGGCGACGCTCTGAGCCGCTACAATTCCGTGCATGTGGCCCAAGGCTCTTGCACAACTGATTGAACTGGCACCTCATATTGCGCGGCTGCTGCCGACTGCGGACCGCTTCCTGCAGTCCAGGAGCGCGGGCGACGAGGCGACACGCGCGGAGCTGGCGAAGATTGGTGAGGACGTGCGCGCGGACATCCACCGCGCGAGGGCGTCGCATGAGAGCATCTACCGTCAGCTGAATGAGCAGGGCGAGCGCATGGCGGAGCTGACGGAGCAGATGACCGCGGCGCGCGAGGCGGCGGAGGCGGCGGAGGAGCGGGCCGGCACGCTCGAACGGCGAGTGGCGATGAGCAGTGCGCTGCTGGCGATTCTGCTGCCGCTGAATGTGATTCTGGTAGCGCTGGTGATCTATATAGTGGTGCGGCACTAAGTATGGGTAATGATTGTTGTCCTTCTGCGTTGATTGATTCTGACGTGGCGACGGCTACGCACCACGAGACGCGGCGGCGGATGCGCCGACTGATGCTGACGATGGTGGGCACGGCGATTCTGCTGGCGTTTGCGGGATGGCCGATGCTGCGCGTGCATCTGCAGTCGGTTGCGGTGCTGGATCTCGTAGGCGACAAGCCGGTGCCGTCATGGCTGCGGTGGTTTGTGAGTGAGCCGATTGCGGTGCGCGAGCTGCCCCTGCCGCTGCCGAGCGGGACGGTGCGGGCGCGGCTGTATACGCCGCTGGCGCCGAAGAATGCGCCGGCAATACTTGTGCTGCACGGCGTGCATCACCTGGGGATTGATGAGCCGAGGCTGGAGAACTTTGCGACGGCGATGGCAGCGTGCGGTGTTCAGGTGCTGACGCCGGAGCTGCCGGACATCAAGGACTACCAGGTCGGAGCGAACTCGATTGCGACGATTGGGGAGTCGGCCGAGTGGCTGACGAAGGAGGACGGCGGCCGGGCGGTGGGCGTTCTGGGGCTGAGCTTTTCGGGCGGGCTGTCGCTGCTGGCTGCGGCGGACCCGGGGTACCAGAAAGATATTCGGTTTGTGATGGCGGTGGGCTCGCAGGATGAGATGAGCCGCGTGGCCGCGTACTACCGCACTGGCGAGGATGTGCGGCCAGACGGGACAGAGGAATCGCTGCCTCCGCATGAGTATGGGCCGCTGGTGCTGGAATATGAGCATGTGGGCGAGTTCGTTCCGGCAGAGGATGTCACACCGATTCGCGCGGTGCTGCGGGCGCATTTGTACGAGGATGAGGCTGCGGAGCGGTTAGCGCTGACGAGGCTGAGTGTGGCGCAGGCGGCGGAGGCGAAGGCGTTGATGGATACATCGCTGCCCGCGACGCGCACAGCGCTGGAGCGCGAGGATGAGCGGCATGCGGAAGACATGGCTGCGGTGAGTCCGCATGGGCGGCTGGCGACGCTCAGGACGCCGGTGTATCTGCTGCACGGAGCCGGCGACAACATCATTCCGTCGGCCGAGACGGAATGGATGGCGTCGGAGCTTCCAAAGCGGAGTTTGAAGGCGGTGCTGATCTCGCCGGTGCTGTCGCACCTGGACCTGGATGGAGCGCAGCCGACGATGGGCGATCAGCTGCGGCTGGTGCACTTCTTCGCGCTGGTGCTGCATGCCGCAGAGGTACAGTAGATATAGATGTCTGGACTGATCTCCCTCGCTGAAATTCAGGCTGCGCGCGAGCGCATTGCTTCCACCGCTGTGCGAACTCCGCTGATCCGCATGTCGCGGGCGCGGTTGCGCATGGCGGGGTGGGCGGAGCTTTCGGATTCGATAGCAGAGATTTACCTGAAGGATGAGTCGGCGCAACCGATCGGCAGCTTCAAGCTGCGTGGGGCGTACAACAAGATTCGGTCGCTGACGCCGGAGCAGTTGAAGCGAGGCGTGATTACGTATTCGTCGGGCAATCATGCGCAGGGCGTGGCGTATGCCGCGCGGGCGCTGGGCGCGAAGGCCGTGATCGTGATGCCGGAGAACGCGCCGCGGGTGAAGCGCGAGGCGACGGCAGCGCTGGGCGCCGAGATTGTGACCGTCGGACCGGCGAGCACGGAGCGCAAGCTGAAGGCGGAGGAGCTGGTCGCCGAGCACGGCTATGTGATGGTGCCGCCGTATGACGATGGGGCGATCATCGCCGGGCAGGCGACGTGTGGTGTGGAGATTCTGGAGCAGCTGCCAAATGTGGAACTGGTGCTGTCGCCGGTCTCGGGCGGAGGGTTGTTGTCCGGTGTGGCGGCGGGGATCAAACTGACGGCAGAGGCTGCCGGACGTATGGTGCCGCAGGTGTGGGGTTGCGAACCGGAGCTGTCCGCGGATGCTGCAGAATCATTTCGGACGAAGCGGCTGGTGGAGTGGCCGGCGGCGAAGACAACGCGGACCATCGCCGACGGGTTGCGGACGCAGTCCCTGGGCGAGCGGAATTTTGCGCATATTTTGCGGTTTGTCGACGGCATTGTGACCGTGACGGAGGACGAGATTCGGGAGGCGCTGCAGATCTTTCTGCGCGCGACGACGATCATGGCCGAGCCTTCGGGCGCAGTGGCGCTGGCGGCTGCGCTGTTCCACGCGCACGAGCTTCCGGAGGCGCGGCGGGTGGTGGCCATCGTCTCGGGCGGGAACCTGGATCCGGATCTGCGGGCCGAGTTGGTTGAGGAGAGCGTCGCCGCCCACGCCTAGGCGCGAATAACGTCTAATCTTTCAGATATGTCTCGCGCTAGCTTTACCGCCGCTGCCGTGCTGCTGCTGTTGCCCACCCTTCTCTTTGCGCAGAAGAAGAACAAGAACGACCAGGGGAACGGTGACCCGACAGCGCGGGCTACTGTGCTGCACGTCGCCAACCTGTACGTGATGGCGGACAGCAGCAATCCGCCGATCGCGACGGTGACCCCGGGGCATGAGTTCGCCATCATGGGCCGCAATGGGGCGTGGGTGAACGTGTTTGCCAACACAGACGAGCACGAGAACGAAGACCCGGATAACGAACCCGAGTTCAAGGACCCCAACGTGTCGAACCATCAGTTTTCCGGCTGGATACACGACCAGGGCATTGTGGGGCCGACGACGCCGAATGGCGATGCGATTCTGTATGGCGCGGCGGCGGAGCTCGAATCACAGGCTGAGCAGCCGCACTCGCCCAAGGATGCCGCGCAGGAGGCGCACCTGCTGTACAAGCGCGTGGTGGACTACTTCCCGGACTCGCCGCTGGCGCCGGAGGCGGCGTTTCGCGCAGCGGATATTCGGTGGCAGCTCAACAAGCTGGACAACAGCTCTCTGCCGAGCGCGCATGAGCAGCAGGCGTACCTGCGGCCGCAGATCTTCGAGGGCGACCTGCGGCGCGTGATGAAGCTGTATCCGGACTCGCCGTTTGCAGCGCGCGCGGCCTATGACCTGATCGACAACAAGCTGTGCGGCGACTGGCAGGGTCTGCCGAAGTGTCCGGAGATGGAGACGCAGCTCTACCTGAAATATGCGGACCACTATCCGGACGGCCCGAAGTCGGCTGAGGCGCTGTACCAGGCGGCGTACCGCCAGGGCGTGCTGGTGACGATGTACACCGTGGACGACGACAAGAAGAACGCCGACAAGGCCGCGCAGAACTGCCAGGCGATTGCCGACCAGCTGCGGCAGAAATATCCGAAGTCGGACTACGCAGCGCGGGCGGAGAGCATTGCGTACCGCGTGAAGCAGGGGATTCCGATCTACGGCACCGATCGTAACTGACCGGTTGCGGCGCGCCAAAGTTCACGCGGAGCTGAATCGGCGGGCGATAGAATCGGTGGCATGCCTGTGTTTAAAGTGCTGATTTTAGCCATCGTTCAAGGACTCGCCGAGCTCCTTCCTGTCTCCAGCTCGGCGCATGTGGTTGTGGCTGAGAAGCTGCTCGGGCTCGACCCGTCCGCGCCAGAGATGACGCTGCTGCTGGTAATGCTGCACACGGGAACGATGTTCGCAGTTATTTTCTTTTTCTGGCGGCAGTGGAAGCGGACGTACTTCGTCAGCGCGGACGCGTTCAAGCGTTTTGTGGTCCGGGCGATCTGGGCGACGGCGTTGACCGCGGTCATCGGCTATCCGATCATCCACGTCATTGAGCATCATCAGCGAGCCCACATGCTGGAGGTCGCGACGACCTCAACGGTAATTCCCTGCACCTATGGCAAGGGCGATGTCGAGGCGCTGTTCTCACGGCTTGATCTCATTGCACCGGCATTGTTTGCGGCTGGCCTGCTGATTCTGTGGGCGGGCATGAAGGAGCGCGGCAAATCGCCGCTCGCGAATATGAGTTATGAGCGTGCGGCATCACGCTCGGGCGAGAACGTCACGTTCAAGCAGGCAGGATGGATGGGTGCTGTTCAGGGGCTGTGCCTGCCGTTCCGGGGATTCTCACGCTCCGGCGCGACAATCTCCACCGGCCTGCTGACCGGAGCGGAACGCAGCCGCGCGGAGAGATTCTCCTTCGCGCTTGCGGTGATTCTGACCCCACCGGCGCTGGCACGCGAAGGGTGGAGGGTCTTCCGAGCGGCGCACGATGCGACGCCCGGATGCCAGGCGGTCAATTTGCATTCGAGCATCGTGGCGGGAGTGCTGGGTATGCTGCTAAGTTTCGTGGCGGGGCTTGCCGCGCTGCGGTGGCTCAGTTCGTGGCTGGAGAATGGCCGCTGGTACCTGTTCGGAATCTACTGCGTGGTTGCGAGCGGCGTGGTGTTCTATCTGCATCACATCGGCTACTGAACGGTTGAATCCAGATGCAAAAAAGGCAGCCCGCAGGGGCCGCCTTTCTTGCAACCTTGTGAGGCGCCGCGTTAGGCAGCCTTTGCGTCGCGGTGGCTCTTTACGTAGTCGTGTGAGTCGTTGACGTGGGCCTGCTGCTCCATCAGAAGCTGGCGGATGGGTATCGGAAGATCATGCTCGAGCGCGTCCTTGTACACCTTCTTGGCTGTGTCCTCGCCCTGTTCGGCCGTGGCAAGGAGTTCGTGGTCTGACCCCATGCCCAGTTTGGCCTTCAGGTCGCCCCACGCGCGGTGCAGCGCTCCGCCAGTCGATCCGGATTCCTTCACATCGGCCATGCCGGCGCGATGCAGCTCATTCTCCAGTTCGGCGCGGAAGTTGGCGCGCTTGAGGCTCTCGGCCAGGAAGTAGCGCTTCAGTGTCTCGTCCTTGAGGTGCTCCCCGATGTCGGCGAAGCCCTTCTGCCCATCTTGCAGGACCTTGATGACGTCGAGCAGGATGCGCTCCATTTGGCGGTTCTTCTCCGACCCGTCGAGTGAATTTGCCATGATTCTCTACCCCAATCTCGAATAATGCGACCGGGTCTGCGGCTGGACGCGATTCTCCTTTGCCGACAGCAAGGGAGAGAAATCGCGAAAATCTCCCGCCCCGGTCAACCCAAGGTGAGCGACCATGGCCCGGACCAGGACCGGACAAAGGCGCTTCCCCTCATAGGAGGATGCAAAACCCTGCACCTGGCGTTGCTAGCCGATTTATGACATGGGGCGCAAGAGGCCAAAGGTGGCGGTCACCAGTCTGGTTCAGGCCTGCGACAGAGCGGTACCCCACGGCGCGCTATGGAACAATAAAGGGGCTCTGGTGGTTCTCCGGTCCGTTGGCCTGCGCTGCGCAAAGTTGCAAAGTGCGCAGCGGCGGCGGACCGCGTGCGCCCGTCCATCCATGAAGCCCCAGAGACTCGTACTTGCCCCAACGCGGAGCCGCCGCCTCAACGAAATGTTGGGATTGATCGTGCTCGTGGCCGCCATCCTCCTCCTCCTGTCGCTGGTCACCTACAACCCCGCTGACCCTTCGCTGAACACCGTTGGAGGCGGCGCCGGAGTTCGCCCGGCGCACAACTGGGCCGGGCTCGTCGGCGCATACCTCTCCGACAGCCTGCTGCAGGTTCTTGGCGTTGCGGTGCTGCTGGCACCGGTCGTCATGGGACGCATCGGCATTGCGTGGCTGCGTTCGCGTCGGGTGGGCTCGACAGCCGTAAAAGCGAGCGGCCTGTTGATGTGGCTGGTGTTCGCCCCCGCAGCCATCGCGTTGCTGCCAGGCCAGATGCTGTGGCATGGAGCGATCCCAATCTCCGGCGTCGAGGGACGTGTGCTCGCCGACCTGATGATCGAGTTCGTCAACTTCCCCGGTGCAGCCGTGATTTCCGCACTGATGGTCGCGCTTTCTCTTTACCTGACGACGAGCTTCCTGCTGGCGACCGCGCCGGAATGGTTCGCCGAACACTTCGGCTTCTTCCGGCGCATGCGCGATCGCTATCTCGCACGGAAGGAGCGCCGTGCAGCGCGCGACGCGAACCGTGCGGTCAACATGAAGACAGAAGATGAGGACGCGAGCTACCTCAGCCGACGAGAGCGCATCGCCGCACGCGAGCGCGCGGTTGAAGACGCTGCCGCTCCTAAGCTACGGAAGGAACGCGGAGACTCGCTGCTGGCGGGATTCTTCGGCTGGTTCGGGCGGCGCCGGCGTGCGAATTTGTCCACACCCGAAGTCGAAGTTGCGGATGCTGCAATTCCGGAAATCCCCACGGTGTGGCAGAACATTCCGCGCACGCTGGTGGATGCTCCGGCGGCGAGCAGCCTGGCGACGGCTGCCGCGGCCGCGGCGCCATATTCAGCGCAGCTTGCTGCAGCGGCGGCGCCGCTGCGCCCCACCGCATCTGCTGATGAGCCTCGCACCGTCGAGGACGGATGGCTGGATGCGCCGGAGCGTAAGGCGCCCGCACCGCTGTTGCCCAAGAACACGCTCGCAGATGTGCACATGCCTGAGCCCGCACCGGCGCGTGTGCCTGCAGCTCGTCAGCGTCCAGTGGCCGTGCCGGAGCCACCTATGCCGTCGCCCGTGGCCGACATCGCCGCGCAGAACATTGCCTTCGGCAAGCGCGCGGACGCGAATATTCAGGCGATCGCGTTGCCTCCGAAGTCGGTGCGCGGCTACAAGCTGCCCTCGAGTTCCCTGCTCTATCGCGACACTGTGCAGACGACTGTTCGCGAGGATGCGCTGCGCGAAGAGGCGAGGCTGCTGGTGGAGAAGTGCGCCGAATTTGGCGTCAACGGCAACGTGGAGCAGATTAATCCGGGGCCGGTCGTCACGACTTTCGAGTTTCGCCCCGACGCCGGCGTGAAGTATTCGCGGGTGACGGGACTCGCCGACGACCTTTGCCTCGCGATGGCCGCCGAGAGCATCCTCATCGAGCGCATGCCCGGCAAATCGACCGTCGGCATCCAGGTGCCGAACTCTGAACGGGAGACGATCCGGCTGCGCGATGTCGTGGAGTGCGAAAGTTTTGTGCAGTCGAAATCGAAGCTTCCCATCGCGCTTGGCAAGGACATCAACGGCCGCATCGTGACGGCAGACCTGGCGGCGATGCCGCACGTGCTGATCGCGGGATCGACGGGCTCGGGCAAATCGGTCGCCATCAACGCGATGATCATGAGCGTGCTCTTCAAGTCCACGCCTGAGCAGGTGCGCATGATCCTCGTCGATCCGAAGCGTGTCGAGCTGGGCATGTACGAGGGCATTCCGCACCTCTTTACGCCGATCATCACGGAGGCTAAACTCGCCGCGAACGCCCTGCGCAATGCCGTGAAGGAGATGGAACGCAGGTTGAAACTGCTCGCGGCGAATCACGTGCGCAACATCGACCAGTTCAACAAGCTTTTCGAGAACGGCAGCGACTATCTCTTCGAGGACGTGAACCAGGAGCCGCTGCCCTACATCATGATCATCATCGACGAACTCGCCGACCTGATGATGCTCGATCGCTCCAACGTGGAAGAGGCGATCACGCGCATTGCGCAGATGGCACGTGCGGTGGGCATCCACCTGGTGCTTGCAACCCAGCGGCCGTCCGTCGATGTCATCACCGGCCTGCTGAAGGCCAACGTCCCCACACGCATGAGCTTCCGCCTTGCAACCAAGGTTGACTCCCGCACCATCATCGATTCGAACGGCGCGGAAAGCCTGCTGGGCCGTGGTGACATGCTCTTCCTGCCGCCGGGCACCTCCCGCCTGCAGCGCGTACACGCACCCTTCGTTACTGAGAAAGAGATCAACGCAGTCACCGAGTTCTGGAAGGCGCAGGGAACAGCCGAGTATGTCGAGAGCTTCCTCGAAGGGCCGAAGGACGAGAAGGGAGACGGCCTGGGCAGCGCGAACGATGGCGAGGAGAACGATCCCATGTTCGACGACGCGGTGCGGCTGGTCTTCGAGTTCGGCAAGGCCTCGACCTCGCTGTTGCAGCGCCGCCTGCGCATCGGTTACGGCCGCGCAGCACACTTGATCGAC
>DATNGO010000056.1:0-20819 GCA_035605855.1 Acidobacteriaceae bacterium | reverse complement strand
AAGCCTCTTTTGAAAGACGGCAAACTTTGGGCTGCGGGGCACGGGTTCGGGCGCAATCGTTTTGTCCAGACGCTGGCAGAGGTCCCGGTGCGAATCGTACGCTGGCCAGGAAGGAAGGCCGGGACTGTTGGGGTCTCCTGTTTTTACAAAGTGCGTCCAGTATTTGATGATGGCGCTCGATAGGGGTCCGTCGGCAGGTGTGGCAATCCAACTGGTCCAATACTTCCTGCTCAGGAACATGCTTTCTTCGCTGTGAAAGGCTCCGAGTGAGGCGAACGGACCTTGTCCTGTGTAGGTGAAGTGGTAGAGGAAGACGCGTTGGCCGATGCGGGCGCTTTGCTGCGCCAACAGGCGCGCGCCGAAGCCGAAGTCGTAATCGGTGTACATAGTGTTGAAGGTGGCGAGGACCTCGTTGTCGTCATGCGCCGGATAGGCAGCGAAGACCTGATCGGCGAGGTTGCTGAATTTGTGGTTGAGCCACTGCCGATACTCGGCGACGGTTCGTGGGCGATAGGATTTGCCGCCCACGAGCGGGCTGGCGAAGATGGAAACCTCGTTGTCATTGCTGCCGACGAGCACACGCACTTTGGCTTGCCTTCCCTGCGCGAAGATTGTGGCGGGCTGCGCGGGCAAGAACCGGCCGTCGATGACGGGCTCAAGATCGAGGTCATGATCCGCGGCGGCGGCTTCGAAAAGGCGTGCTGCGGGGATGGAGCGCAGCTCAGCCAAGGATGCAGGTTTGGGTGAAGCGTTTATGGTCTTCGCAAGGCTGCTGTCGCTGGTTTCCGCTTGTCCAAGCGAGGGGAAGATGCCGTCGACGCAGACACCGCTCTGCAAAATGGCACGCTGAAACAGGCCGGTGGAGAGTGGCGACGCCATCAAATTGCAGATGTCTTCTGAACCGGAGGATTGGCCGGCAACCGTGATCTGATGAGGGTCTCCGCCGAAGCGGGCGATGTTGTTGCGCACCCAATGCAAGGCCGCCAGCTGGTCCAACTGACCGTAGTTGCCAGAGACGTGGTGCGGTGATTCCGCTGACAGTTCAGGAGAGGCAAAGTAACCGAAGATGCCGAGCCTGTAGTTGATGCTTACAACGACGATCCCTTTACGGGCGAGCGTTTCGCCCAGCGGAGGCCACTCGCCGGAGCCTTCGACATTTCCACCGCCATGGATCCAGAGCAGCACCGGCAGCTTCGCGTCCGGAGCGAGGTGGGGAGTCCAGACATTCAGGTAGAGGCACGCCTCATCCGTCACCATTTTGCTTCTGCCCAGCATCTCCGGGAGCCAGGGGCTGGGCGCCTGCGGGCATGCGGGCCCGTAGGCTGCGGCGCTTCTCACGCCATTCCACTTAGGCGGTGGCTGAGGCGGCTTCCAGCGAAGGTCGCCTGTGGGTTGCGCGGCATAGGGGATGCCAAGAAAAGCGGCTCCATGAGCAAGCGAGGAAAGCGAAACGCCTTCCAGTTTTCCGGACTCGACCGCGACCGTGGGCGCGGGCCGCCGCAGTGGTTGTGAAGAGGCGAGCCCGGCGGCCATGCCTAGAGCGGCAGCAACAACCGCCACGATCTTTACTGAAAGAAGAGGTCTTGATGACATGGCAATCGCTCAGCGGACCACGGACATCGAGGCGCGGAAGAGGAGCTCGAAGTCCGACGCGACGGCGGAGTCTTTGGCGGCGGACTCGACGGCCTTCTGGGCGATGGGGCGCGGATAGCCGAGATTGACGAGCGCGGAGAGGACGTCGTCGGCGACGGCGCCGAGCGAGGGCGCGGCGGCCTGCGCGGGAGCGACACCGGTCATGTCGTCGAGCTTGTCCTTGAGCTCGAGCACGACGCGCTCGGCGGTCTTCTTGCCGATGCCGGGGATCCTCGTGAGTGTGGCGTGATCGCCGGCGCGGATGGCGCCGACGAGGCGGTCGGCGGAGATGCCGCTGAGCACGGTGATGGCGAGCTTGGGGCCGATGCCGGAGATGGTCAGCAGCTTCTCGAAGAGGCGCTTCTCGGGCAGCTCGGAGAAGCCGAAGAGTGAGAGTGCGTCTTCGCGGACGTGGGTGTGCACGTGGAGTTTGGCTTCGGTGCCTTCCTTGCCGAGATCGGTAAAGGTCGTGATGGAGATGGCGAGCTCGTAGCCGACGCCGTTGCAGTCGAGGATGACGGAGTTGGGAGACTTCGAGAGGATCTGTCCGCGGAGATGTGCGATCACGAGAGCGATTGTATCGGGCTGGAGTGTGCGAAGTTGCCAGCCGTGGTTTGCGATGCGGCGTCAGCCGTGATTGGCGATGTACGTCTCGTGGATGATGCTGCGAAGCTTTTGGGTGAGGACGCCGGCGTCGCGGGTGGTGAGACCGGTGGTGGAGAGCGGATCGCCGATGATGAGCTTGAGCGGGCGCGGGCGCATGACGTAGCTGTGGATGGGCAGAAGCTCGTAGGTGCCGACGAGTGTGATTGGGACGAGCGGGACCTGGGCCTTGATGGCCATCCAGGCGGCGCCGGCGACCATGGACTTCAATTCGCCGGTGGCGGAGCGGCCGCCTTCGGGAAAGAGCAGAAGCGGCAGGCCGTGTTCAAGCGTCTTGACGCCGCGCATGAGGCTGGCGACGCCCGCGCGCGCGGAGCTCTGGTCGATGGCCACCTGGCCGGAGCGGTTGAGATACCAGCCGATGAAGGGCAGCTTCCACAGCGAGGCCTTGGCGAGAATGCGGAACTGGAAGGGCAGCTTCGCGAAGAGCATTGGCGTGTCGTAGTAGCTGAGGTGGTTGGAGGCGTAGACGGCCAGCGGACGGCGGCTGCCTTCGCGGCGGCGCAGCGGCTGCAGCTTCTCGAGGCCTTCGACGGTGACCGGTGAGAGCGTAAGACGAAGCAATACGCGGGCCCAGGAGCGTGCGGTGAAGTGCTGCTGGCGGCCGGAGCTGTCCCAAAGCCCGACGACCAGCGAGATGGAGCCGAAGACGGCCGTGGCGAGGGCGAGAAGCGGGAGCAGGAGCAGATAAGTGAGCCAGCGGAGCGCGAACGGGGCCCGCGGGTGTGGGGCTTCGGCGGCCGTGGCGTGCTCTTCCGGCTGCAGGATTTCGTTGGACGGCATTGAACCTATCTTAATGCCGCGGCGCTATGCCGCGACGCTGGCTCCATGCCGCGACGTTGCGAGGTCAGCTGGCAACGGAGGTTCAGGTGCGCGGGTTCAGGTGCGCGGGTTCAGGTGCGCGGGGTCTCGAGGTTGCGAGCGGCGATGCGCGGGAGGAGCAACGCGCGGAGCTCGGCGACGAGGAAGAGCGAGCCGGTGGCGACGATGAGGCCATCGGGCAGCGTGAGGAACTCGGCGGTGGCGAGCGCGGAGATGGCGTCGGGTGCGGTGACGGCGGGGATTTCGAGCTTCTGCGCGGCGGCGCGGATGTCGTCGACGCGGGCGGCGCGCGGGCTGTCGATGTGGGTGAGGAGGATGTGGTCGCGGGAGCGCATGGGGTCGGCGGAGGATGCGTCGAAGAGCGGAAAGAGAATTTGTGCGAGCTCGGGGATGGGCTTGTCGGCGAGGCAGGAGAAGATGAGCGTGCGCGGGCGGTCTTCAGGAAATTGTGAGAGCGCGGCTCGGAGGGCCCAGGCGCCGGCGGGATTGTGCGCGACGTCGAGCAGTACGGCAGCGTGGCCCGCACTGGACGGAATCCACTCGAGACGGCCGGGCCACTCGGTGTTGCGGGTACCCTGCTCGATGGCTGCGTTGGGGATGTTGAAGCCGTGATTCGAGCGCAGCTCGACGGCGGCAGCGACGGCGAGCGCAATGTTGCGCTGCTGATGCTGCCCCGCGAGAGGTGAGTCGATCTTGATTATCTTGCCGTCGATAGATATGGAATATTGATTGTGCCAGGGCGACCCGGCCGATGTATTGATATCAATAGATCCTGGATTTGTGCCGAGATAACCGCGGGGCGGGAGGCAGCGCGAGGCATCGACGCCGCGAACGTTTAGAGTGGTGGCAATTTCACCTATGGCAGCGTTGGCTTCAGGGTGTTGCGAGAGTGTGACGAGCACGCCATTCTCGCGCAGGATGCCGGCTTTCTCAGTGGCGATGGAGCGGACGGTATCGCCGAGGAACTCGGTGTGGTCGATGCCGATGTCGGTGATGATCGAGAGCAGAGGGTCGACGACGTTGGTGGCGTCGAGACGTCCGCCGAGGCCGACCTCGAGGACGGCGATATCGATGCCCTGCCGGGCGTAGAAGCAGAAGGCGATGGCGGTGAGGAGCTCGAAGAAGCTGGGCGGATGCGGGAGTTCGCCGTGTGCGACGAGCGTGGCGGCGGTGGAGTCGACCAGCGCGAACAGCACTGCAAAGTCGTCGTTGGGGATCTCGGCGAAATGTGGCGAGCTGCCGTCGGAAAGGCGGATACGCTCGTTGACGCGGAGCAGGTGCGGCGACGTGTAGAGGCCGGTGCGCAGGCCGGCGGCGTTGAGGATCGACGCGAGCGTGGCGGCGGTGGAACCCTTGCCGTTGGTGCCGGCGATGAGCACGGATCGAAAGCCGCGATGCGGATCGCCAAGCGCGTGCAGCAGAACGCGGATGTGGTCGAGCGACCACTTGCGCGGAGTGCCGGCTTTGCCCGTGCGCAGTTCGGGGCCCATGGTGGCCAGGCGCGCCAGCACTTCGTCGTAGGTCATCCGTTTATTGTCTCGCGACTTCGAGTTGCGTGTGACAGAGGCTCAGTCCGGCTTGGGGAGCTCGGCGTGATCGATGACCAGAACGTTGACGTTTAGTTTGGCTTTCTGTATCCGAAGGCCGAGGTCGCGGAGCGCCGTGGGAAGCTGGGGAAGCGAAGTGTCGCTCGGGTCAGTCGTCCACCGGGCCTGAAGATGGTAGCAGCCCGGCAAGCCCTGTCTTGTCCTCAATGGGAGCGCCCATATCCGCCTTCAAAAGAGCGGCGAGTGAGGCCATGCGAATCTCTCCATCGACCCATCCCTCCTGCAACTGGTAGGTTGCTGAGCACGGCTTTGCGTCGAACTTCGATCCTTTGACTTTGAGCAGAACGAAGCCGGGTATAAGTCTGGTCTCATCGTGAAATTGGAGTGCGAAGCGATCCTTCAGGAGGCCGCGCAGCTTGACCATATCTGCATACGTGACGGCAATCGAAGTGTCGCGATCGAGCTTTCTTGTTGTGCTGATGTTTGTCGACGAATCCTTACCGACAATGTCGAAGCGCTGCCTGGCGATCCAATCCGGCCCACCGATGATCTGGCTGGGGCGAAGGTAGAAACACATGGCGATGAGGTCCTTGAGGGTCATCCCGGCTAGTGAAACGATCCCGACGTCCACGCGCCGGACGTTTTGCCAGGCATCGGGAGGGCTCACTTTGACTGAGGAGACCTCGAAGGCAGCACTCGCTTCTTGTTGCGCCAATCCAGGCAAGGGAAGTGCAGCGATGAAGAGGCTTGCGGCCAATGTGATGGGCAACGGCACTCTCTTCGTACCCCGCACAATTCTCAATTCGAGAGTTCGAAAGATGGAGCTGATAATCACCTTCCTGTTTCTGTATATCGGATTTCGCTAGGAGACATCGGCGTGGCAGAGGCGGCCGGTTTTGCCGCGCAGGTGAAGGCCGTCTGTTCGGTTGGCGAGATAGCGTGCGTTGAGGGCGGCGGAGTCGAGATCTTCGATGACGGTCAGGTTGCAGCGTGAAAGCTCTTCGGCGAGTTGCTGTGGGGTGAAGAAGAGCTGGAAGGGCTCGCCGGCCAGCGCGACGCGGGCGGAGAGCGAGTCGAGCATGAGCTGTTCCGTGAGGGAGAGGACTTCGCGCGGTTGCGAGTAGTCGAAGACCAGGCTGGAGCCCGCGGGCAGGCGGCCGAGCAGGCGCGCAGTGGCGGCGAAGGCTTCCTGCGTGAGATAGGGAACGACGCCCAGCCACGCGGCCGCGGTGGGAAGGGTGAAGTCAAAGCCGTCCTGGAGGAGTTGCCGGCGGAGCGAGTGGCGTTCGAAGTCCACGGGAACGTGCGTCAGCGTCGCGGGGACGGCCAGCTTTGAGGCGGCGAGGAGTTCGCACTTCCACGATTGCGTGGCGGGGTGGTCGACCTCGAAGACGCGCAGGTTTAGATAAGGGTTGCGAAGAGCGAAGGTGTCGAGGCCGGCACCGAGGATCAGTGCCTGACGGACGCCGCGGTGGCGGACACCGGCGGCGAGGACGTCCTCGGCGAAGCGCGCGCGACAGACCATGAAGGCGCGCAGGGCAGCGGAGAATGGCTTGCGCGACGCAGCAGGTGTGCGCTGGAGTTCGGTGCGGGCGTCGGGCGGAAGGATCGGGATGGCAAAGGGATCTTCGAAGACGAGCGGGTGTGCGTCATGCAGTTGGTGCGCGGCCCGGCGCATGGCGACACGAAGGGCGGTGCGTGAGGGACGAGCTTCGTCCACGGGGCTTCCGTCCAGTTCTCAGTCGGCTGCGGCCGCGGTGGCGTCGGGGGACGCGGCGGTCTGGAGCTCGACGGCGTTCGGCTCGTTCATCCAGTGAATGGCGTTGGCGATGTACGCCTTGAGCTCCTTGCGCGAAACGATGGCGTCGAGGAAGCCGTGCTCGAGGAGGAATTCGGAGCGCTGGAAGCCATCGGGGAGCTTCTGGCGGATGGTTTGCTCGATGACGCGCGGGCCGGCGAATCCGATGAGCGCATTGGGTTCAGCGATGTTGAGATCGCCGAGCATGGCAAAGCTGGCCGTGACGCCGCCGAAGGTGGGGTCGGTCATCAGCGAGATGTAAGGGATGCGGGCCTCGTCCAGGCGCGCGAGGCCGGCGGAGACCTTGGCAAGCTGCATGAGCGAGGCGATGCCCTCCATCATGCGGGCGCCGCCGGAGGCGGAGATGATGAGGAGCGGCGTGTGCGTATCCAGCGCTCTGTCCACCGCACGCGCAATTGTTTCGCCGACGACTGCACCCATCGAGCCGCCAATGAAGCGGTACTCCATTGCGGAGACGACCACATCGAGCCCGTTGATCTTGCCGACGGCGTTGACGATGGCGTCATCGAGGCCGGTCTTCTTCTGCTCCCTGTGAAGGCGGTCCTTGTAGGACTTGAGGTCGGTGAAGTTGAGCGGGTCGGTGGAGCGAAGGCCTGCGTCGACGAATTCGTAGCCGGGGTCGAGCAGCATCTCGATGCGCTCACGGGCGCCGATCTTGAAGTGATTGCTGCAGTAAGGACAGACCTGGAGGTTGGCTTCGAGGTCGGCGTTGAAGATGGGCTTGCCGCATTGGGGACACTTGGTCCAGAGGCCCTCGGTGCGAACCTCGTGGTCGGAGGGAGGAACGATCTCGTGGGCGTCGCGCTTGAACCAGGTCATCGCTTCTATGCCTCCTCAGGCCGCTTAAGTCTAACTTCTGATTTTAGCGGAGAGTATCGCGCTCGCCAGCCGCGGAAATCTCTCTAGTAGAATCAATAACTTACATGGCCCATGGGAGAAGCAAAAATTCATCCTGCGAAACTCCTCTTGCATCCAATTGAAGTGAATGCGATGCTTCAAGAAGGAGATCTGGGCTATGAGACAAGCATATAAGGGTGGCGGACACGCCTAAGAGATTCTCAAGGGTTCCCCTTCGACGCTTTTCTGGCGGAATTCCAAACCATACGTAGAGCCTCGGCGACGGTTTCAGAAAACGTCGGCTGAGGCTTTTTCGTTGGTTCAGCTATCAGGGCGGCCCGCAGCGAATCGAGTTTCGCGTGAAGTGGTGGATCCGCCTTGTCATAGAGTTCCTTGAGATCACCCGTCTTCGCGTTGGTGTAGTCCGCATCGACAAACTCTTCTTGAATTTGTCCGAGTTCACTCGCATTCTTCAGCGAAGAAACCACTGCCTCCGCCTCCGCCATTCCGATCGGATCCTGGCCGGCATGATCGCGAACGAGGATCCGCGCCCGATAACAGCCGAGATTGTAATGAATGAGGGCCGCCATGCTGTGGGGGGTCACTACTTTCTGCCACGTCGTGTAGCGGAGGGCCTCGAGGAGCAGGTCTCGCGCCGCCTCATAATTACCACGTCTGGTCTGGATATAGGCGAGATTGTAATAAGCCCTCTGCTGGCTCTTGCGATAGCGCAAGCTTTGTTCAAACTGTTTCTGGGCTGCGCTGAGATAGTCGGGATACGGTTCGGGAAGTCTGCCGGAATGCTCAGACATCGTTGCATAGAGGTTTCCGAGTTCGTTGTAGAGGGTGAAGTCTGCCGGCGATTTTCGTATAGCTAGCAAGAGATAGCCTTCTGCCCGTTCGAGATCTGCGAACGTCGCGGCATTTGGAATCTTCTTCTCGTAGCGGAACTTTGCATGGTAGAAGATAGCGAACAGTTTCAGATTTTGTATGGGGCTCCCTTTCTTGGGAGGATGCAGATCGACCGACGCAAAGCTTTCAACCGAGAGAATCAGTTGGCGCTTTTCCACCTCAAGTTGAGCGTAAAAGTTTTCCACCCAGGAGACGGCCTCGGTCGAGTCGGCATGAGGATTGTCGGGCGCATACACAAGGCGGAGCGCAGCGACGAGCGCTTCGTGGGCCTGGTCCCGTTTCTCCTCCACGTCGCCAAAGACTGGATATCTTGCCCGAAAGTCTTCGAGTACCTTGTCAATCTCGTCGAGTTTGGCCTTGGCCTGCTTGTCGTAGGTGAGCGCGCTGAACCAGGCTGCTGCCGCCTGCGCGATCGCCGTGATCACAGCGAAGCCGGCAAGAATTGTCAGCAGCCACTTCAGTTCATCGATATTCGACTTTAGAAGATCGGAACCGGAGCTGCCGGGGATGAAAGACCATCGTTCAAGATCACGCAACGGCCGGCTGGCAACCACGATGACGGAAAACGCTATCGCGACCAGGACCCAACGAAGAAAGATGGTCGCAGTGCTCAACCCTCGTCCGGGGCGTGCGTATTTTTTCTTGGCAAGAACTTCGATGACTGTAAGAGCGATCACGGCAAGCAGGATCGGCAGCCAGTGCGCGACGAAGAATCTCATGCGGCAGATTGTATTCGGCGCGGCATGCGT
This sequence comes from Acidobacteriaceae bacterium, assembly GCA_035605855.1. GTDB lineage: Bacteria > Acidobacteriota > Terriglobia > Terriglobales > Acidobacteriaceae > Granulicella. Next base: position 11,838 of record DATNGO010000056.1, on the reverse strand, counting down.
TTCGGTGGGACTATTCGCATGCTGGGCCACATCCGCCCAGGCCCCGGCGCGAGTATCGGGCCGCGATGCTGGATGGACGGAGTATGGAGGCTCGCTGGGCGGGCAGCGGTACTCGGCGGCGCGGCAGATCGATCGCGGAAACCTGAGCCGGCTCGAGAAGGCGTGGACGGTGGATGTGCGGCAGTATGAGGGAGCAAAGCCGCGGGGGTCGTTCGAAGCGACGCCGGTGTTGTGGCGGGGGACGCTGTACCTGACGACGCCGAAGGATGTGGTGCTGGCAGTGGATGCCGCGACCGGCAAGGTTCGATGGACCTTCGATCCGCAGGTGAAGGATGAGGAGGTGCACTACATCGCAACGTCGCGTGGTGTGGCGCTGTGGCATGAAGCGCGCCGCGGAGCGTGTGCGGATCGTGTGTTGATTGCCACGCTGGACCGGCGACTGATTGCGCTGGATGCGCGAACGGGCGAGCTGTGTAGGAGATTTGGGGATGGAGGGACGGTCGATCTTGGGGCCGGGCTGTATGTGCCGGGCAATCCGCAAGGCAAGGATTATCTGGAGTTCACGTCACCGCCGGTGATTGTTGGGGATCGTGTGATTCTGGGGTCGGCGGTGGCGGACAATCAGAGCATCGATACGCCTTCGGGAGCGGTGCGCGCGTTTGATGTGCGGACAGGAAAGCAGTTGTGGAAGTGGGAGCCGCTGGAGTGGATGAGCGGACCGGGGCCGCATGCGAGCGGCGCGGGCAATGCATGGGCTCCGCTGGCGGCGGATCGGGAGCATGACCTGGTGTTTGTGCCGACAGGCAGCGCCTCGGTGGACTATTACGGTGGGACGCGGGTGGGGGACAACCACGATGCGGACTCGATTGTGGCGCTGAGAGCGTCGACGGGCGAGAAGGTGTGGGCCTTTCAGCTTGTGCACCACAACCTCTGGGACTACGACACGGCCTCGCAGCCGCTGTTGTTTACGTGGCACGGAAATGTTCCGGCGGTCGCGGTGATGAACAAGACGGGGATGATCTATGTTTTCAACCGGCTGACGGGGGAGCCGCTGTTCCCGATTGCGGAGCGGCCGGTGCCGCAGACGGATGTGCCGGGAGAGAAGACGTGGGCGACGCAACCGTTCTCGTCGGTTGAGCCTCTGCTGTCGATGCGCTTCGGTGTGGACAGGATGCCGGCGGGGCGTGGCGACGATGAGCGGTTCTGCCGGAGGCTGATGGGAGAGGTGAAATATGACGGGCCGTTTACGGCACCGTCGATGCAGGGGACGGTGATCTATCCGGCGTCGCTGGGAGGGCCGAACTGGGGGTCGTCGGCATTGGATGTGAAGACGGGCGTGATGTACACGCGAGTGAACTCGATGGCGTACCTGGTCTGGCTGACCAAGGGGGCGAAGGAAGTAGATGCAGCTCCGAAGAAGCCTGCGAGGAACGCGAGAGATGAGCTGAAAGCTGGAGTTTTCCGGCCGCCGGATGCGGCGCTGGGGGGTGGGGGGAATGCGATGGGTGGAACACCGTATGCGGTGAATCTGCGAGCGCTGGTGGGGCCAGGCGGGACGCCGTGTGGAGGGGCGCCGTATGGGCGGGTGGTGGCGACAGATCTGAACTCGGGGAAGCAGTTGTGGTCCGTGCCGCATGGGGAGATGCTGAGCGATATTCCGGGATCAGTGGGGATGGGAGGGCCGATCGTGACGGCGGGCGGGGTGGTGTTTGTGGGGGCCTCGAGGGATGCGGCTCTGCGGGCGTATGACGCCAGGACCGGCAAGGAGCTATGGAAGGGCGAGTTGCCGGCAACGCCCAGCGGGACTCCGATGACGTATGTGGCTGGAGGGCGGCAGTATGTAGTTATCGCGACGGGCGATGATCGGCATAGCGATGCGCTGGTGGCGTTTGCACTGGGAAAATAGGGCCGTACCCCCTCCCCCGGCAAATTTGCGCAAAGTCTTCACAACATAAGAGTTAGGGGTGTACTTGTGTCCAAATAGCCACATGGGTGTGGTGAAAAGTGCACAGCCCCGTGCGCCAGGTATTTGCGCCGTCGTCCCAACTTTTGCGCCGTCGTCCCAACTTTAGTTTGGCGGCTTATTCTCTGAGACTGACCTGAAAACCACTGCTCCCAAGGCAAGCATCGTTCCCAGAAGCGCAATCCAAAGCAGAACCGGATGCCTCTCCGTAAACGGCCGGTCATCGGGCCGCGGCTGATAGGCCGGGTTGGGCTGCTCCGCTCCGGTAGATTCCCGTACGGCATTTTTTTCGGGCGTGAAGAGTGTGGCGTAGTCGTAGCGGGGATTCTCCAGCGTGCTGTCGCCGTAGTACAGCACGTACTGTCCGGTTGCTCCCGCCTCAAAGCAGAGCTCGCGCTGACGCATTTCCAGGCGGACCGAACTCAGGGCGAGTGGTACGTCGTTCCCGTTCTCGACGGTCACGATCCATGTCGCCGGTTCTGCAAACGTCTGTCCAGAGGTATCGACGACCATCCGTTCTTCGTCGATCCTCCGCCCATCCTCGACGCGGTGCAGCCTCAGCAGGTTTCCGGTGAAGCTGACTGGCTGCGGTGGCTCGTAGTCACTTCGTGGCGTTCGTACCTCCGGCTTCACTGTCACCGTCACATCACGCGTAAAGTTCGCAGGCTTCGCGGCTGCAATAAAGTGCACGCGGTCTACAGGCACATTCGCCGGCACGCTGAACTCGACCACCGATGTACTTCCCCGCTGCCTGATAAGCGATGTCCCGGCTACCTCTTCATAAAGTGCCTCAGAGAGCGGAGCGCTCACGGTCGACGCAGATCCGATCTGCTCCGGCCTCAGCGGCGCTCCGATACTCAGATGAAGATAGCGAAAGTTCGACGCCGGAAGGTGAAGGACCGTGCTTCGGCCCAACTTCTGTGCGGTCAGATCGAAGATCGTGAAGGTGCCCAGCAGTGTATGTCCTGCCGGGTTCTCCGTCTGGCTGCCGGATACGGTGACACTGGCGATGAAGTTCTGCGCGGAGACGCTCAACTGCAGGTCGCCGTACATACCCGGCGGCATCGCGAGATCGAAGCTCGTCTGCCCGTTGCGCGTGCCGAGATTCAGTGGCGCAAGTGAGGTTTGCGCGCTCTGAGCCGGGGCGGCCGTACGAATCGCATAGGGGATTTCGGCGCCGCCATTGAATAGCCGCACATCAGCCAGGCCACTCGCAGCGTGACTGAAGATCTTCGCGTCGAGAGCTACGCAGGTCTGTCCGGGCGCCGGTGGTGTATTTACCGGCCGCGTGAAGCGGAAGTGGCTGGTGCCGGTTGCCGCCGCATTCACTGCCAGGATCAGAAGCAGCGCCCCTGTCCTCATGCGTTTTCGCTTTCCGGCGCGCGCAGGTGCAGCCAATCGCGCTGGTAGGCGAAGCTCACCGCCAGCAGCAGAACGCCGAGCCCCAGGAAGCTAAGGATGCGATAGCCCTGGCTGAGCGAGCCGATGTCGCCGAGGAACACCTTGGCGATCGCAGCCGCAAGCAACACCAGCGCCTGCCAGCGTACGAACGAGGAACGGCGCCAGAATCCGATGGTGAGAAGGATTGCACCATAGAGCATGAAAAACGCGGAATAGGTGAACTGGGCGTACATGCGGTAGTCGTGCATGAAGTTCCAATCGCCGCGCCAGCGCACGTACCACCAGTAACTGTGAATCTCCCAGCTGATGGCCACCAGGATGAGAACGCTGATCATCAGTGCGGCGGCGACGGCGACGGCGGGCCACGGGATTGTGTTCTCCTGATTCAATCCGGCTCCCGCATTTCGCGCCAGCAGGGCCACGAACACAGACACTGCGATCGCGACACAGCAGGTTGCGAATCGCTCATTCCAGAGCGGCGTAAGCGATGCCGGCGGGTTGTTGATGAATAGCGCCCCCAGTCCGAGCACCAGGCAGATCAGTGCGAGGGTACCAAGCAGGTGCAGGTTCACCCGTTTGGCCAACCATAGCATCGCCGCGCCCTGCACCAGCCAGCCGATCGTGAGCCACCTGCCCTGGGTCTTGAGCGGAATAGCGATCGTGAGAAACACGATAGCCGTTGTGAGCAGGAGTGCGGAGGAGAGCGTGGAGTTCGCCTTGAGCGGGCCGCGCGCTGGAAGCTTGAGGATGAGGAGGTAGAAGGCCGCGAAGGCGACTGCGAGCCAAGGGCTTGCCCATTGCGTCGCGGGCCGGTCCAGCAGCTCATAGAAGGCAAGAAATCCAAGCGCCGCGTTCGCGATCGGCATCAACACCGTCGCGAGCCGGTCCCATAGAGGTATGTTCTCCAGGTCTTCTCGACGAGTGCGCAGGAGGCGAGGAGCGAACGCAAACAGAAGTATGAAGCAGGCGAGGAAGAGAGCGGTTCGCCCGAGTTGATCGTCTGTGTAGAACCGCGCCCACCATGCGGCGAAGAACAGAACCGTGCCCGTGAACGCTGCGAAGAGCAGCCGCGACCATGGCCGCAGCGCTGCCAGGAGCAGAACGGCGACGTTCAGGATGAGCAGATAGGTGAAGAGCGAGACCTCGTGGTTCTCGCCCGTGGAGAGCAATAGTGGTGTGCTGAACCCGCCGACGATCGAGTAGAGCGCAAGGATCTCCGAATTGCGCAGCCATGACATGTAGCCGTTGAATGCTGTTACGGCGATCATCGCAGCGAAAGCGACCGAGGAGGGAATGAGGTGGAAGACCGAGAATGCAGCCCAAAGAGAAAGATAGAGGATGCCGCTGCCGATCGCCTTCAGCGAATACGAGAAGATGACGTAGCCCTTGCGGTGGAAGCGTTCCGACCAGCCGATGAGGCCCGCTCCCGCGACCATCCCGATCACAACGCGGCCCAGCGGACCGATCCAGTGGTTGTCGATCGCGAGCTTGAGGAACCAGGACATCGCAATCAACACGGCGAGGATGCCAATGCGATTGAACCACTGCGATCCGATCCGACTTTCGAGCGAGCGTGCGCTATGTTGTGCAGGAGCAGGGGCCGCCGACGCGAACCCGGTGGCGGTTGCGACAGGAGGCAATGGCGGTTGGACAGGAGCGACGACAGCTTGCGGGGCCGGTGTCTGCGAGGTTTGCTGCACAGCCGGGAGCGTCGTGTGCCGCTGAGGTTCGCGTTCGGGAGCGGAGGCTTCTTCTGCCCAGATGATTTTCTCGAGCGAAGCTACACGCGAACGAAGCTCCGCGACCTGTTCTCGTAACTGCTGAAGATCGCTGTCGTCCATAACGTCACCAATGTACAAGGAGGCCCACGAAATCGCGCGGGGAAATCACTTGAAGAGGCCCTGGCAACGTGACCGGGACCTTGGCTAATGCGTGGCGGAGGCGGGGATTTTCAGGAAGCCGGCGGGTGGGAGAACGGTGGTGGTGAAGCGGGCGGAGTAGATGTCGCCGGTGAAGAAGTCGCGCTTGTCGATGCGCGTGCCTACGGAGGTGGCGCCGGGAGGGAGCGGCGCGAGGGTGACGGCGATTTCGGCTTGGAGTTCGGCATCGACGTAGCCGCGGAGGGTTTTGCCGTCGTAGGTGGCGGCGACGGCGTACCAGCGATCGAGTGGATGGAGATGCGCGGCGTCGCAGGCGAGGGCGACGCCGTGTTGTTCGGGGCCGCCGGTGGGTACATCGATGCCGACTGTGTCGAGGCACCACTGGTTGTTGACGATGCGGATTTCGAACATGCGGCGTGAGGGCGAGTTGTTGTCCTGCATGTGGAAGAAGCGCTGGGCCGGCGCGCCTTTCGAGGATGGGCGGAAGATGACCTCGAAGGTATAGGTAGCATCGCCGGAGAGTGGAGCGGTGTTGAGAAAAAGCGCGTCGCCGAGGGGGTTACCGCTTTGGGAATTACTGCTGCTGGTGTTTCCGCGGCCTTCGAAGTGGATGGCCTTGCCGAAGGATGTGTCGACGACCTGCGGATGGCCGACGGTGGTGACCTGCGTGTCGCCGATTCTGGTCAGGTTGTCGAAGCGCCAGGTCGTCGCTTGCTGGGCGACGGCAGGGACGGCGAGCGTGAGGATTGCGGCCGCGAGGAGTTTCATGTGCACACCAGCATACGGTCAACGTGCAGTAGTATGCTACATAGTTGAGATGCTTTGATTTATTTGGACGAACCATCTTCTAAGGTGCGATGGGCTTATTTGTTGGAGGGGAAATGCGGCCAGCATTTGGATGTACGCGCGGGCGATCAACGGTGCGAGCCAGCCTTGTTGTCTTTGTCGTCGTCTTGTTTGGTGCGGCGCCGCTTTGGGCTTATCCGAAGATCGGTTCGCCGGCTCCTCCTTTGAGACCGATGAGCCTGTTGCAAGCACCTCCGGGAGCACGAACTGACTGGACGAGCCTGAAGGGAAAGGTGGTGGTGCTTGAGTTCTGGGCTACGTGGTGTTCTCCGTGCGTGGCAAGCCTTCCCCACCTCGATCAGCTCGTACAGTCGCTCGACCCGGCGAAATTTCAATTTATTTCCGTCGACGATGAGGACCTGAAGGCTGTGCAGACATTTCTGACCAGGAAAAAGATGTTGGGTTGGGTCGGGGTGGATACGTCCGGAAGCGTCTTCGCAGCGTACGGGATCTCTTCGAGGCCGACCACCATCATTGTCGATAAAAATGGAAAGATCGCTGCGGTCACAGAGATCGACTCGGTGAGTGCTGCTGATCTGAGGGCAGTCGCCGCAGGCAAACGGGTAGCACTTAAGCCGGTTTCAGAGATCACCACGGTTAACGGTTCATCCAGCCCCAGTGCTGAGGGTAGGTTGTTTGCCGTTTCGGTGACGAAAGCCGCGTCTGACGCAAAGATGTCCATCGTCGAACATCCCCCGACCGGAACGGACTTTCTTGGACAGGATGCCGATAGCCTTTTGACGAACGTGTTCAATATGTTCGGAGATCGATATGTCCTGAAGGATGCGCCGCCGGATGGACGTTACGACCTTCGCGTAAATTCCGCTGACATATCGCAGGCTGTAGTCAGGCCGATTATCCAGCAGGCAGTTCTTGCCGCGTTGCGCTTGCAGATCCAGTCCAAGACGATAACGAGGCGTGCGTATGTCCTTCGGGCCACCGATGCGAGCAAGAGATTGCTGAGTCCGTCAGCTTCTACACATGCGGTCAAACGCGGGTATTGGCACGGTATGTTTCTTTTGATGAACGGATCGATGGACGATCTCGCCTATGTTTTGGCAACTGGGCTGGAGACCCCTGTCATCAATGAAACGGGAATCGATGGCACCTACGACGCACGATTCAGAGTTTCCGGTGGAGACGTGGATAGCCTCAATAAGGTGCTTAGAACAGCGTTGGGGTTGGAACTCACGCCCGGAGATCAGGAATTGCCGATTACGGTCTTCGAAGTGAGTAAGGAGGAAGCGAGCAAGCCGTCGCCAATAAGCAAGACACAAGAGATCAAGCATTGAGGTGAACGGCTGCCAAGCCGGATTGACCGAGGAACACGTCTCTCTTCAGCGGCGGATCCAATGACGAGGAGCCGACTTGTGGGAACCAATCTGAGTCGGCTTGGCATCATTCAATCGCCGATGGGCTGCCAAAGCTCGACACGATTTCCTTCCGGGTCGGTGAGCCAGCCGAACTTTCCGAAGTCGTAGCTTTCGCGTTTGGGATCGACCGTGACACCTTCGCTGATCAAACGGTCGAGCACACCATCCAGATCGTCCACCTGGAGATTGATCATGGCTTTCTGTGCCGGAGGGAAGTAGGCATCGCCTTGTTTGAAAACCGCGAAGACGACCTGGGCGTGTTGCGTCGGGGCAGGATAGGCGAACGCTCCCTCGGACTTCACCAGCCCGAGATGCTGCTCGTACCATTGGTAGAGAGCTTTCGGATCATCTGCTCGCAAAAATATACCGCCAAAGCCAGTGATTGAAGCCATACAGCCTCCTGTGAGCAGATGTGTGGGGAGTTTACGCCCCCAACACTTGCCGCAGAAAGCGAATCAGCACTCAGGGCAGAGGGGGAAGCGGGACAAGGTAGCGCGCGATCGTGTGCTTCGCGTGATCGGTATCCGGGGTCGAAGAAGGTGTTGCCGATGGACTCGTATCAGCGGGAGCCGGTTCTAACGCAAAATATTTATCCAGGTAGAGGACGACGTTGTCGAGATCCTGCTTCGTGCCGTCGGTTCCACGGGCGGCCATGTCGTCGACACTTTTTCTCCAGTCCTCCGGCGTCTTTCTGACGCGGGTGACCATGTCGGCGCGGTGACAGGCAGTGCAGTTGTGCACAAACTCGGCCTTGCCTTTGCCGTCGGGCAGAGTCTGGCCAGAGGCCTGGATGGACAGGCAGGGGCCGCACAGGAACGCGCAGGCTGCCGCGAGCGCGCGTTTGAGTTTGTGGTCCATATCGTCGCCGTTCCTGATCGTCGCCGTTCCTGCGGATTGTGCCTTATTTCGGCGTCAGGCGGACGAGACGACCCGGGTTCGCGTCCTCGATCAACCAGAGCGCTCCATCCGGGGCTACCTCCACGTCGCGGACCCTGAAGCCCAGGTCCCAACGCTCGGCTGTCTTCGCTCCTCCCTTGTCATCGAAGGTGATGCGGATGAGCGCTTTCGATATCAGGCCTGTGACAAAGCCCGAGCCGTTCCACTGCGGGAACATGGCGCCTTTGTAGAAGATGAGATCGCCCGGTGCGATGACCGGGAGCCAATAGATAACCGGCTTGGCCAGGTCAGGACGTGTGTCGGGGCTGGGGATGGGAACGCCGTTGTAGTTGTGTCCGTAGGAGACCAGCGGCCAGCCATAATTTTTGCCGGGCTCGATGAGGTTCAACTCGTCGCCGCCGCGTGGGCCGTGCTCGAGCTCCCAGAGCCGTCCATCCGGTGCAAAGGCCAGACCGTAGGGAGTGCGGAGGCCGGTGCACCAGGTCTCCGATGGCGTGAGGTTGGGGCCGGGAAAGGTGTAGGTCCTGACGACTGGGGCGGTTTTGGCGGCTTCCGTGTCCTCGGGCGGATCGATGACGGGAACGGTGGGCGAGCCTGTCTTGCCTGCCATGGGATTGCCGGGGGCCGGTTTGCCGTCCAGCGTCAGGCGCAGGATCTTGCCGAGGGGCTGATTGGGGTCCTGGGCCGGGGTCATGCGCTGCCGTTCGCCAACGGCGAGAAAGAGATATTTGCTGTCGGGAGAAAAGGCGATGACTGCGCCGAACTGTCCGCCCTCACCTCTCTCGCCGTCGCGCCAGATGACCTGAAGATTTTCGAGGCTCGCCGAACCCTTACCGATCTTCAATTGGGCGCGAGCGAGCGCGAGGCTTGAGCCGCCGGGCTCACCCGGCTCTGAATAGGTGAGGTAGATGCTGTGGTCCTGGGCATAGTGCGGCGAGAGAAAGACGCCGAGCATTCCGCCCTGTCCTCTCCAGAGAACGGCGGGAATGTTCGCAACGGGCGTTTTGGCTCCTTTCTGAGTGACCAGCTCCAGACCGCCGGTCTTCTCAGTGATGAGCATTCGTCCGTCGGGCAGGAAGGCGATCTTCCAGGGCAGGCTCAAAGTCGTGACCTGGGTGACGGTGAAGGGCAGGCTCGCTTCAGGCTTCTGCTGGCCCGCGTTGACCTGCGCAGAGGCGCCTCCCACTGCCATGGCCAGGCACATCCCAGCCAGCACTAAATGCTTCATCGTGTTCTCCATTGATCGATTCGAGCAACCTGCTCTCAAGACGATATTCCCAGCGCAGAAGTCTCCGGCGGCGATCTCTGTTCTGTTTCAGGGTATCGCGGCGGGGTTCCAGCGGTCTTTGGCTGGTGTGGTCTGGCTGGGGTAGTTGAAGAAGAGCTGATTGCCGTCGGGGTCGTCGACCACCAGGAGCCGGTAGCCCCAGGAACCCTCCGTTATGGCGACGCCCCTGGCCTCGAGCTCGGCGCGCAGATCATCGAGTGCGGCGATGGTGGCCTCGGGCGTCTGCGGTTCGACGTTCAGGGAAACGAATAAGAGCCCCTTGCCGGCTTTTTCCGGCCAGGTGCCGGCCAGGATGATCGCGCAGCCCTGACGCTCGACCTGGGCGACGTAGACTTTGCCGTGCTCGTCGTAGCGCCAGGGGTTGGTGAAGCCGAGCCGATCAACGTAGAAGCGGAGCGAGGCCTCGACATCAGTCACGTGGAAGACGGGGCGCGCGAACCAGTCGGTCATAGGCGGGCATCCTTGGATGAAGACTATCTTCGCTGCGATCGAGACTGACGAAAAGGATTTCGCCAGGGATTGACAGGTGCATGCTCCGGCATTTTGTTTGTCATTCCTTCGACGCAAAGCCTTCGACGCAAAGGGCACAAGTCTGCAGCAGGTCTGTGCAAAAGGATGCATAGGTCATTTTCCTGCGATCCGTAAGTTATTCAATGGAAGGAGTTGCTCGTATGGCCCGGGAAGTGCAGGTTACCAACGTGTACCTTTCCGAAATCTAAATCCAGGAGCCAGACAAATGAAACGGGTCAAGCTGTTGTTGCTGTCCACTTCTCTGCTGGCGCTTTCTCTTGGTGCCAGTTCAAACGTTTACGCAGATACAGTCGTCGCGCCGAATGCGAATACCAACACGAACGGAAGCACCGTTCAGTTTGAGGTTTTCGGTGAGACCGGCGGGTCGGCCTTCCAAATTGATATTGCGGCGTCGCAGCTTACCTCGATCGTCGGCCAACAGATTGACGCCGTCGGCTTCCGGCTGCCCGGTGGAGCGAGCAGCGTTGCGTCGGCCACGATCTCGGGCTTCAACCTGGAGCTAAGCGGGTCGGCGAACCCGATCGGTTCGTTGAGTGGCACCCAGTCGGCCAACATCGGGGCGAACGCGCAGATCGTCGACTCGGGAACCCTGGTACTTTCCGGTTTGGTGGGCGGAGCAGGCCCGAACCCATTCTTTCTGGTCAACTTTTCTACACCCTATCTGTACACGGGTGGCGATCTGTTGATCACGGAGACCTACACCGGCAGCACTGTCAATTTCGCCGTGGACGCCAACCCCTGGAGCACCCTCGTGGACACGGTGGGGCCCGGCAGTGGGGCTCAGTTCTTCAACGGGCCGGTGACGGAGCTGGTGACGAACGCGACCCCGCCGGTTCCGGAACCAGGCAGCCTGATGCTGCTGGGAACGGGGATTGTGGGGCTCGCGGGCGCGGTGCGCAGGCGCTTCGTCTAAGCCAGCAATGAGGGCCTGCCGCAGGCGATTTTCAAACTGATCCACGATCGGTTTCACTCTATGCGGGTCCGGCGACGGACCCGCTGCGATTGAGAACGACGGGATTTTCTGGCGAAAACGACGGGATTTTCTGGCGAGCAAGACCGCTCCGGTTGCGGTGCGGTTAGGAGTGGGCGGCGCGCCCGCGGCGGAAGAGGAGGAAGCCTGCGGCGAGGAGAGCGGTGACGAGCAGGATGAGGGTGCGGGGCTCGGGGGTGGGACTGGCTGGCGGGGGTACAGTTGTGGCGTTGTCGCCCGGGACGAAGGAGGGCGTCAGATTGAAGCTGCCGGAGACGAGGGGCCTGGCCAGGTCGCTGCCGTAGAGGGAGAAGCCGTTGGAGAGCACGAGAGTATAGCTGGCGGGCGCTTGACCTGCGACCTGGCCGAAGTTGATCTTGCTGATCTGGCCATTGATGAACCGGGCGGAGGCGGAGGGGTCGCTGGAGAAGTCGAAGGTCTGATTGGCGACGGTGAAGGAGAGGTGCTGGAGCTGCTGATTGGCGACGGTAGCGCTGGTGACCCCGGAGCTGGCCGGTGGGGAGGCGAGCGTGAGGGTGGCGGCGCCGGTGTGGCTGCCCGAGGTGAACGTCATGTGGTAGGTGACGGTGCCGGCGTGAAGCGCGGGTGCGGCGAGGAGCGCGACGGCAAGGGCGATGCGAGACAGGGACATGAGGGGGAACTCCGATCTATATATCGGCGAGTGCAGG
>DATNGO010000055.1:0-36110 GCA_035605855.1 Acidobacteriaceae bacterium | reverse complement strand
ACGCTCACGAAACTGTGCGGTCTTTCGCCTTCGCCGAATCCGCTCGATGGCAGCGATATGTCGGCGGTGCTCACCGGCGAGGACAAGGCGGTGGAAAACAAACCGAAGATCTACTTCAGCCCCATGAGCGAGCACGGGATGGACGTCCACTGCATTCGCAAGCAGGAGTGGAAACTGCGCGTGGCGCAGGGATGTGATGGAGAAGTCTATCTGAACGACCGCAGCACGCAAATGCACCACAGCGCATGGCTGGCGCGACCGGAACTTTATAATCTCGCGCTCGACCCGGCAGAGAGCTACGACGTAGCGGCCCTGCATCCGGAAATGGTGGCAGAGCTGTTACAGGACATGGAGATCCTGATTGCGACATTCCCCCAGCCTATAAAGGATGCATATACAGCACTGAAACAGAGGCAAGGTGCCGTTAACACGCCGCCCGGCGCCGTGCCCAGGCCTGCCAATACAGCCCAGCCCAGTTGGTCATACGAACCAAAGGATCACCGATGATAAGAAAAGCAAGACTTTCTTATCTCGTTCTGCGTGGCAGACGGTTTGGCAGCCTCGTACTACTCGCGATCCTGTGCGGCGCAACTGCTTCGGGTATCTTCGCGCAAGACTGGAAGTCGGGCCAGGATTCGCCCGTACACGATTCCGACCGGCTCTATCCGCCTGGGACACGTTCAATCGTTCTTGAGAACAACCACATAGCCGTGAGTTTCGACGAGCACACCGGTGCCCTATTGAGCTTTACGAATAAGACCACAGGATGGCACTGGCAAACGCGGACGGAACTGGGCGAATCGTTCAATCTGTTTGTGCCCACGCCAGATCGTTCGTATAACCCGGTCCTCGGCGCCAGGAACACCTTGGCTTCCTTCAAGAAGTCGGTCGACGGGCAATCGCTCGAGCTGGTGTGGTCAAACCTGCTCAGCGAATACCAGGGTAGGCTGAATATCACGCTTCGCGGAACCGTCCGGCTCGAGCCCGGCACAGTGCGGTTCGAAATGTCGGTGGAGAATCACTCTCCGCACACCATCGCGAGTTTGAGCTGGCCAATCATCGGATCCATCGCTGAACCAAAAGCGGTCCTGCATCTTTCAACTTGGAATTATGGAAACTTAACCACTTACCCGCTCTGGAATCACGCTTCAGGGAATCTCGGCTATTTCGGGACTAACTATCCAACGCGAATGCTTGACGGCCGCTTTGTTCTTGTATCTATGCCCGGGCAAGGCCTGTATGTGGGCGCGCATAATCCGGACGCCAAAGAGAACGTGAAGTACATGTTCGAGGTGAAACCGGGTTTCGAGAACTCCTATGGCAGCGAGAATCCGAACACCCCGAGCATCAGCGGTCATCCTGTGCGGCTCACCATGCAGATCGTGCACTTTCCGTTTCTGAATTCCGGGGAGTCAGGCCAGCTGGCGCCCATCGCAATTGCACCCTATTGCGGCGACTGGCATTCCGGCGCCGACATTTACAAGCGCTGGCTCGCGACATGGTTTCATCCTGAGCCGATGCCAGAGTGGGTACAGGATGTAAACGCATGGCAACAGCTCGAGATCGATTCCTCTGAAGACGACCTGCGGACACGTTATGTCGACCTGGTAAAGCGCGTAGCCGACGATGCGAAGCATGGCATCACCGCGCTGCAACTGGTGGGCTGGAATAAGGGCGGCCAGGATCGCGACAATCCAACCGACGATACGGACCCGCGGCTTGGAACAACGGCTGAGCTGAAGGATGCTATCGCACAGATTGAGAAATCGGGGGTTCACGTCATCGTGTTTGCCAAATACGCGTGGGCTGATACTTCTACAGACTGGTACAAGGATGGGCTTTACAAGCACATGGCGACCGATCCCTTCGGCGACATTTACCAATGGGCCGGCTACCGATACCAGACGCCCGAGCAGTTTAGCGGAATCAATACCCGCAATCTTGCTACAGGATGCTCGAATGATGCGGCTTGGAGAAAAATTCTGGCCGACGAATTTCAGAAGGTTATCAATCTGGGCGCCGACGGCGTGTTGTTCGATGAAGCGCAGCACCGGCACACTTCCGATTACAACTTGTGCTTCAATCCCAACCACGGACATCACATCCCGGCCACTATCTGGTCCGGAGACATCAAGCTGGCGAATATGTATCGCGACATGATTCGCGGTTCTGTGGGTGAAAAGAATTTTCTGTTTTCCGGCGAGGAGCCCGAAGATGTCCTCGAAGCCCAATTCTCGCTTTCCTATCTCCGCATTAATTCGGGGCACACTCCTGAGGAGCGCTATATATTTCCATTTCGTCCCATGATGATGGCAGTAACTGGCTTCGACGATCGCGAAATCATCAATCGCGCACTGATGTACCGTTACATCCTCAGTTACGAACCATTTAATTTCAAGGGCAACATCGAGGATTTTCCGCTGACGCTTGCCTACGGCGAAAAGGTGGATGCACTGCGCAGAAGGTACCGCGACTTCGTGTGGGATGCGGAGTTCCAGGACACGCTGGGAGCACAAGTGACGGTGGACGGCCGGCCTTTCCCTGCCTATTCAGTGTTCCAAGGCAAGGATGGCCGGCGAGCCATCGTGCTGGTGAACGATAAGAGGGATGCAGCGGTCGATGCGGTGGTGACGCTGGACCGGCAGGCGGATTCGCTCGTGTGCGCCAGTCCGGAACATCCGGAGGCCGCGCCGTGCGGCACGCCTATCAGAATTCCTCCGCGCTCGGCTGTCGTAGCGATGGAGAGCAAGTGAACTGCGGCCGGCAAGCTGGTGCCGTTCGGGATGAGCAGCCGGTCCAGACACGAATCAAGGAAAAGGTTGAGCGGATCATGTTAACGATGAAGCCCGGTTGTTTATTAGTCTGCATTCTTTTTTTATTCGGTTCGGCGCAGCCGGCTGCTTGGGCGCAGGCGCCGGCCTCGGCGATCCAAATCAACAACGATAAGCCTGTCACGCTGCGCTTTTACGGCGCGAATGACGCCGAACTCTTCTCGCGCGAAGTAGAGGAATCGTTCCAGGGGGTTCTCCAGGACAATTTTTATCCGCAGGCGCGCGACGGATTTCCCGCCGGGTTTCTGAGCGCTTCAGCTCCCGGCAAACCGTGGGCGGGAACTATGTGGACGCGCGATGCCGGGACTTTTTTGCGTGAGTTGGTGATGCGCGGCTATTACCAGCGCGCCTCGTTGGTGGCCGAGTGCCTGATGAATCTGGTGGAAAAGAACGCCGACGGCTTCTATGCGTTCCCACGCTACTTCAAGGGATCGGCGCGCGCCAGCGGCACCGAATTCGACGGTACCGGCGCCATCGTTATCGCGCTGACCACACTGTGGGAGCGGCTGCCTGAAGGCAATCTAACGCGCCAACACATCCAGCAATTCCTTTTTCAAGATGCTTCACCGGTCAATTACTTCCGCTTCGCGCTTGCGAAACAGCCGTTGATCGCTGGAACCGGCGAGTTTGGATGCGGCTTGCGGCTGCCGGGCGAGTGCTACAACGTTGTACAGAACAACCTCATCATGCTGGCGCTCCTTGCCGTGGCGCGCATGGCCGACCAGACGGACAAACCAGCCGCAGCTAACGAGGACCGCCTGCTTGCCGACAAGATACGCAACGGCATGGAGAAGTATCTCGTCAGCAAGGATGGCTCGTGGATCTGGGCCGTCGACACCCGCACGCTGGACCCCGATCCGGCCGTCCTCAATAGCGCGGTGAATCTCGGCACGGGTAGTCTGAATGGCGTCGCTTCCATGTACGCCGACGTTCTTGGATTGCTTCCTCTCGATTCGAGTTGGCAAGGGGTTGAGCACAGCGAGAAAACCTTCCAATCGCTCTACGACACGCCTTTGCGCAAGGCTGAGTTCGACCGCTACGGCATCTGGACGCAGACGGACAAAATCGCTAAGGGTTACATGTCGAGCCCGTCCTACGGACAGGGTTACGCGCTGCAGGACATGCTGCTGCTCGACCGGCTCGACATGGCGGGCAAGGCGCTCGGGTGGCTGGCGAATGCAACATATGATCCTGTTCCCGATTACAAGCTGCACCGCGCCTCGCGCTACTACTTCTATGAGCGAACGTATTCGCCGGATGCAGTGGGAAAAATCACGCTGGCGGAAGGCTGCGGCGCGCTGAACCTGGTGAATGTGGCCGAGCCGTTGAAGGTTTCGCGTTTGCTACTTGGCGTCGATGATCTCAACCCAGCCTTCGTCCGGATCGTTCCGCGAATTCCGCCGGATTGGAAGGGTGTGGATGCTGTGAACTGGCCGATCTGGACAGGGACAGCAGTCGTTCGCGCGCACATCCGCTTCAAGAGAAAGGGTAAGGGCGCGCAGTTCACCCTGCAAACTTCCCCTGGTGAACAGATCGGCGACCTGAAGGTGCGCATGCCATCGCACAAGGGATACGTGTGGCGCGAAGTGAAGAATGTGCGTACTGTGACGTTCGCAACCGAATGAACGGCTACGTCCCTGCACTTGGCTTTCAGGGAGCGGATATGCGACAGATCAGAATAACTATGGGCGAGCCCAGGGATCGATAACCGATTGCTGTTCGCTTGGTTGCAGGTAGGAGCGTCGCAGAGAGCTTCAGCGGACCAACGAACCATCGAAGTATACGGCATGGCAAGCGCGCGCCTGCTGCAAACCGCTGGATCGAACCGAGATTTTGGCGGCAAACAGATGCGCGAATTTCAAGCTGTTTCACGCTCGCCGGCCGCAGATCGTCTGGCTGGAATCGCCCGAACGGATTTGAACCGCACGCTCTCTTCTTGAACTCACTCTTGCTTCTGTTCAAAGGAAGCAAGAAGGGGACCGGAAGACTCTCGCTCGCTCCGAGACGATCGCTTTTCTGCTGGATTGCGATTTCACGGGGTATAATCTCGAGTGGGGCGCGGGAGTAGCTCAATGGTAGAGTAGCGGCTTCCCAAGCCGTTGGTTGCGGGTTCGATCCCCGTCTCCCGCTCCAATTCTGACAGCACAATTCAAATTTTCCACGCTGGAAACCCTTACTGTCCAAACTGTCCAAAATGTTTAGGAATTAGGGAGAACAGGTGCGCCTGGTTCTGTGGCATGCGAGGAATGCGAAGCGAGCAAACTTCATAAAATAAGCAAGATATCGCGCAAGGGTGATGATCAAATGCCTGTTGCTGAGAAAACCTTCAGCAACGTCAGCTTCCCAGGCTGGATGTCGCCGGTTCGATCCCCGTCTCCTGCTCCAACTGATTAGCTGCTGCAAGTGTCCTCCAACCTCCTGACCAAAACCACTTCGGTTGCTGTGGCTCGTCTGCATCTATTGGCAGGTTCATCCCCCGTTCATCGTATTTGCGGCGCATTTCAGTCCTACTACATTCAAGGTCGGACTGTGCCTATGAAATTGGTAAATGCGGCCGCACTTCTGGCGGCTCTCACGATCGCGGGCTACGCTCATGGCGACCCAATTGTTGCAGGGAGTGTCAGTAACAGTACTTTCGCAGGTGGACTGTGTTCGTCAGCCGCGGCGAGTTCCACTTCGGTCTCATTGAATTGTGGCTCGGGTGGCATCACAAACGGGCTGGCCCGGGTGAGCGCGGCCGTGGGTTCGCTGGATGCGAGCATGCAGGTGTTTCTCTCCTCCTACGGGAATCCCATGTCTCCCGGCATGACCACACTCGCACTAACGAACCTGTCGTGGGGGATAGATGGCACCTACATCCTGATTGGCGGGTCGGGCTATGGATATGTGGACTGGTCGGCAAGCTCCTATCGGTATGGAGAAGGAGGAGGCGGACTTTTTGGTCCATGCAGCATCACGTTAAACGGACTGACGGAAAACTGTGATCTCAACTCAGGCTCCGCGAGCGGCTCGTTTCTCGTACCGTACAACACGCCGGTGAGTCTGATTTTCGGTGCCTCGTACGCTGCCGGCGCTATGGACTTCGATCAAGTCTACAGTGGGATGAACTTCGCCATCGACGGCCTGAAGACCGTTGATCCATCGATGACGCCCGAGCCGCCGACCTGGACACTGGTGGCTCTCGCCGCCGGAATTATTCTCTTGGCCCGCACGAAGCTCGTGCGGTCTGGGCGCTAGCCCATCGCGTTGGCGATCGCCAGCGGCAACTTCAGGATCATCGTTGAGCCCTTACCCGGGCCTTCACTCACGGCACGTACGTCTCCCCCATGCTGGCGCACGATCGTCCGAACGAGAAAAAGGCCGAGCCCTGTTCCCTTGATCTTCACGCGATCGCTGGTAGCGGCGCGATAGAAGCGTTTGAATATCCTCCTCAGATCACGAGCCTGGATGCCCAGCCCCGTGTCAGAGATGCTGAGCACCGCCCACGTGTAGCGCTCAATACTGAGCTTGCACTTGACATGCACACCCTGCGGTGAATACTTCACCGCATTGTCGAGCAGGTTGAGCACTGCTGTTCGCAGATCCTCCGGATTTGCCGAGACGAAAAGACGCACATCGCCTGGAACGTCATCGAGCTGAATGGCTTCTGCTGGAAGATGATGCCGGCTGAGCGTGATCGCAATGCATTCGGAGACGAGGGTCTTCAGTTCGACTCGACTGCGCCGCTGTACGCGCTGGCGTTGTCCCAGTTCGCCCGCCTTGAGAACTTGTTCAACTGTGGCGAGAAGACGATCTGTGTCCGATTGCATGGTGGCGTAAAAGTGCTGGCGTTGAAGCTCATCCACGGGATGGCGCTGTAGCGTGTCCAGGTAGAGTCGAATGCTGGCAATGGGCGTCTTGAGCTCATGCGTAACAGCGTTCAGAAAGGAGTCCTGGCGCTCGTTACGGCGGATCTCACGAACCAGAAACACGGTGTTAAGAACAACGCCTGCGATGAGAATCGTGAACAGAATGACACCCAGGACATCAAGCGCAATGCGGCGACCGTTGATGTGCACCCACGTGACATTAAGTGCAACGGCGAGCCCCGTGAGGCAGACACCAAGGGTGATGAAGAATGCTATGGCTCCACGGCGGCGGGTCAGGTTCATGCTTGCTCAGGAGTATACGGTCCCTACCGCCGATTGTTGCTGAATGCAAAGAGCAAAGCCGCCCGAAGGGGGCGGCCTTGGAGGGAGTTGAGGTGTTCAGGCGCCCGCTGGGCGCGGGTTTTCGGGGTCGAACTTGGCGACCTGCACCCTCTTGGCGAGACCAAGTTTCTCCATCAGCCAGATGCCATAGTAGTTCACGTCGAACTCATACCATGCGAGCCCATGACGCGCGCTCACCGGATGTGCATGGTGGTTGTTATGCCATCCTTCGCCACCCGTCAGAAGAGCGACCCACCAGCTGTTGCGCGAGTCATCACGTGTCTCGAACCGCCGCGATCCAAACATATGTGTTGCGGAATTGACGAGCCATGTTGCGTGCAGACCGATCGTCGTGCGGAGGAACGTACCCCACAACAGCATTCCGACGGCGCCCGCGATGCGGTGACCCGGCGACAGAGCGGCGCCCAGTCCCACCTGCAGGAACGCAGCGACGGTTAGCGGCAGCCAGTGATACTTCGACAGCCATACCTGCACGCGGTCGCGCGTAAGGTCAGGAGCGTAGCGCCCGAGCAGCGCCGTTTCAGAATGCAGTGCGCGTCCCGAAAGGATCCAGCCAGCATGCGCCCACCACGGTCCGTCATGCGGTGTGTGCGGGTCACCTTCCTGATCAGAGTTCTGGTGATGCACGCGATGCGTAGCCACCCAGAAAATCGGCCCGCCTTCAAGCGCCATCGTGCCGCACGCCGTCAGGAAGTACTCGAGCCAGCGTGGGACCTTGTAGCCGCGATGCGTCAGCAGCCGGTGATAGGCCATCCCGATGCCCACATTGATCGCAAAGAAGTACATGATCGCCGCCACGGCGAGGTTCTTCCAGGAGAAGAAGAACAGGGCCGCAATCGCGCCGACATGAAAGGCTCCCATGAAGATGCTGGTGATCCAGTTGATGCGGCCCTCCTGATAGGTACGCCCCATGCGCAGGTCCTGCTTCAGGCGCTGGTTCGTTTCATGGATAGCGGCGAATCGATCGGGCCCGCCTGAGATCGAAGGGAACTCAAGGACGGAATCTTTTGCGTGAGAGGCCGTCTCATCGCGTTCTGTTGTTACGGTGTCGATCATGCTATAGCCCTTTAAAATGCCTTCTTTTCCGAAGATACATGTCGTCCTGCCGGGCTTGTGTAAGACTTTTGTAATGCCGAGAAACAGACGTACAACTCCCGTTGCAATCGTGTCCCACGTAGCGGTATTTTCCGTTCTCCTGCTGGTGATTCACGCGACTTCGTCTTTGCGCGCACAACAGAGTGCAAACGAGGTGGTGAACCTGCCCACCAGCAAGCAACTGCTTGTTCCTGCGCCCGGAGATCCACGTCGGGTCAATAGTCTTCCAATCTCGCTTGCGGCTTCTCCCGACGGAAAATGGGTAGTCTCGCTCAACGCCGGCTATGGGACTGCAGAGTCCGATTACATGCAGTCGCTCTCCGTCCTGAACACCAGCACTGGCGAGGTACAGGATGTTCCGGACGCCCGCGTGTCACTGCATGCGCCGCAGACGTTCTTCTCCGGCCTCGCTTTCAGCAGTGACGGCAGGCGGGTCTACGCCAGCCTCGGTTCCACGAGCAATCCGGAAGGAGATGGCAGACGAGCAAGGGGCAATGGGATCGCGGTCTTCAGCTTCTCGGGAGGTGTACTGAAACCGCAAGGCCTGCTGAAGCTGCCACTGGTCTCCCTGGCCCCTGGGAAGACAACGGCGCTGAGGATCCTGGACGGTGGCAAAAAGGGCATCCCGTTTCCGGCCGCCATTGCCGTCATACCCGGTGCGCGTGAGCGCTTGCTCGTCGCCGAGAATCTATCTGACAGTGTTGCGCTCCTGGATGCGTCTTCGGGCGCCATCGAGCACACATTCGACCTGAGCACCGGCGCGGACGTGCCGTCGACCTATCCCATCGCCCTTGCGGTCAGCAAGGATGGAACGCGCGCGTTCGTCGCTCTCTGGAACAGTAGCGAGGTTGTCGAACTTGACCTCCAGCACCGTACGGTCGTGCGACGAGTGGAGTTGATGAGGGCTCACACACCTACAGCTCCGGGTTCGCACCCCTGCGCTCTCGTGCTGGATGAACACGCCGGGGTGCTGTACGTTGCGTTGGCCAATCGTGACGCCGTTGCCGCTGTACGCGTGAGCGACCGGCATCATCGGCCAAAGCTGTCCGTAGCTGGCTACTTCGATACGCGGCTCCCCGGCCAGAGTTATTTCGGCGCTGAGCCCGACGCTCTCGCCGAGAATGCCGACGGCACGCGGCTCTATGCGGCGAACCTGGGCTCCGACGCCGTCGCCGTTATTGATCCGCGGCATCTCAAGTCGATGGACGATCAGCGTGGTATGTCCGAACCGGCAGGCTTCGTTCCGACAGAATTAATGCCGACAGCTCTTGTGTTCTCGGGCCGAACGCTGTACGTAGCGACTGACAAGGGCAAGGGGACCGGGCCAAACGATATGCCACAAGCGCCCGGAGTTCATTCAGGAACAGCCTCGCCGTTGGAGCGCGCCTTTACCTACGCACCGACACTCATCCATGGCTCGCTGGCATCGCTCACCGAGCAGCAGATCGACTCTAACCTCAAGGCATCGACCGAGACAGTGCTCGAAAGCAACCGGATGCGGGCGGCACACGAGACCATCAGCTTCGCTTCCGGCCACAATCCGATCAAGCACGTGATCTACATCATCAAGGAGAACCGCACCTACGATCAGATCTTGGGCGACCTCGAGAAGGACGGACATCCGGTGGGCAACGGCGATCCGAAGCTGACAATGTACGGCGCGGCGATTACGCCGAACGAGCACAAGCTGGCGCTGCAATTCGGCGTGCTCGATAACTTCTTCGACTCGGGTGAGGTGTCAGGCGAAGGTCACGTGTGGTCGACCGCTGCAATTGGAACCGACTATCTCGAAAAGACCTGGCAAATTAACTATCGTGGACCCCAGCGCACCTACGACTACGAAGGAATGGTTGCGGACGGATATCCTTTGCTCCAGCACATCCCTGATGTAAACGAGCCGGCGAGTAACTACATTTGGAGCAACTTCGCCTCTCACGGCAAGTCCATCTATCACTTCGCTGAATATGTTTCATCTATCTTCTGCGGAGATCGTCGGGCGGTCGAGCGCGCTCAGCAGATACGATCTTTGGATCCGCAGCAGGGAGCAGCATCAGGCGCAGAGACGCTCTGTCCTTCACCTGAGATCAAGCCCGGACAGTCTCTGCCTGCAGAGTGGGGCGGAGGAAAGAATCTGTGGCCCTGGTCGATCCCCAGGCTTGCGGCGAACATTGCAACCAAGCCCGAGTTGGTTGGCCATTTCGCGCCGGAGTCGCCGGACTTCAACCTGCGCGTGCCGGACCAGATTCGGGTCCAGGTTTTTCTTCGCCATCTCGAGCAGTGGAAGAAGGACCGCGCCGCCGGGCACGACACGATGCCCGACTATATCCTGATGCGCCTGCCGAACGATCACACGGCTGGCACGAGGCCCGGTGGACCAACTCCGCGGTCTTCCGTTGCCGATAACGATCTTGCAGTCGGCCGGGCGGTCGAGGCGATCTCACACTCCGCGTACTGGGACGACACCGCGTTCTTCATCCTCGAGGATGATGCGCAGAACGGTGCAGACCACGTCGATGCGCACCGCTCGCTTGGCATCGTTGTCAGTAAATATGCCCCGCATCCAAAGCCTGGCCAAGGCGCTGTGGTGGATAGCCGCTTTTACTCAACTGTAAGTGTGTTGCGCACCATGGAGGCTCTCCTCGGCGTTCCTCCCATGAACAATAACGACGCATTTGCTTCGATGATTTCGAGCCTGTTCATCGGCCCAGGGGATCAGCCGGCGTACGACGCGGTCTACTCGAATCGCGACAACGGCCTGATCTACACGGCGAACAAGCCGAATGCAGTTGGTGCGGCCGCGTCAATGAAGATGGACTTTACGCACGCGGACCGCGCGCCGACTGACAAGCTGAATTTGATCCTCTGGCAGGACGCTCGCGGAGCGCAGCCGCCACCGGCGATGCTGCTCGAAAAACACCCGAAGCACAAAGACGACGACGACGATTAGTCCCGTCGGACTGGGCTAACGCAGGAAGACGCTAAGTTCGGATGCTGCGGCGCGCAGGTGCGGCAGGAACTTCGTCTGCATTTCCAGCATCGGCATCCGTGGAGCATGGCCGCTGAGGTTGACGCATGCCACGACACGCCCGTTCGGTGCCTGCACCGGGACGGCAAGCGACCGCAGGCCAATCTCGTACTCCTGGTCGCACAGCCCGTAGCCGTTGCGGCGCACGTTGCGCAGCGCGAGTCGCAGCTTGTCCACCGACGTAATCGTCTTTGGCGTGTATTGCACCATGTGCACACGCCCCAGATATTGCTCCAGCTGATCCTGCGGGAGATACGCAAGCAGGACACGTCCCATGCTGGTGCAGAACGCCGGTAGCCGCGAACCAATATGCAGATCCACCGACATCACGCGCGTTACGGTAGTGCGAGCGATGTAAACAATGTCGTCACCGTCGAGCGTGGCAACCGAGAAACTCTCACCCAACTGCGCCGACATGCGCTCGAGGATCGGCTGAGCGGCATTCGCCAGCGTGCTGGATGCGGTGTAGGTATTGGCAAGCGTCAGCATCTTGGGCCGCAGCGAGTAGCGCTGCGCCTCATCCGTACCCGCGAAGCCGAGCTTGCACAGCGTATAAAGACAGCGGCGAACTGCAGCACGCGAGAGACCGGTCCGCAGGCTCAATTGCGAGATCGTCATCTGCGGCATCTGCGGCGTGAAGGCTTGAATAACAACCAGTCCGCGCGCGAGCGAAGCCATGAAGTTCGGATCGCCCGCATACACCTCGAGCGCAACCGCAGGAGTGACCTTGGGCTTTGTTGCAGTGGAGGCGCTGACGACGGGTGCAGGAGCGGAGAGCGTAGCAGTAGTCATGGGCTTCAAAGGGCGGAACGATAGCCGCGCTACTACAACGATAAACGCACAGGCCTTCAACCGCAAGAGAACGAGGCAGACTCCGCAGGAATCTGCTTCGCCGTCCGTCTAAGATTTCATCCTTATTTTCGGGAGCGATACCGCTTGATCAGGTTGTTCGTCGAGCTATCGTGGGTCAGATTCGGATCCTCCGGCGACTCCAACTCGCCGATGATCCGCTGCGCCAGCACCTTGCCGAGCTCAACGCCCCACTGGTCGAACGAATCAATGTTCCAGATTGTGCCCTGCGTAAATACCGAGTGCTCATAGAGCGCGACCAGCTTGCCAAGGATTTCCGGCGTGAGCACGTCCCCAAGAATAGTGTTCGACGGCCGGTTGCCCTCGAAGACCTTATGCGGAACCAGCCAGTCCGGCGCGCCCTCGGCCTTCACCTGCTCCGCGGTCTTGCCAAAGGCCAGCGCCTCGCCTTGCGCAAACACGTTCGCCATCAGCATGTCATGATGACGCCCCAGCGGATTGAGTGTCCGTGCAAATCCGATAAAGTCACACGGAATCAGCCGCGTCCCCTGATGGATGAGTTGATAAAAGCTGTGCTGCCCGTTAGTGCCCGGCTCGCCCCAGTAGATCGGCCCCGTCTCGTAGGTCACGTGCTTGCCGTCGAGCGTGACGTGTTTCCCATTCGACTCCATGGTGAGCTGCTGTAGATAAGCAGGGAAGCGCTTCAGATACTGCTCGTAAGGCAGCACAGCCACCGTCTCCGCGCCGAAGAAGTCTGTGTACCATACCGTCAGCAGCCCCAGCAACGCGGGAAGATTCTGTTCGAACGGTGCGGTGCGGAAGTGTTCATCCATCTGGTGGAAGCCGTTCAGCATTGCGCGGAAGTTCTCCGGCCCGATCGCGATCATGGTGCTCAGACCGATGGCCGAGTCCATCGAGTAGCGCCCACCCACCCAGTCCCAGAACCCGAACATATTCTCCGGGTTGATGCCGAACTTCTTGACCTCTTTCTCATTCGTTGAGATGGCCACGAAATGCTTGGCAATCGCGGACTCATCACCACCCAGCCCCTTCAGCGCCCACTCCCGCGCACTGTGCGCATTCGTCATTGTCTCCAGCGTTGTAAACGTCTTCGAGGCAACCAGGAAGAGCGTCTCATCCGCATGCAGATCGTGAACAGCCTCAACAAAATCCGTACCATCGACGTTTGAAACAAAGCGGAAGTTCAGATGCCGATCGGAGTAGTGCTTCAGAGCTTCATACGCCATCACCGGGCCAAGGTCGGAGCCGCCGATGCCGATATTGATGACGTTCTTCACCCGTTTGCCCGTATGGCCCCGCCATTGACCGGAGCGCACCTGGTGCGCAAAAGCCGACATCTTGTAGAGGACCTTATGCACCTCCGGAACAACATCCTCACCATCCACAAAGATGTGCTCAGACTTCGGCGCGCGCAAAGCAACGTGAAGAACGGCGCGCTTCTCCGTGATGTTGATCTTTTCGCCCGTAAACATTGCTTCGATGCGCTGTCGCAAGCCGCACTCTTCTGCAAGTTGCAGCAGCAGCTTGATCGTCTCGTCCGTTATCCGGTTCTTGGAATAATCGAGGAAGAGGCCGCAGGCCTCGGCGGTCAGGCGCATGCCGCGATCGGAGTCGTCCGCGAACAGCTGCTTGATAGTCTTGCTGCGCATCGCATCCGCATGGCCCTGCAGGGCCTTCCACGCGGGCCGTTCGGTCAAAGAAATGTCGCTCATGTAGGATCTCTCTCTGCAATTGATGGGAGTTTTTGCGGAGGCGTATGCGTCCCGCGCAAAGTCGGTGTCGCCTTCTTAATTAGAACACTGCAAGGGACCCATTGCGTAAACCCGTCCTACGGCGGCGGAATCCGCACCGTTTGTGCTCTGCACGAACGCACTGGTCCACACGCGACTGGATGAAGCTGCTTGTCGAGACACACCTCGACCGCGGTCAGATAGTTATTCCCGCAACTCAGCGCCAGGCTGTTCGCGCCAATTTTCGGATTACTCTGCGTCACCAGCGAAAGAATCTGGTTCGGCGCCAGCGAGATTTGCCCACTCAGTTGTGCCAGCTTCGGCGGAACGGCGAACGCCTCAAAGGCCGCCCGCGCAGTGGTGAAGAACGCATCCGGAGAGAGCCCCGAGCATGTGCCATGTGTGCTCCATTCATGCTCCAGCAGGCCCGGGTCGGGATAGATGTCGCTGTACTGGGATGGCTCCGCCGGTCCCGGGGCATTGCTGCAGTTTTGCGGATAGGTTCCATCGGAGTTCTGCGGCCACAACCCATGGAGCACGAACGTCGCACCATGGCCACACTCGGGCGCGCTCTGGTGCGAATGGCAGAACTCGGGAGACCACGACAGGTTCAGCAGGTAATAGTCGAACCTCTGCGGTCCCGTTGGCTGCGGCAGTGCCGCGATAGTGGGGTTGCTGTGGCGCGTCGCCGCCGGCGTCGTATTGACCGGTGCGGGCGAGTTGCAGGCCGTCAGGCAAAGAAGAACGACGGTCAGCAAAATTTTCTTCATAACGCGAAAAGCATAGCAGGGGAATTGCATGTCATGTCGAGGCCCGGGCAGCGCTCGCCGCGCAATCCTCATCCAAGATGCGCATGCACGGTTCTCGGGTGAGTAAGTGATAACTGCACGGGCCCAAACAGCGCAGCCGGGGATTGATCCTCTGACTGAGCCGCCCGATTCGAAGGAGTCGGCACAGGCGGCCGGGTTGCGGTACGTAACGGACGCCAAGCCTGGAATCCGTCGCATTCGCTGCGGCAAAGGCTTCCGCTACACGGCTCCGGGGGGCGCCACAATTCACGACGAGGACATCCTCCGGCGTATCCGTTCGCTCGTCATTCCACCGGCCTGGAGCGGCGTCTGGATCTGTACGATTCCGAACGGTCACCTGCAGGCCACCGGCCGCGATGCTCGCGGCCGCAAGCAAAGCCGCTATCATCCCCGCTGGCGCGAAGTCCGCGACGAGACAAAGTACGAACGCATGGTGCAGTTCGCACAAACGTTGCCCACCCTCCGCGAGCGCGTGAAGGCAGACCTCGCGCTCCCCGGCCTGCCCCGTCAGAAAGTTATCGCTACGATCATCAGCCTGATGGAGCAGACTCACATCCGTGTCGGAAACCACGAGTACGCGAAGGAGAACGGAAGTTACGGCCTCACAACCCTGCGCAACAAACACGTCGAGGTAAAAGGTTCACAGGTCACCTTCAGTTTCCAGGGGAAGAGCAAGGTCCACCACACCGTCAGTCTCGAAGACCGCCGACTTGCACGCGTCATCAAGCAGTGCGAGGATCTACCCGGTTACGAACTCTTCCAGTACGTCGATGAGGACGGCGAACGTCACGCCATCGATTCATCCGACGTCAACGAATACCTCCGCGAGATCACCGGCCAGCACTTCACCGCGAAGGACTTCAGAACCTGGGCGGGATCGGTTCTCGCCTGCAATCTTCTGCGCGCTATGGGACCCTTCGAAAGCGCAACCCACGCGAAAAAAAACGTCGTCGCGGCTATCCGGGCCGTTGCCTTGAAGTTGGGAAACACACCTTCGGTCTGCAGAAAGTGCTACGTGCACCCCGCCGTCCTGGAAGCGTATCTCGGCGGCATGACCATCGAAGAAGCAAAGGCCGAACTCGAGGAAGAGATTGGCGAACAAGCAGCCACGCTACGCAACGAAGAGCGTGTGCTTCTCAGGCTGCTTGAGCAGCGCAGCCTGTTCGACAAAGCCGCTTGACCTAGAGCACCGCCAGAACGTCTGCGGGATCCGGGCGCACGCGATGGTCGGCATGTGCTTCGGCGAATGCGACGGTGGCGTTCCCATCGGCACCAGGCCTCAGGACGAAAGTCGCTGGTAGCGGCAAACGCCACGTTGCATCGCCCTGGTCGCCGTGGATGAACGGAATGTTGATCATGATCGAACGCAGGTGCGATTGCATCGGCTTCGGCACTGTATAGGCGATCCCGAACATCTCGGCGACGCGGCACCCAGCGTCCGACAGCACAGGAAACGTCAGCGAGTGCTGCTGCACGGTGAAGTCGTTCTGTCGCGGCAGTTGTGGCGAGATCGCGATGAGCAGAGCTCCGCGCTCGCGAGCCTGTGCAAATGCCGTCTGCCACGCTTCGAGTTCCGTAACGCAGTAAGGGCACCACCGGCCGCGGAAGAAATTGACGATCACAGGTCCCAGTGCAAGGAGGTCCGTTGAACGAACGAGCTTGCCGGTCAGCGCATCGGGAAGTGAAAACTCCGGTGCAGCGGCGCCGACAGGAAGAACGCGCGATTCAATCCCGGTATCCAGCAGGTCGTGAATAGCCTGTTCAGTGACGGCAAGCCGCTCCGGTTGTACGAGGGTGCGCGTCTGCGCGGTGATGGCATCGAGCTGTGATTGAAGCGAATCTGGCACATCAATAGTTTAAGAGATGAAGCTGCAATGTTAGCCAAGCAGGTCGGCGATATTGTTTGGGGTTGGGACAAATGCCGCCTGACGATGGTACGATGGGCGCCGATGAAGACTTCAGTTGAGCGGCGAACCTTTCTTGGATTGAGTGCAATGGCAGTCGCGGCGGCAGCAGCTCCCCGCGCTATCGGCGAACGGGGGCAGGCAGCCACAGGGGCGCAACTTCCGGTACGGCTGGGAATGTGCAGCTACACCTTCCGCAATTTCGATCGTGCCCAGCTGATCAGCTTTCTCAAGCAACTGGAAATCTCGACCATCAACCTCAAGGATGCGAAGGATCACCTGCCGTCAACCTCTGCCGCCGATGAGCAGAAGGCTTTGGACGATTACAAGGCCGCTGGCATCACGCCCACTGCAGTCGGCACTGTCTACTTCCCCAAGGACGAGGACGACGATATTCGTTCCAGGTTTGAGTATGCGAAGCGCGCCGGCGTAAAGGTCATCGTCGCTGGAGATCCCGCGCCCGCCGTGCTGCCGCGCATCGAGCGTTTCGTCAAGGAGTACGACATCGCGATTGCGGTTCACAATCACGGACCCGAGGACAAGATCTGGAAGTCCCCGCTCGATGTCCTGAAGGCAGTGCACGGCATGGACGTTCGCATGGGCTGCTGCGTCGACGTTGGACACACCATGCGCGCCGGCGTCAATCCTGTCGACGCAATCCGCGCCGCGGGTCCGCGACTTCACGACGTTCACATGAAGGACCTCGCACAACCGAACGTGAAGGAGTCGCAGGTCGCGGTGGGACGCGGAATTATGCCGGTGCGCGAAATCTTCGTCGAGTTGGCAAAGGCGCGGTACCCCGGCTACGTTGACCTCGAATACGAGATTCACGGTGACGATCCGATGCCGGGCGTCATCGAGAGCATGGCCTACATGCGCGGTGTGATGGCAGGCATGGGGTGGAAGAGCTAGCGCGGCCGGTTGCGCAGCCCGATCTCCACGCCGCGAGGCGCGCGATGCTCTGCGAGATCTTCCGTGAAACCCTCGGGGCTACCGGCGTGCGCGAAGTCTTCACGCATGCAGTGAGCTGCCAGGAAGGCCGGCTCCGACTCGTTGATTTGCACTATCGCCTGGCCGATTTCCGTCGCGTGCTCGTGATCGCGATCGGCAAGGCAGCGGTGCCATCCGCGGAGGTAGTTCTCGCGAAGCTGGCTCCATGCAGTGTCGAGCTCGAGGCAATCGTAGTGGGTCCAGGTGAGATGCGCACGCTGCCTTGCGCGCTCGAACGATGGCAGGGAAGTCACCCTGTGCCGGACGCGACTGCGTGCGACGCCGCGCATCGGATCGTCAACGCTCTGAAGCAGACGAACGCACAGGACCTCGTGATCTTCCTGATCAGCGGCGGCGCTTCCGCGATGGTGGAGCTTCCTCTCGATCCAGGTGTGACCGTGGAAGAGACCGCAGCGTTTTATAGTGCGCTGGTGCATTCAGGTCTGAGCATTGTGGAGATGAACACCCTGCGCAAGCATCTCTCTGCAACCAAAGGAGGGCGGCTGGCAGAGCTTGCACCCGAGGCGACCAAGTGCACGCTGCTCATCTCGGATGTTCCCGAAGGCCTGGCCGACGTCATCGGATCAGGCCCCACGCTTCCTGACTCATCGACCCGCGAGCTGTGTTGGGAGCTTGTGCGCCGGCCTGAACTGCAGAGCAGAATTCCGGAACGAGTGCGCACGCTGCTTGCCAGTGCAAATCTGCCTGAAACACCGAAACACAATGCCGCATGCTTTCGGAATGCCGACTCTCGCATCGTCCTCTCAACTGCAACGATGCTGACCGCCGCAGCACAAGCGTGCGAGCGCCGGGGATTCCATGTCGTGGTCGACAACTCCTGCGACGACTGGGAGTATCGCGCAGCGGCCGACTACCTCCTCGATCGACTGCGCAATTTAAGCGCTCAGTACGCTCGCGTCTGCCTGCTCTCCGGCGGCGAAGTTCTTGTGAATGTGGGTAAGGAGCCGGGCGCCGGGGGGAGGAACCAGCAGTTCGCTCTCTACTGTGCGACGCGTTCTGGCTCAATCCCGGCGGAAGTTGCGGTGCTGAGCGCAGGGACGGATGGGGTGGATGGGAACAGTCCAGCGGCGGGGGCAGTGGTGGATGGGACCACCGTCCAGCGAGCTATGAGGGCTGGACTGAGCGTGGAGGATGCGCTGAAGAGGTTCGACGCGTACCCGCTTCTGGCGCAGCTGGATGACGCGGTCGTTACTGGACCGACGGGGAACAATGTACGGGATCTGCGGATATTGGTGGCGGAGCGCTAGGTCTTTGTGATGGGAGCGCGGTAGATGGCCGAGGGAGGGGCTTCGTCACGCTTGTAGGCGATGGCGGCCTTGAAGTTCTCGGCAATGCGATGGGACTTGCCGATGATGATCCCGGCGTGTTCAGGAGTCATGACCTCGCGGGCGGTCTCGGCGAAGAGCGCGAGCCAGCGGGCGAAGTGGGCGGGATCCAGGGAGAGTTCCAGGTGCTTGGAGAGCGGGTCGCCCTTGTAGCGGCGCTCGGTGAGGAGCACGGTGGACCAGAAGTCCTTGAGGAGGCTGAGGTGCGCGGGCCAGTCGTCGATGGCGGCGTTGAAGATTGGGCCAATGTCGGAGTCGAGGCGGACCTTGGCGTAGAAGCGGTCGACGAGATCGCTGATTTCCTCTCGACTTATCGGATGGGATGTCTGCATCGAATTTCGGACCTCGGGCCTGATTAAAGGATAGCGCCTCGGGGTGCCCCCTCCCCCCTGTTCTTGCGCAAAGTATTCATACGATTGGGCTTAGGGGTGGCCTTAAGTGCTAAAGTGTTGAAAACATGATTGTTATGGCCAAAGTCTTCATTCGAGGTCAGTTAACAGGTGGGGGGTCACTTTTGGCAATAACATACTTGACTGAAGTATACTGTTGAAGGCGTGACAGGGCAGCCAAGTAAGAATTAGCAAGCAGACCGGAAGTGGAGATGATTGGATGTAAAAAGCTATTTGGGTCGGATAGTTCTATCTCGGCCTAACGATGGAGCACTCTTTATTCCAGTCAAAGCATATTTCGATGGGAGCCACACTGGAGAGTCAGACTGGAAGGGTGCAAGTCACATCGCGCTTGCCGGATTCGCGGTTGGCGACGCCCTTCTCGCTGCATTTGAGGATGGGTGGCAAGCCGTCTTAGGCGACGATCGCTATAGACCGCGTGCTCCCTATCTCCACATGAAGGAATTGCGGAGCGACAGCGCTAAGAGTCCTTTTTCGAAGCGTAATGGATGGGACAACACAAAGAGAAAGAGGCTCGTCAGCGACCTACTGGATTATCTAAATTCTCTAGACAGAGAGCGCACCCATTACTTTGTGTGTGGGGTAGATGCAGGGGCGGTTCGACGCAGGCAACAGCAGATGGCATTCCCGTCTGCAATACGAATCTGCACTCACTATGCGCCTCATTATGTTTTGAAGTGGTACGGAGAGAAGTTTCCCGGCCTGATTTCGAGCATGCACATCTTTTTTGACCGCGATGAACCATTTGAAGACGACTTCAAGGCGCTGCGAAGAAAGCAAACCTCAAACAGATTTGAAATCGCCGGGAATAAGGAAATTTGGGAACTCGTGAAGAGCGAGACCGCGTTATCGTCCAAGACTAAGGAGGGTTCGGCACTGCAAGCGGCAGACCTATTGGCTTGGGCAACCGTTCGCCAAATGAATCCGACTGGATCTCCGTTTCTCGCAGACGTTGCGGTCAAAGCGAAGCGAATGGTTTCGTCCTCTTGGACTCGCTGGAACGATTCAAACCTAGATGAAGTTATTGACAAGGTTCCGACGGACTAGAGTCGCACGGGCAGGGGAGTATCATACCGTGCATGCCAGAATCCACAGAAGAAAAGCCACCTCAGACCGGGGAACGCCTTGTGACTCGCAACGGCTGGATAGGCTGCGCACTGGTCGCCCTGCTTCTAACGGCTGGAAAGAGGCATATAGGAGAAGGTGGGATTGAGTTTGTGGAACGCTTCATTGGGTCGCTTGCAGTCGTTGCCGTGGTCTGGGTTATCTTTCGATTGATTACTCAAAAGCGCCCATCGGGTAAATGAAAAACCCAGCCTTCGCGGGGCTGGGTCGGTTCGATGCACTCAAGCGAATCTTCGCACGGAGTGTGTCTGCATGCAACCAATCAATCCTTTTTCCTCTTCAACTCATTCCGGACCTCAGCCTCGGTCAACTGAGACTGCGTTAGAACTGTTCGAAGCTTGTCTCGAATTGGCTGCCCTTCGCGCAAGGCGTCGGCTAGAGAGTTATAGACTTCATGGGATTCTTCAAAGAAAATCTCGTGAGCAGTCTCCCAGTCCACTTCCGGATGCTCCTGCAAATATCGGTACTCTTGAAACGTCATCCAGAGATGTCGATGGGCAAAGAGCAACTCAACAAAAATCATCTGTTCGTCGGTAGTCACTGAGAAAAATCCTTTCAAGGGGCGGGGAGTATCATACCCGCATGACGGCACGCTCCAAACCTAAAACGTGGGTCAATCCGGTGAAGAATCACCCGCCGAAGGAATCGACCCTGAAGACACCGGGTGACTTCCGCGAGTTCACGGAGCTAATGCGGAAGGTCGTCAACAAGCGGGAAGAGCCTAAGTCTTCCGCTTCCCGCGTCCCTGGCGCTTCTGACCGGAGCTAGAACGCCGTTTCTCCCACCTTGCCAGTGACCTCGGCATAGGTCAGCCGCTTTCCCACGATCTGCGATAAGAGTTTCTTGAAGCGGTCAGCGTCGGTCTTGTTCTGGCGATTGTTGAATCTGAACACTTGCTCGTCGATGTACTTGTCGAGATGGAACGGTTCGACAGCTACATAGGTGCCAGCGAGATTCCGCTTCATCAGACTCCAGAAGTTTTCGAGCGAGTTGGTATGCACCTGCCCGTTCACGTAGGCTTCCGCGTGATTTACGGTGTCATGCACGTAGCGCAGGCCGAGCTTGTTATAGGCCACGGCCTCATCAGTGAAGACGCTGGAGCCGTATTTGACGTTCTTCAGAATCTCTTTCTGTAGGGTCTCGCGCTTGACGTTCGGCACTACCTTGGCGCGTACAGTGCGGCTCTCGCGGTCGTACATGCCCAGCACGGCAGCTTTGCCGTACCAGCCAGTCTCATAGTCGTCCTCGCGATCCTTCGACACGTTGGCGCGAATCGCCTTGGCCCTGTGGCGGTGCATGTTCGCCAGCTTGCCGCCAACAAATGCCTCATCAACTTCCACCGCTCCGCCATCACTGCTACCAAACTTGGTTCCGTCCAAGAATGGCTTCATGGCGACCCGGAGCCTGTGGAGCATGTGCCATGCGCTTTTCTGAGTCACGCCGATGGCTCGCGCCATCTCGTAAGAGCTGATGCCGTTCTTGCAATTCGCAATCAGCCACGCCGCAGGGAGCCACTTATCCAAGCCAATAGGAGAGTCCTCAAAGATGGTTCCAACCTTGAGGGAGAACTTCTGTTTGGGGTGCCTGTTTGGGCAGAAGTACAGCTTGGCTTTTTCGAGGTAAGAGACCTTCTCATTGCCACACTTCGGGCAGCGAACGACTCCATCGGCCCAGCGCACGTCTACCATGAAATTCCGGCAGTTCTCGTGGCCGCTAAAGTATTGAATCGCTTCGAGTAAGGTCTTGGGGCTGTCCATAATAAGACCAGACTACGCCACTATGTATCTTCAGTCAAGTATATTATTACCTCACTTTTTCCCGTAACCCGCCAAAGCTGCGATGGCTGACTGATCACCCTGATTCAGCGATCTATTTGAGTTGGTTCCGAAGCACATCGACCGCCTTCTTCAACTGGGCATCTTCGCCGGATTCTGTTTCGCCCAGCGGGCGGAGGACTTCGACGTCGACCTGGCGGGGGTGCATCTCCATGTCGTCGCCCTTCATGTCGCGGATGCGGTCGCCGGGAACGCGCACGCTCGAGCCGTCGATCAGGCGCTGGGCTCCGGTGAAGATGATCCAGCCGGCGGTCGGCGTTCCGACCACTTTGCCCAGGCCGAGCGCGCGATAGCCCTCGGTGAAGTCTTCGCCATCCGACAGCGTCGACTCATTGGTGACGAGCACGGTGGGCACGCCGAGAGCGCGCTGTCCGAGCTCCTGGCGGCTGGGTGCGGTTGCGCCGTCGCGCGGGGTCATGAGCAGGTAGTTGCGGCGCGCAAAGACGTCGATCACGCGTCCGTTCACGTATCCGCCGTTGTTGTTACGTACGTCGATGACGACGCCCTGCCTGGTCTCGTTCTGGACGTCGAGGTCGACATAGAGCTGAGCGAGATCGTGGTCGCCCATGGCGGCGATGTGAACATAGCCGAGCTTGCCGCCCGAGATGCGCTCCACATAGGCACGGCGCTGCTCGACCCAGGCGTTATAGAGCAGACCTGCCTCGACCTGGAGGGTTACCGGGCGGACGATCGCATCGCGCTTTTTGCCCGCCGTCTCGACGCTGAGTACGACGCGCTTGCCGACCTTGTCTTCGAGCAGGGCATCGAGGTTGGTCTGTCCCGTGACCGGTGTTCCGTCGACCGCGAGCAGGCGGTCTCCAGGACGGATGGTGCCTTGGAGCGACGCCGGGCCCAGAGGGACGACCTCGCGGACCATCAACTGGCCCTTGTCCTCAAACGGTTCGCGTTCGAAGCGCAGGCCGAGCCTGCCGGTGCGTACGGGGGGCGGTGCGACCTTGTTGATGCCCGAGTGCGAGCTGTTCAACTCGCCGATGAGCAGGTTGATGTCACGACGCAACTCGGGGCCGGTGCGTGCCCCGGCGATGTAGGGTTCCCATTCAGCGCGGAGCGCCTTCCAGTCGTGATGGTTGAAGTCCTCGCGGAAGAAGCGGTGATCGAGTGTGCTCCACGCCTCGTCGAAGACCACCTGCTTCTCGTGGTCGAAGTCGACTTCCACGGACGCGGTGACGGGAATCGCGCGCGGTGTGCGCGTATCGAGAGGGACAGCGTGAACGCCTGAAGGGGCCTCGGCGCCGGCGTTGGCAGCATTGCCGGGGCCGGGGCCTTCAAGGTAGTAGATCGTCTTCGAATCCGGTGACCATGCAATGTCGGACTTGGAGCCGGGCGTGGAGGTGAGCTGGCGCGGCGATGCGGGTTCGCGGGAGAGTTCGTCGAGCGAGTAGGTGTAGATGTTGACCTGGTCGGCGACGGTGGCGACGAAGGCAAGTGTCTTTCCGTCCGGACTGATGACCGGTGTGCGCAGTTCCAGGTTGACCGGCAGCAGTGTGAGCCGATTCCGAATTCCTTCAAAGACGATTCGTGTGGGCTCGATCTTCCTGGGCGGACGATGAGCGTTGTGCTCACTGGATTCCGCGGCAGGCGGTTTCTGGGGCTCGGGTTCAGGCGTTGTCTGGGTGGGCTGGGCTTGCGCGGGTTGGTCCGGAGCAGGTTTCGTGGAGGGTGCAGACTCCGGCGTGGTGCCGGGTTCGCTGGGGATATCGGGTGCGCCCGGCGTGGATTGCTTGCGGAAGAGTTCGGTGAACTGATCCTCGCGGAACGCCGGAACATGCGGGATGAGGTCGACGCGCGCGATCTGAGGAGTTTCGCTGCGCTGCGCGGTATCGAAGAGGATGTACTTGCCGTCCGGCGACCAGGCGATGCGGGACGCGGTCTCGCCATTGGCGAGGAAGCTCAACGGACGCGGCTCCGTGCCGCCCCCGGCAGGAACGGCGAAGAGGTTGCTGAAGCCGTCCGGACCTGTGGGCACGTACACAACCCAGTGTGAGTCCGGCGACCAGGCGATGGTGTTGTTATCGAGCTCGCCGTGTGCGAGGACGCGGTCGTTGGAGCCATCGGGCGAGATGACATGCAGTTCCTTGCGGTTGCGAATGAAGGCGATGCTCTTGCCGTCGGGTGACCAGGTCTGACCTGCGTCGATGTCGGCGCCGTGAGTGAGCGCCCGCTCGGACTGGGTGGCGAAGTCGTACAGATAAAGGCTGGAACCTCCGTCACGCTCGGAGCGGAAGGCGACTTTGGTTGAATCGGGCGACCACTGCGGATCGCTTTCGGCAGCGCCGGTGCGCGTCAGCCTCTGGGCCTCGCCGCCGGATTTGGTGGCGGTTGCGAAGACGTCGCCCTGATCGACGACGGCCAGTTTGTTGCCGTCGGGCGAGATGGCAAGATCGCGCCAATGCGTCAGCGCCATGTGCGTGACACCTTCGGCGCTGGGCGATCCGCGCAGGGAAATCGCAACCTCACCGGCTTTGCCGCTGTGCGTGTCGAGCTTCCATATCGCAAAATGGCGCTCGAAGACGATCGTCCTGCCGTCGTAGGAGATGGTTGGCCACAGGCAGCGGCCGCTGGTGAAGTCGGTCAACTGACGTTCAGCGCCGGTAGCGGCGTCGGTGCTCCAGATGTTCTCCGCGCCGCTTTTGTCCGACATATAGAAGAGTGTTTTGCCGTCGGCTGACCACATGGGCCACGCATGTTTTGCGTCGGCGGGCAGGAGGCGGCGATAGCCTGCGTCGGCGGCCGATGGAGAGACGAGAGGCTTGAGCCACAGCTCCGTCTCGTCGATGTGGGCGTGCCCGTTGCGCCACCACTGCGAGGACGAGATGCCTTTGGCGACCAGCGCGATCTGCCTGCCGTCTGGCGAGGGGGCGGACTCGAACTCGTTAAGGTAGCGCTCGCGCGAGACTTCCAGCGGCGTGCCGCCGGACGCGCGAACGCGCAGGATGTCGCCCTGGCCGGCGACGTCGGTGGCGTTCGAGGTGAAGTAGATCCACTGGCCATCGCGCGACCAGGCGTCGAGATTACTGGAGGTGTCGGAGAAGGTCAGGCGCTCGATCGAGCCGGCCGCGAGCGTCAGCACATAGATGTCGCCGCCGCCTGTGCGCGTGGACATGAAGGCCAGCTTGCTGCCGTCGGGCGAATACAAGGGCCGCGATTCCTCTGCGGGGTTGGAGATCAGCAGGCGAGCTTCGCCGCCGTCGGAGGGTACGGTCCAGATGTCGCCGCCCGAAGCGAATGCGATCTCCTTGCCGTCTGGAGAGATGGCCGGCGTTGCCATGGAAGGTTTGGAAGACTGCGTGAAGCCCGCGGCGGAGAAAACAAGAGTCAACAGCAGAGACGGAAGCGAAATGCGACGCAATGTTCACCTCGGTGCGGGGGAAGGATCCTGAATTGTGTGTGATGACAAGACGTTTTTATCACGTCTTCGGACGCGGGGAGGGAGGGTCTGGAGCGTGTCGAAAAAGATTTGGATGTGAGAGAGCCGCAGTCATGTTAGAGTGTCGTCGTCTTCAGCGTCTGCAAGATTGACGCCAATTTCGATGCGTAAAACCGCGCTCGGTCTCTCTGCCGCTCTTGCCCTGGCTGTACTCGCCTTTACCTGCATTGCTCTTCGACGCTTTGACCTGACGCTGCGCGCCGCGCGTTCGCAGATCTCACGGGAAAGCTCGCTGGCATTCACGCTCGAACCGGTTGTGGCGGCGAGCGGGCCGTCCTTTGAGCCGGTCGGCGCGGCCGGGATCCCGACCACTGCGGCTGTCTTCGCGGGCAAGCTGTATCTCGCCGGGCCCTCCGGCGTGGCCATCTATGAGTCACCCGTTGCGGCGCCGCATCGGCTGCGAACCGGCATAGAGCTGCCGCCCGCGCCCATCCTCGCCCTGACGGTCGCTCATCTCCGCGGCCATGCATCCCCGGAGCTGCTGGGCATTACACGCGGCGCCGGTCTGCTGCTCTTCGACGCCCATGGACCGCCATGGCAGCTTCTCCCCGCGACGCCCGAAGCCCGCGACGTTACCGCCATCCTTCCTCTCTCCTCCGGCGATCTTCTCCTCGGCACCCGGCACGCCGGTGTTCTGCTCTTTGACGGAACCCGGCTTCGCTGGTTCTCGCCGGCGTTGGCTCACATTGATGTCACCGCGCTCGCGGGAAACGAAGCCGATGTGTGGGTCGGCACGCGCGACCACGGGTTGCTGCACTGGCACGGTGGTCAGCTTGGCTTGCTGAATGCTGAGGCGGGTCTGCCGGATGACACGATTCTTTCGCTCGCCGACAGCCCGCGCGGAGTGTTTGCGGGAACACCGCTGGGCGTCGCGCAGATTGTGAATGGCCGGGTCAGCCGCCAGCTTGGCCGCGGGCTCTTCGCCCAGTCGCTCGCTGTTCAGCGGAACTCACTGCTGGTCGCGACGGTTGACCAGGGTTTGGCGACGATTCCGCTCGACGGCCGCTCGCAAGCCGCGGCTTTCCACGCACAGTCAGGTCCGGACGTCGCGACAATCATTGCCTCCGGGGACGCGGTGTTCGGGCTTAGCCGCGGCAGCTTGCTACGGCGGAGCGAAACTGGCGCCTGGCAGATTGTGCTGGCCGCGCCGACGCAGACGGTCGCCGACAGTGACGTTGCGGCGCTGGGCTTCTCGCCGGATGGCCGCCTCTGGATAGGCTACTTCGATCGCGGGCTGGACGTGCTCGACCTCGCTTCCGGTCGCGCGCAACATATCGAGGACGACCATCTCTTCTGTATTAACCGAATCGTCGCCGACCCCGCGCGCCACACGATGGACGTGGCCACCGCCAATGGCCTGGTGCTGTTCGACACCTATGCTGCTGCGCCCGTACCGCGGCAGGTACTCACACGCCGCGATGGCCTTGCTGCCGACCAGGTTACGGACGTTGCCTTCTCCGCCGATGGCACGATGCTGGCCACACCTTCCGGCGTCACCGTTCTCACGCCGTCCGGAGCCGAGAGTCTCTCGAGCTTCCAGGGGCTGGCCAACGATCACGTTTATGCGCTGGCTGCGGACCCCGGCAGTTCGACGTCGCTCGCAGGCACGCTTGCGGGTGTTTCTGTCGTCGATCATCTCAACGTCACCTCCAGCCTCTCGCTGCGTAACTCCTCGCTGCCGCGCAACTGGATTACAGCGATCGCGCGCCTGGGCGGAACGGCGCAACCGGCATGGTTCGTCGGCACGTATGGAGGCAGCGTCGTTGAGCTGGATGCCGCGGGCCACGTCACTCGGCTCGACACGCCCACGCCGACCGCGATCATCAATCCCAACGCGTTACTTGTGACGCCGGAGCATGTGCTGGCCGGCACGCTCGACCGTGGCCTGCTGGTCTACAACCGCGCGACACAGCATTGGGCACAGATCACCGCCGGGCTTCCTTCACTCAACGTCACGGCGTTGGCCGCGCGCAGCGGCGAGATCTACATCGGCACGGCCGACGGCATTGTTCGCCTGCCGGAGCAGGCGCTCGAATGAACCGCTTCGGAGTGATTGCGGGAGCTGTCGCGCTATCGTTCGGTGCTTGCCTCGCGAGCGCGCAGTCCGGCGTGCTGATTCCAATGAACTCGACACAGCCCGACGCTTCCGTGCTCTCGCTCGACGAGATGACCGTCGACATCACCATCGACGACGGCGACGCACGCGTCTTTATCACTCAAATATTTTCGAACCACACGGAACGTCTCGAGGAAGGGAACTACGTCTTCGCGCTGCCGACCGGCAGTACCGTCTCAGACTTCGCTGTCTGGGATGGCCCGGTGCGCATTCCCGCGGTCATCCTTGAGCGTCGTCGCGCGGAAGAACTCTACACCCGGCTGCGCAACCAGGCCGTCGATCCCGGTCTGCTGCAGGCGGGTGAGCGTAACGGCTCCGACCCCAGGGCCGAGTCCACATTCAGCGCGAGTATCTCGCCCATTCCGCCCTACTCGACCAAGCGCCTTGAACTGGAATATCGCCAGAGGCTCCCGGTTGACCGCCTGGCACAGCACTTCACGCTGCCGCTGGCACCCGCGCAGTACGGGCACCAGACCGTCGCGCGCTTCCGCCTCGAAATCACACTTCACTCCACTCTTGCGCTCAAGGACTTTGCGCTCGCAAGTAAGCTCTTTCCGCTGACGTTCACAAGGCAAGATGCGCACACTGCGATCGGCAGCTTCACCGCGGACAATTTTTCGCTGAGCGAAGACTTTACCGCGACGTGGAAGCTGGATGCTGCCGGATCTAACTCGCTCGCCGTCACCACCTTCCGTAATCCGGAGGCGACGCTTCCATCTCCGGCCGGGTCCTCGCCGACTGCTCATCCAGCCCAGCCGGGCTTCTTGCTTGCACAGACGCTGCTTGCGCCGGCGCCGACATCTGCTCCGGACTCGCCGCCCCGCAGCGTCGTCCTTCTCTTCGATAACTCGCTGTCCATGCACTGGGACAAGCTTGAGCGCAGTTACGGTGCGCTCGAAGCTACGCTGCTGAACCTCAAGCCGGCCGACCGTTTCTCGCTCATCCTGTTTAACCAGGACGTCACCCTCTACAAGCCGCAACCGGTCGCCGCAACGCCGGAGGCAATCGAGCAGGCCCTCGCGTTCGTAAAAGCCAGCCGTCTGCGGGGAGGCACTGATCTCGGTCAGGCGCTCACCGCTGCGCTCGCGCAGGCTGCCGGCCCCGATTCCAGCCTGTATCTCTTCACCGACGGCAACTCGGACCGCGGTTCAACCATCCTCACGCGCAAAATTGCTGCGGCCTATGCGGATGCGTGGTCGCACTCCTCGCGTCCACGCACCAACATCTTTGCCGTTGGCGACGATGCCAATCTCCCACTGCTACGGTTGATCGCGAAGAACGACGGCCTTCTCGAAAACGTCCTCTCCACTGAGCCGCTGCAGCCCAAGCTCTCCGCCTTCCTCGCGCACAGCACGTCGCGACCGGTTGCGGGGCTCGCGCTGGACGTCGCTCCTTCAAACTCTGTTCACACCTTCTATCCTCTCGATACGGAGGTCTACGATGGCTCGCTGGCCGCGTGGGTTGGCGACTACCTGACTCCGCACAAGAACATCAGCTTCGCGGTCCACGCCAGCAACGGGCTCCATGCTCTCGCGAAGATCGAGCTTCCCACCAAGTCGCTCGAGCATCCCGAGCTTCCACGCCTGTGGGCCCAGGCTCGCGTGAATGCGCTGCTGGCCCGGATCGCCCGCGATGGCGAGACGCGCGCAGCAATCGACGAGATTGTCGCACTTTCGCGCCGCTACAAGTTCGTCACGCCCTACACCTCGTTCCTTGCTGTGCCACGATCACTGCTGCGCCCGCGCATCATCCGGCCCGGCGATCCCGTACTGCGCGTGCACACCGACCCAGCCATCACCTCAGTGATCGCGCTCTTTCCGTTTGGTCTAACCCAGCCGCTCCGCCATCTCGCGAGCGAGGACAATCACACTGGCGCCGACACGGACCGCGTGTGGGAGACACGATTTCTTGCGCCCACCGACATGCACGACGGCACGTACGCCGTGCGCCTTATCCTGCGCGACGATCGCGGAAACACTTACTCCGAGCAGAAGACTTTCGTCATCTCCGCCACGCCGCCGGCGGTTCGCATCCACCTCGACCGGACGCGCGTTCACGCGGGTGATCTTCTTCCGCTGCGTGCGGAAGCTACCGCGACCACGCGTCTTTTGACGGCACGGCTCGCAAGTGGTGACTCAGCCGGAGCATTGGCCGCCGCAGACCTTCGCTGGGATCCGCGAGCCGGCGTCAATAGGGGCGAGCTCCGGATTCCGTCCACGCTTGCTCCCGGCGTTTACACGCTTTCCGTTACCGCCGAAGACATTGCGCACAATGTCGGCTCGCAGGAGGTGAAGCTTGAAGTCCTTCCTTAGAGCACTCATCGCCTGCGTCGTCGGGCTCGGTGCGTTTGTGGCCGTTGCGCGCGCCGATTTTCCCGCATGGATGCGATCGATCGTGTCCGGTTCAGCCATGGAAGCTGCGCTCTTCCGCGCGATGGATATCCCATCCGCCAAAACACTCTATCCGAGACCGCCTGCCAAAGCTCGCACGCAACTCGATCCTCTCGTCGCCGCCAATCCCAACGACGCCGAGCTCTACGCGGTGCGCGCCCGCGTAGAGGAGCAGGCTCTCGATTTCACCTCTGCAGAACGGGACTGGCAGACGTTTGTCGCCCACTCCGCCGACGGCGTTGCCAGAACCTCCGCCCAGTTTGCGCTCGCCGATTATTACGATCGCCGCAACGAAGGACGGCAGCAGATCGCCGCACTCGAAGCCGCTGCCGCCGCGCCCTCATCTACCGCTGAGTCGTTTCTCTCCGCCGATCAGCAGACCGCATGGAAGGCGTTTCCGCGCGCGCTTGCCGTCGCACAGCAGCAGGGCCTCGGTGACGATGCGACGCTGGCGATCCATCGCGCCTGGATCGCCCGATACCCGCATGAGCCGGCCGCGCGCGCCGCACTTCTCAAGGCGCTGCTTTCCATGCGGCGCTTCGATGAAGCTCAGCACACCATCGACGACTATAAGACCGCGTTTCCGAACGACAGCGTGTTTCCTATCAAAGCCGAGGCCCTGCTGGCGTCCGATGAAGGAAGCCCGCAGGCGACGCAGCATGCGCTCACGCTCTTCGGTCAGGCCTTCCAGGCTATCTGGGATCCGGCGCTCGTCCAGACCTACATCGAGCTTCTTTCGGCAACACATACCGAGCATGCTGCGATCGCTGAAGCGCGCAACCAGCTTGCGAAGAACCCCGACGATCTTCGTTCTGCCGGATTCCTGTTCGACGTTTTCTCTCAGCAGGGCCGGCTCGACGTTGCCAAAAACACGCTTGCGCAGTACGCCGCCTCCAAGCAGCAGCGCCATGCCGCCTGGACGCCGGACGAGCTGAACACTTTCGCCACGCTGCTCGAACGCGGTCGTCAGCCCGCCGACGCAGCCCGCTTCGATTACGCGCTTGTGGCCACGCGCGGAAGTATCGCCAACACGACGCAGACACCCGAGGAGGCCGGCCTGTGCGGCCTCATTCATCTGCTGCTCACGAACGCTGATGCTCCCATCGCGCTCGGCTCCGGCAATCTCTCAATCTTTCGCGACATCACCACTACCGATCAGGGTCCCGGCTATCTCAACGGCATCCTCTCGCTTTGGCTCAACTCCACTGATCCAGCCAACGAGTTCCGGAACGAAGAAAACCGTGCCACGCCATACTTTCATCACGCCAAAGCCGCAGAGCTTCTGGCCGTTCTCGATCAGCGCTTTCCCTCGTCCAGCGAGCGCGCCCAACTCCACGCAACGCTCATCCGTCAGTTGCTGACATACGGCAATGACGAGGCTGTGTTGCTGGCCGGCAAGCAGTTTCTCGAAGACTTTCCAAAATCGCCGGACCGTGTCGAGATCGCGTTCGATCTCGCCGACATCGACGCGCGCAAGAATGACACTCGTAATGAGTTCGCGCTCTACAACACACTTCTCACGGAGCTCTCCGCGAAACTTGACGGCCTGCCGCTTACCGCGGCGGGCGCTGCATCGCGCGAGAACACCGCAGAGATCACTGCTGATGTGGACGAAGATGGCGCCGGCAACTCCTCCGTACCGGCGCCGCAACTCTCCGCTGCCACGCTGCTTGCACAGTTTCTTGCCGTGCCTGCCAACCCGCCGCCGACCCTCGTTATCGGGCAGCAGTATCGGGCCGTTCTCAATCGCTATCTGTCGCGCCTGGTGGTCACCGGTCAGCTTCCAGCGGCGCTAACCCTGCTTCGTCGCGAGCTGGACCGCAATCCCAATGACCCTCTGCTTTACGAGCGCCTTGCCGACTTTCTTCAGCAGAATAATCTCGCAGCGCAGCAGGAAGCTGTATACCAGCAGGCGATCGCGCGCTTCCAGACTGCGGGCTTCTATGACAAGCTCGCCCGCTTCTACCTTCGCCGGCGACAGCAGCGGGACTTCGACGCCCTTACTCGCAAAGTCGTCGATACGTTTCGTGGCACGCAGCTGGAAATCTACTTTGGCAACGTCAGCCGCACGTGGCCCGAAGAGTTCCTCCAGCTGAATCTTTATGCGCACCAGCGCTTTCCGCACGACCTTGTCTTTACACGCAATCTGGTCATCGCCTATCAGACGCATGGCACTGCTGATCCGGCTGCGCGCGAACTTCTTCTGCGTCAGCACTGGCAGGACGCACCCGATCTGCAGGTCCAGTTCTTTGAGCTCCTCAGCAGTCGCGGCCGTCTGCAGGACGAGCTCTCCTCGCTCCAGACGCTTCTGCCCACGGATGACTCCGTGTTCGAGGATCCGGCCGCCGCCCGCGAACTTGCACAGCTCAACCTATGGCAGTCGCATTTTGAAGCGGCAGCGCCGCTGCTTGGCAGTCTCGCGGATCAGTATCCTGCCGACACTTCGGTGGGCGATGAGGCCGTCAGCGTCTTCCGCTCCCTCGCCTATTTTGATCCGCCGCAGGCACAGCGCGCGGCTGCGATCGAGAAGCATCTCTCCAGCGCAGACCCTTCCAGTCTCGATCGGCTGGCAACCATCGGCGACATCTTCGCTGACTCCACCGATCCCAGTCTCAATCTAAGTGCCGCGCAACAACTCGCGCAGGCCGCGCCCTTCTGGCGTCGCATGCATAATGTGCATCCGGGCCTGCCTGACGGTTATCTGCAATCAGCAGCCGTCTTCTGGGACTATTTC
The DNA here is from genome assembly GCA_035605855.1 of Acidobacteriaceae bacterium. Taxonomy (GTDB): domain Bacteria; phylum Acidobacteriota; class Terriglobia; order Terriglobales; family Acidobacteriaceae; genus Granulicella. Next base: position 3,280 of record DATNGO010000055.1, on the reverse strand, counting down.
CAGTTCGACGACGCACTCGCTGAGATTGCCGCGGCCCGCCAGCGCTTCCATTCGCCGGCTCTCTTCGCCTATCAGGCCGGCGCCATTCACGAGAACCAGGGCGATGACGCGGGTGCTATCGGCGAGTACGTGACCGCTGTTACTGCTTCTTCCCGCGAGACCGACACCGGCGCTGCCGACGCGCGGGCGCGTCTGCTGACGCTGGCCAGGCGCCCCGCGACTGCGTCGCTGGTTGACCGCGCCACCGCGCAGGCCGCCGACGCCAATCCCTCGCTCGAGTCACTCTCGCTCCGAGCCGACGTCCTCTCTGCCGAGGGACAATCTTCCGGAATTGCGACGCTGATCACAAAGGCCATTGCCCGTGCCACCACCGCTGATGAACTCGCCGCGCTCGCGGGCTTCGCCGCCGACCAAAATCTTCCCGGCGCACGCGACGCGGCGCTCACTCGCCAGATCGCCCTCACGGCCGACCCCGTCGCGCGGATTGAGCTGCAGTATCAGCTGGTACGGGCTTATACGGACCAGCACAACACCGCTGCCGCACAGCAACTCGTCGATGTTGTCTACACGGGCAATCCGCGAATTATCGGCGTGGTTCGCTCCACGGTCGACTTCGACTGGTCGAACCGCAAGGAGGCGCGTGCAATCTCTGTTCTGCTTGAGGCTGCGCAGGCTGCGAATCCGGACCTCGCCCATGACTTCACCCTTGAGGCTATCGACAAGTCCAATCGCAGCGGCGACTACGCAGGGGCTCGCCGCCTGCTCCATCCATTGCTCGCTGCCGATCCTTTCAACGCGCTGTATCTAAACCTGCAGGCGCAAAGCTACTCGCTTGCCCACGACGACACCGGTGTGCGCGACCTTTACGCTGAGACCATCAGCGCGCTAAAAGCGTCGTCGCTTTCTGCTGCCGACAAGCGCGCGAAGATTGCGCTTGCCCGGCAAGGGCTGATCCCTGCGCTAACCGGCCTCAAAGACTACGCCGGCGCCATGGATGAGCACATCGCTCTATTGTCGGCATTTCCGGAGGACGAGCCTACGCTCGAGAACGCTATTTCCTATGCGCGGATGCATTCCCGCGAATCGCAGCTCGTCGCGTTCCTTCAGCAAACTGTTGCCGCGTCACCGCGAGACTCCCGTTTCCTCGTCGATCTCGCGCGCGTCGACGCCGCTTTTGAAGACAACGCCGGCGCACTCACCGCCTACAGTAAGGCGATCGCCATCCGTTCCGATCGCCCCGATCTCTACATCGCTCGCGCCGAACTGGAGGAGCGAGCGCAGAACTTCGAGGCCGCGTGCGCCGACTACGATCGCATCTTCGCGCTCACCTATAAAGATCCAGAGTGGATGCAGAAGGCGGCGCTGGCCCGCGCCCGCGAAGGCAAGCCCGACCTGGCTGTGAAGGCTCTCGAGGCCGCGTACCTCGACGGCCGCACTCCGGCACCTGACGCCTACTTCACCGTAGCGCGGGAGCTTGCGCAGTGGAACTTGCTCGCCCAGGCTGATCCCTTCGCCGCCAGGGCCGTCGCGCTCGCCGGCGATGATCTGGCCACCAGGCCCTCGCTCAACGACGATGCCACCTTCTATGCCAGCCTGCTCGCGCGCGAGCGGAAGAGTGCTGACGCCATTGCATTCTTCGCTCGTCTGCGTGATGACGCTGCCGCTGCTTCATCGTCTTCGCCCGCCGTCGTAAAGCAGCAGGTGGCCGAACAAGGTCTTGCCGCCGTCACTGACGCCGAGTGGCGCCGTCATCTTCTGGAGACACGTCGCGAACAGGCGGCGACTACCTTCGCAAACGCTTTGCATTCCGTCGCTTCGACAGCCGCTGAGCTTTACACACCGGAAGAGCAAGATGCTCTCGCGAAGCTGCTCGATTCACAGCGGGCCGGCCGGCCGTTCGACGAGGTGGTCAGCGTCTGGATTCCTGCTGCGGCCGCTGCCAATCTTAAGGACCGCGAAGCCGCGTGGCGGCGCGATGTTTTACTTCACGGTGGTGTGCTCGCGGCTGCTCAGCTCCAGCCATACGACCAGCTTGAGCGCGAGCGCATGGACTTTACCCCGCTGGCTGAAACACTCGATACCTATGCGGCACAGCTTCGCTCCCAGGCTCAGCCTCGCGTGCTGTCGATGGCCGTGAGTGCGTGGCGGAGCGCCGGCAATGTGGAGCGCGAGACTGCGGACCTTCGCGCACTGGTTGTCCTCCACCGCGAGGCTGCCTACCAGCAGCGCCTCTTTGAGCTCTACCTTCGAGGCAATCCCCAGGCGCTCCTCGCGCTCGCCGCCGGATCAGACGATAAGCTCTCCGACGCAGCCGTGAATTTCGTTCTCGCGAAGGGGAACGAACACCTCACGCTCCAGGCCCTCGCTGCTGTTCCGCATCGCCCTGCGGTCTGGCAAAGCGCGACACACGCGCTCGTCGGTCTCTACTTCAACGACGATCCGGCAGGCACGACCGGCGCTTTCGACGCTACGCTCGGATGGCTCAAAATTAGCGATGAGCTTGCCGGCCCGCCTCACTCACAGCAGCAGCTCGTCGGTGAGCCGTGGTTCGGTTACGGCACGCGCTACGGTCTGTTTCTCGCGCTCGCTCCGCAGGCCGCACGCGCTTCGGAGGACTTCATGCCGGCCGTGATCGAGCAGGCGCCGAGCGATCCGGCCAGTTACGCTGCACTCGCTGACACGTATCGCGACGCACACAACCTAACCGCGGCGCTCACGGAGTACCGTCACGCTCTCGAGCTCGATCCGACCGAACCGTGGCCGGAGGTTTCCATCGCAGAAGCTCAGTATGACGCCGGCCATCGCGATGAAGCGCTGACCGCCTATCGCGACGCACTCTCGATACTCCGCGCGCTGGGGGATACTCACAGAGTTCCCGAGACCTTCTGGGCTACTTTCGCCAGGATCGCCGACGATGCCCATGCGCATCATCTCGGTGTCGAGCTGCAGCCCGCGATGGATAAGGTGCTTGGCTCCTACATTCGCAAGAACGGCACGTATCGCACTGGGGAGCTGTTTCAGTCTGCATGGACTGCGGTTGGACTCGATGACCCGGCACGTGCAACCGAGTGGCTGCTGACTCTGACTGATGCGGGATCACCCGACGACCGCCCCTCGCTCGTCGGGTCTGTTTCCGATCTGCCAATTCCGAAAGCCCGGCGCGAACCGGTCTTTCGGGCTCGCCTCGCACTCGCACGTGTCGCATTGAACAACGCCCGGCAAATGCAGAGTGGGTTTGAGCAGCAGGCACTTGACGACGCAATAAGCAATTACGCATCGT
>DATNGO010000054.1:0-63054 GCA_035605855.1 Acidobacteriaceae bacterium | reverse complement strand
CTCATCCACGTAGCACCATCCCCACCGCTCGCCCGGCTCGACCGAGCGCATCACCGGATGCTTCGCCGCATGAAAGTGCTTCGTAGCATGTTTGTTCTTCGATGAATCGCAGCAACCTACATGCCCGCACACGAGGCATTCCCGCAGATGCACCCACGTGTCGCCCATCTTGATGCACTCCTCGCAGCCCTTCGCATAACTCGCCGAAGCGCTCGGCACATCCTTCAAGTTCACGTGGTCAAAATGATGGCACGCCATGTCGTCTTGTCCTTTGTCTTCGAGTGAGCTCAACCTGCTGAGAGGCTTTCCTTCTGCGCGACCAGCAGATCGCGAATCCCGCGCTCGGCCATATCCAGCATCTCTTCCATCTGCGCACGTGTATACGTTCCCCGCTCGGCGGTCGCCTGGGTCTCTACCATCCCGCCCGACGCGGTCATCACGACATTCATGTCCACCTCAGCGCGCGCGTCCTCTTCATAGGCAAGGTCCAGCAGCACACGCCCGTCCACGATGCCAACGCTTGTGGCAGCCACCAACTCGCGCAGCGGAGACTGCTTCAACGTCCCTGCCTCCATCAGCTTGCCCAGCGCGATCGCCAGCGCCGTGCATGCCCCGGTAATCGCAGCCGTACGGGTTCCGCCGTCGGCCTGCAGCACATCGCAGTCCAGGATCACCGTGCGCTCACCCAGCAGCTTCATGTCCACCACGCTGCGCAGACTGCGCCCGATCAGCCGCTGAATCTCGTGCGTTCTTCCACCGATCTTCCCGCGCTCACTCTCGCGCGGCGTTCTCGTCAGCGTAGCGCGCGGCAGCATCGCGTACTCCGCCGTCACCCATCCTCGGCCGGAGTTCCGCATCCAGCCCGGCACACCCTCCTGCACCGTCGCATTGCACAGCACGCGCGTGTGGCCCACCTCGATCAGCACCGAACCCTCTGCCGTCGCCACAAACCCCGCCGTCAGCCGCAATTCACGCGCCTGTGCCGCCCCCCGCCCTCCACTCCGGAAGATCTCTTCTCCATTCGTCATCTGGTGATTGTAGTCGCTGACCCCGCAATCCTCGAGCGGCGCTGCCGCTCGCCCTTTTCATAAACACAAACATGAGATTGTTCACACCTGCAACATTGCGATATTGTTCGTAGCGTGACTCGCAGACTTCCCTGACCGAGTCCTAACCCCCGGAGCGCTCCCCGTAATGCCGGCCCATTTGCAGAGCAACACAGCCGCACAAGCATCCTCCCCCGCCGAAAAATCCCGCCTCCTCGATCCGCAGCGCGCAGCACCGCCGTTACGCGTGCTCGTTATCGAGGACGACCCCCCGGTCCGCGACGCCTGCCTCGAGATCGCGCGCGGCATGGGCTTCGCCACGACCTCTGCGGATACTCTGAACTCCGCGCGCGCCGTGCTTCCGCAGCCCGTCGACATAGTCCTGCTCGATGTGCGTCTTCCAGGTGGCGACGGCCTCTCACTGCTCGACGAGATCCGCACGCGGCATCCCTCGGCGATCGTGATCATCATGACCGCCTATGCCACGGTCGACTCGGCCGTCGAAGCTCTGCGCATCGGTGCCGGTGATTACCTCGCCAAGCCCTTCACGCTCGAAGATCTCACCTCCACCCTCGAGCGTGCCGCCGAGCGCCGCGTCTTCGATCTCGAGGCCCGCGAACTCCGCGATCGCCTGCGTACAGGCCGCGGCCAGGGGCGTCTCACCGGCCGCTCTCCGGGCATGGAGAAGCTCTACCGCATCCTCTCCAAGGTCGCCTTCACCACGCACCCTGTCCTCATCGTCGGCGAATCCGGCACGGGCAAGAGCGTCGTCGCGCAGACCATCCACCTCAACGGCCCGCGCGCCTCGGAGCCCTTCAACACCATCGAGTGCAGCACGCTGTCTCCAGATGCTGTTGAGGCACAGCTCTTCGGTGGTCCCAATCAGGCCGCGCTCCTTGCGCGGCCCGGCACACTCTTCCTTGACGAGGTCTCCGATCTTCCGCTCGAACTGCAGGGTCGTCTCCTGCGCGCACTCGAGACCCGCCAGCTTCGGCCCGCCAGCGAGCCCGAATCCGTTCCACTGATCGCCCGCCTGCTCGCGTCCAGTGCCCGCGACCTCGTGCAATTGGTCGAGACCGGACGCTTCCGCAAGGACCTTTTCTATCGCCTCAACGTCGTCAACCTGCGCCTTCCGCCGCTGCGGGAACGCAAGGAGGACATCCCTCTGCTCACCGCCGGCATCATGGAGCAGTTGCGCGGCAAATACGACCCCGCCTACACCATCGCGCAGGACGCTCTGCATCTCCTGGTCGACTACGACTGGCCAGGCAATGTCCGCGAGCTCCGGCACGCGCTCGAGCGCGCCCTTGCGCTCTCGAGCGGCCCGGTACTCCACCTCGGCGATCTCCCCACGCAGCTCCAGAATGCTCGCGCCGAGCTCGAACATCGCCACAGCGCGGCTGAGACCGAACCCGCTCTCACCGTCGAGGTTCGTTCCATCGCGGAGATGGAGAAGCAGGCCATCCTCACCACACTGCGTCATCTTAACGGCGACAAGCTGATGGCCGCCCGTTTACTCGGCATCGGCAAGACCACGCTCTACCGCAAGCTGAAGGAGTACGGCGTCACCGATGAAGACCTATAGCAGGACTGAATAACTGGCCCTGTAACACGCCTGTAACAACCCGCCAGAAGCCACGCGTTCATCGAGTTCGATACAATCGTTTCCTACAGCAAGCGTCTAAATAAGCGCACTTGAAACAGGGAGAAACGATTCGATGAAGCTAACACCAGGAAAGCTCCGCGGCCTGAACGCAGTTTCCGACGCACGCGGTGTCATTGCCGCGGCCGCCATGGATCAGCGCGGATCGCTGCAGAAGTCGCTCGGCCAGGCACGCGGCGCCCAGGCGGACGCCCATGACCTCGAGGTCTTCAAGACCCTCGTCACCGATGTCCTCACCCAGCGCGCATCGGCGATTCTGCTGGACCCCGAGTTCGGTCTCCCCGCCTCCAAGCACCGTCACGGCAAGGGCCTCCTTCTCGCCTATGAGAAGACCGGCTACGACGCCACCACTCCGGGCCGCCTGCCCGACCTGCTCGATCACTGGAGCGTCGGCCGCCTCAAGGAAGCAGGCGCCGACTGCATCAAGATTCTGCTCTACTACACGCCCTTCGATAAGCCCGAGATCAACGACGTCAAGCACGCCTTCATCGAGCGCATCGGCGACGAGTGCCGCGCTCACGACATCCCCTTCTTCTGCGAGTTCGTCGGCTACGACGCCGAGGGCGGCGACGAAAAGTCAGTCGCCTATGCACGCAAGAAGCCCGCCATTGTCGCCGGCTCCATGAAGGAGTTCTCCAAGCCCGTCTACGGCATCGACGTGCTCAAGGTCGAGGTGCCCGTCAACATGGAGTTCGTCGCCGGCTCCAAAGCCAACAAGGGAGAAAGCGCCTACACCCGGGCCGAGGCCATGCAGCACTTCCGCGATTCCGCCGCGACGACGACCCTGCCCTTCATTTATCTCTCCGCCGGTGTTTCCAATCCTGTCTTCATCGAGACCCTCGACCTCGCCAATGAGTCCGGCGTGGCCTATAACGGCGTGCTCTGCGGACGCGCCACCTGGAAGGATGGCATCCCCATCTTCGCCACCAAGGGCGAGCAGGCTTTCCGCGACTGGCTCAACACCATCGGCACGGAGAACATCGAGAACGTCAACCGCGCCCTCAAGGGTGCAACTCCATGGAAGGGCAAGATCGAAAACGCCTGATCCTGCGGGATTTCGCCTTTCGTCATTGGCACATCTCAGCCCGACGCCGTAAACTGGCCGCAAGACCATGCGTCGGGCTGCGTGTACCTTAGCCATTGTCGTCCTGGTTCTCTCCGGCGTACTGCCGCGCCCAGTCTCTGCACAAACGTACAACCCGAAGTCCATTCGCTTTGTATCGACGAACCCTTCGCAGCACCTCGACTCCGCCGAACTTCTCCGCATCTCCGGCCTGCAGCAAGGCCTCCCGCTCACCAGAGACGACATCCAGGCCGCGCTCCAGAAGCTCGGCGACAGCGGCGCCTTCGCCGACCTCAGCTACACCGTCAACGACACCGCGCTGACCATCAAACTTACGCCGGCCGCCGCCGATAAGGCGCTTCCCGTGCGTTTCGTCAACTTCGTCTGGTGGGACCACGACGAATTGCTCCGCCTCCTCGAAGCGCGCATTCCTCTCTTCCATGGCACGCTTCCCCTGCAGGGCAACCAGACCGGCGAAGTCGAAGACGCGCTCGTAGCACTGCTGCGCGATAAAGGCATACCCGACGCGCGTGTCACCGCGTTGCCCTCCTCCGATTCGCCCGGCCAGCCGATGGACGCCGTCGCACTCTCCATCTCTTCCCCCGAGATCCTCGTCGGCCAGGTACAGTTCGACGGCGCCGTTTCGGCCGTGGCCGAAAAGCTCACCACCCTCGCCCACGCTCTGGCCGATCGCGACTTCGACCTCCGTGAGATCAGGACAATCATCCGCAACAGCACGCAGCAAATCTTCGTCGACGCCGGATATCTCGATGTCAGCAATGACCCTCTGGTCTTCGCCCCGCCCCGCAAAGACCTCGGGGGATACGTCGTCGATATTCAGGTGCCCATGCATCCGGGTCCGCTCTACCACATCGGCAACATCGCCATTCACCCTGAACCGCCGCTCTCAGACTCTGACCTGCGCGCGGTCCTGCCGTTCAAGACCGGCGACCCTGCCTCCGCATCTGAGGTCCGCACCGCGGTCTCGGCGCTCGCGCACGCCTACGCAGACCACGGTTTCCTTCAGGCACGGGCCTCCGCCAATCTCGACAAGAACGTCTCCAACCACACCATCGACTACACCTTCACCTCCTCCCCAGGCGGGCAGTTCCACCTTGCCTCGATTGACGCGTCCACTCTGCCCACCGAACTCCAGCAGGAGTTCTCCAGCCTCTGGCACGTGCCACCCGGCGCTCTAATCGACAAGGCCTTCCAGGCAAACCTTCGCGAAACCCTGCAAAAGCTTCACACACGCATGGGAATCTTCGTGACCGCGCAGCGCGACCCGGCCGCCTATTCGGTCGTCATCATCCTGCAACTCCGCAAGATTCCGGGGGTATTCACTGAACCCGGCGATCCAGGCACTCCGATCCCGTCTTCAGTGCCCCCGCCCCAGCCGCCCGTACCCATGCTCCCGCTACCGCCGCCAGGACCACGGCGCCCAAGACCGTAGCCTCTACTTCAGGTTTCCCGTCACTCCCGTGCCCACCATCAGCGGCTGCCCATCCTGGGGCACTACCTTCAACCCGCGGCTCTGCACCTGCGCGTAGAAGATCCGACCCGCCTTCGCCGACTCGATCTGCACGTTATCCAGCACCAGGTTCTTGATCGGCGCCTCCGGCAGCCCCTCGATATCCAGCGCCACCTTTGCTCCGGTCACCTTCAGATTCTCAATGCGAATGCCGTCGAAGTGTGGCGTTAGCCGCGTCACCGGCGCCGCCGTTGCCGTCACCGCACCCGCACGATCGCCGCCGTAGTAGTCGGTGATCTGCACTGCCGTGCCGACGCCCTCCATCGTGATGTCCTTGTACGTAAAGTCACTGAGATCGCCACCACGATCGCGCCCGCTCTTCAACCGTATCCCCTGCGTCGTTCCCTTGAACTGCACGCGCTCCACGTGAACATGCTGCACGCCGCCGGCGACCTCGCTGCCCACGCTCATCCCGTGACCCTTCAGAAAGACACAATCGCGCACCGTGATGTCATGCGACGGCGCATCTGGCCCCACCGATCCCGGCTGTCCGCTCTTGATCGCCACATTGTCGTCGCCCGTGTCGATCGTCACGTGGTCAATCAGGATATGTCCTGAGCTGAACGGATCGATGCCGTCCGTGTTGTGTCCCGCGGGAGTCGGCGCCAGAATCTTCATGTTCCGAAAGGTCAGATCGTCGGAGTAGTACGGCACAATCTGCCACATCGGCGAGTTCTCCACTGTCACGTTCTCCATCAGCACGTGTTTGCAGTGGTCGAATACAATCAGCCGCGGCCGGATTTGATGCGGGTTCACCCACCAGCTCTCGCCGCGTCCGTCAATGACTCCGCCTCCGCGAATGGTGATGTCCTCCGCGTTCGTCGCGCTCAGCAGGCTCTGCCGGCCCTTGCTGTGAAACTGCTCGATCTCCGGATAGTCATCGTGATTCGTGCTTCCCTCGAGCGTCGTGCCCTCGGCAATCTCCAGCGTGATGTGACTCTTCAGCACCAGCGGCGCACTCACAAACTTCGCCGCCCCGGCCAGCCGCACCACACCGCCGCCACTCGCCGCGCAGTCATCAATCGCCTTCTGAATCGCCGCCGTGTCCAGCGCAGTCCCATCACCTTTAGCGCCATACTGTTGCACCGCGCACACCTTGCCACTCTGCGCCGAAGCAACGCTCACCAGGCACGCAGGCAGCATCATCGCCGCGCCCGCAAACAAAACAACCTTCACCTTCATCAGTAGGAACCTCTCGCGCGAAGTTTACCGCGCCTCTTCTATCTTGTCAGAATCCAGCCGGGCGCTGGTCGGCAACGTGGAAGGCGCGTTCCATCGCCACGCCCGCCGCACACAAGGTTCCCTCATCGAACAGCCGCCCAATCAGCGTCACGCCATGCGGCACTCTCCGCCGCGGATTGAACTTCGGCAGCGGATGCCTGGGGTCTGGAGCCCAGTCGCTGCGCGCCTCGCTCACCTCCACAAACCCCGCGCGCAGCGTCAGCGACGGATGCCCCGTGAAGTTGAAGATCACCAACTGCTCATCGCGCAGCGACGGCACCAGCAACAGATCGACGTCCTTCATCACGCGTGCAATCTCTTCGGCTACTTTGCGCCGCAGCCGGTCGGCCTGCACAAAGTCCACCGCGCTCAGGAACCGCGACTGCCGAAACGTATTCGGCCACGCATCCGGCACCTGCATCTTCAACTGGTCGACCTCGCCACCCAGCGTGATCTTCTCGAATGCCGCCGCCGACTCCGCAAAAAGAATGACGTTCAGCGAGTCATACGCCCAGTTCGGCAGCGTCACCGGCACAGCCGTCATGCCCAACTGCTTCACAACCTCGAGCGCATGGCGGTCCACATCCGTCGCCGGCGCCTCCTTCATCCAGCTCTCGATATACCCGATACGCAATCCCTTCACATCCACGTCTCCGCCAATCGGCTGCGACGGCACACTCCCCGTATCGCTGGCGTCATAGCCCGAGATCGCATTCACCACGAGCAATGTGTCTTCGACGCTCCGCGCCATCGGCCCCAGCTTGTCGCAGGTCCAGCTCAGCGTCATCGCTCCGGTGCGCGGCACGCGCCCGAACGTCGGCCGCAACCCTGTCACGCCGCAGCGCATGCTCGGCGAGATAATCGAGCCCTGCGTCTCGCTGCCAATCGCAAACCCCACCAGCCCGGCCCCCACCGCAGCTCCCGGCCCCGCGCTCGACCCAGACGATCCCTCCTCCAGCAGCCACGGATTCATCGTCTGCCCACCAAACCACACATCATTCAGCGCCAGCGCGCCCAGGCTCAATTTCGCAACCAGTACAGCGCCCGCATCATTCAGCCGCTGCGTCACCGTCGCATCCTTCGCCGGCACACGATCGCGATAGAACTCTGCTCCCCACGTCGTCTTGATGCCCGCCGTATCCAGTAGGTCCTTCGCACCCCAGGGAATTCCATGCAGCGGCCCGCGATATTTGCCCGCCGCAATCTCCTTATCCGCGGCCCGCGCCTGCTCCAGCGCATGCTTTTCGCAAAGCGTGATCACGCAGTTCAGCTTCGGCTGAAATCTCTTCAGTCGCTCGATGTAGATCCGGGTCAGCCGCTCGGAAGTAAGCTGCCGCGTTTGCAGCCAGCTGCCTAGCTTTGAGATCGGCGCAAACGCTATAGATTCGTCCTGCACGTCAAGCTTTCCGTTGGCTTGCTCATTTGGCGGCGTCACCAGATATGAGCGCATGTCGATAACCCGCTCCTCCGGTGGCTTGCACATTGGAGGAACTGCGAACTTGCCCAGCCGCGGATTCCACACCGTGGCCGGCGCATCTCCATACTCAATCTCCACCTTCCGCGGCCCCACCCTCCGCTCGTATACCGCAGCCATCGACTGACGCCAGTTCCCCGCCGCCTCCGCGCGATGCGCCGGCGACATCGTCACCTGCACCAGCTTCTCCGCCTCGACAAACGTCTCAACCGAGACCTCCGGTCCCACCGGGGGCGCCGTGCCAAACGCCGGCGGCGCTCCCGGAGTCGGCGCTGTCTGTGGAATCTGCCCCCCCGCAACCGCCTCACCAGCTACAACTGCGCCAATCAATCCCATCGAACTCTGCGCAAGAAACTCCCGCCGCGAACGTCCCATTCGCCTCCTCCTCACATCAAACCCGTCAACCGCGAATACCGCCCGTTATAGCACCCGCCCACCCAGCTACCCCTGATCCCTGTTCCCTGATCCCTGATCCCTGCCTTACCCTCACACTCATGCCGCTCGCCACGCTTACCCTTGAACTCGCCATCGAGCACGCGCAGTCCCTCAAGGACCGCCGCCAGGTTGTACGGTCCCTCAAGGAAAAATTGCGCCACGGCTTCAACATCTCCGTCGCCGAACTCGACGACGCTGCCCTCTGGAACCGCGCCACGCTTGGGATTGCCGCTATCTCCCAATCTTCCAGCTACTTATCGGGTCAGCTCCGCGAGGTAGAATCCGCCGCACGTCGATTCGCCGTCGGTCTGGGATGCGACATAATAGATTCCTGGGTCGAGACAGACGTTCACCTGGGATCCCCCGATTAGGTCATGTCGCGTCTTTCCCTTGGGAATGCTATCCTGCACAGTCACCTTTATGCCAGAGCAGAGAGCCAGACAATATCACCGCGGTCGAGTCGCCAGCACCTTCACCGAGGAGATCACCGCGATGCTGGAAGGCGAGCTGTCCGACCCTCGCATCGCTCCCTGTTACGTCAGTGAGGTCGTCCTCGCGCCCGGGGGTAAGAGCTGCCGTGTCTTCATCGCCGTACACGGAGATGAAGAGGCCGAGAAGAGCACCCTCGACGGCCTGATGACGGCCCGCAACTACATCCGCACTGTAATCCGTGAACGCATGGGCGTCCGTCATGTGCCCGAGCTCACCTTCGCCATCGATCGCTCCGAGAAGGTGGGCGCCCGCATGGAGGAGCTCCTGGGCCGGGCCGGCAAGCATCGCGAAAAGATCGGGCGCAAGGCGGCGGCTGCCGCACAGGAGAGCCACCGCTAACCCATGATGCGCGCCGACGCCATTGCCAGGATCCTTCGTATTGCCTGCGACCATGAGAGCTTCCTCATCACGTCGCACGCTCGCCCTGACGGCGACGCCATCGGTTCTGCGCTCGGCCTCATGCACCTGCTCGATTCCATGGGCAAGCGCGTCACTGTAGCCTTCGCCGACCGCATCCCCACCATGTACCGCTGCCTGGCCGGCATCGAGCGTATCGTTTCCGATCTGCCCATCGAGACCCCCGACGTCGCCATCCTGCTCGAGTGCGACTCCATCGAGCGCACCGGCTTCGACCGCATCGAAGCGCGCATGATCGTCAACATCGATCACCATCAGAGCGGCCGCAGCTTCGCCGACTTCAACTGGATCGATCCCAGCGCCTGCGCCGTCGGCGTCATGGTCTATCAGCTCGCCGTCGCCTCCGGAGAAGAAATCACGGCCGAGATGGCCAGTTGTCTCTACGCAGCTGTACTTACTGACACCGGAGCTTTCACCTTCGCCTGCACGGACTCCTTCACTTTCGGCCTCGCGGAGCATCTGCTTGAGCGTGGCGCCGACTCCACCGGTATCGCCCAGGCCATCTACTTCTCCAACCCCGAGAGCAAGGTCCGGCTCCTCGGTGCCGCGCTCTCCAACCTTGAAATCGACGGTGAGGTCGCATGGACCTACATCACACTCGATGAGATGGAACGCGCCAACGCAATCGTTGAGGACTGCGAAGGCATCGTCAATTACCTCATCGGGATCCTCGGCGTGCGCGCTGCTGTCTTTCTACGCGAGCTCCCGACCGGCAATTGCTTCCGGCTTAACCTCCGCAGCAAAGGTACAGTGGATGTCGCCGAGGTCGCCGAGCGCTTCGGCGGCGGTGGTCACCGCAACGCCAGCGGCTGCACCATCGAGGGTCCCATCACTCACGCAGTGCCTCGACTCGTCAGCGAGCTGCACCTCGCCTGCCGTTCGGCGTGCGCCACTCTGTTAGCCTAGGGACGCTCGGCATCACGTGAGCGCACGAGGCCGAACCAGAAAGCGCAGTTGACCGAGAACACCCAACCCGTTGCCCTCTCTGAGCCACCCTCTCTCTGGCGGCGCTGGCGTGATCGTCTTCCAGTCGATGTTGGCGTCTCCCTCTGGGAATTCGCCATCCTCATCTTCATCTCGGCATACTTTCTCTTCTACGGCCTGGTCCCCTTCTTCGGCGGAGATCAGATCGGTCTCGTCGGCGCCGACGAACCCCGCTACGCGCAGATCGCCCGCGAGATGCTCGCCGCGCACTCCATCGACTGCCACGAAGTCCACGCCAAGATCACCCCGCACAGCCTCCGCCCCAAAGACCTCCACGCCAGCTACGAATGTCTTGTCGGGGGCACGGTCACGCCCATCCTCTACGGCCGGCCCTGGCTTGAAAAACCAGCACTCTACTACTGGCGCGCGATGAGCTTCTTCAAGGAGTTCGGCGTCTCCGACTGGTCCGCCCGATTACCCTCAGCCACCGGTGCCGGCGCGCTCATCATTCTCGCCTTCCTTCATCTCCGACGATTCCGGCCTGGAGGCCATCTCGACGCCGCTCTCATCATGGTGTCCATGGCCGGCATGGTCGGCTTTTCGCGCGGCGCTTCTACAGACATGCAGCTTGCCGCGCCCTTATCGATAGGTCTGCTGGGTTGGTACGCCTGGTATGAGACCGGCAAAAAGTTCTGGCTCTTCGACCTCTATTTCTTCGGCGCCGCCGCCACCCTTGCCAAGGGTCCCATCGCGATCTTCCTGATGCTCGGCACCATCATGCTGTTCCTTGGCCTGCGCCGTGAGTGGTCCGCGATCCGCCGCAGCTTCTGGCTCCCTGGCCTCGGACTCTTCCTGCTGATGGTCCTGCCCTGGTACATCGAGGTCCAGCGCAAAAATCCGCACTTCTTCCGCATCTTCTTCCTTGAACACAATCTCGAGCGCTTCGCCACCGACCGTTATCAGCACTCGCAGCACTGGTTCTACTACGTATTCGTGCTCGTCGTCGCGATGTTGCCCTGGACCGCCCTCGCTCTGCGCGCTCTATGGGACGGCATGGCCGTCTCTATCGACGAGTGGAAGGTTCGCCACAAGCCGCAGCGCTACCTCGGTCATGTCCGCGCCGGCGACGCCTTCCCCGAGTTCCTCGTCCTCTGGGCTCTCCTTCCCGTCATCTTCTTTTCCTTCTCGGTCTCGAAGCTCCCCGGCTACATCCTTCCCTCCCTGCCGCCGCTCGCCATCCTCACCGGCGACTACCTCTATCGCATGCGGCGCAACGGCCTCTCCAACTGGATCCTGTATCTCCACGCCGGCCTCGCCGGCTTTATGACCTTCGTCGTCCTGCTCTGTCCGCAGTACATGATCTATCAGCGCGTCATTCCTGGACTGCGTCCCCTCCTCATCGCTGCGTTTTTCGGCATCCTCGCCGCGCTGCTTATTATCGTCGTCGTGCGCGTCTACGGCGTGCGCCGCCTTCGGACAGTCACGCTCGTGCCGCTTGCCGGACTTATGTTCTTCCTCCTCGGCGTGCATGGCCACCTGCTCGATATCACTTACTCTGCGCGTCCACTCGCGCGCCAGATTCAGCAGGCCGATCCCTCTGCGCAGATCGTCGCCGTCCAGGACGTCCGCCGCGATCTCGACTATGGTCTCGCCTTCTATCGTGACCAGAACATGGTCCACTACGACACCGACGGCATCCCTGACGACGCCCACATCCTCGTTCTTCCCACCACGGAAGCCCCTCAACTGCCACAACTTCTGCCCGGCAGAACTTACCAACAGCTCTTCCTCTACAACACGCAGGGTCTCTCGGTGTATAAGGTTTATCCTCGCGGGTAATTGAAACCGTCGCACCTGCGAAACACTCGAAACGTCCACACAATGGGTCTCTCGTCCCAGCTCGAAGTCCTCGACCTGCGCCACTTCTCCGCAGCGCAGCTGCAACCGTTGCTGATGGAAGAGGCCGATCGCTGGCAACGTCGCCTGTTCTGGGACTACTCGGGCTCGACCTCCGTCCTGCTGAAATACCTCGACAGCCGCGTCCTTCCCGGCTTCGTCGCGCTGCGCCGCGGCAAGGTCGCGGGCTACGCCTTCGCGGTCTTTGAAGCCGCCAAGGCTGTCCTCGGCGACGTCTACGCCTTCGGCGAAGGCGAAGGCCTTTCCAACCCCGTCTGCGAGACGCTCCTGGTCCATCTGCTCGAGATGCTGCAGTCTGCCCCTGGCGTCGACCGCATCGAGTCACAGCTCCTCATGTTTCCCACCGGCGCGCTGGGCTTGCCCTTCACCGGGCGCGGCTTCCTTCCGCACCCCCGTCTTTTCATGGTCGCCGACCTCACCGCGCCCAGCCGGGCCCCGCACGTCGCAATCTCTCTGCCCGACGGCATCACACTCGAACCCTGGCAACCCTCTCTCTACGAGTCCGCCGCCGAGCTCATTCACCTCTCCTACGTAGGCCACGTGGACAGCGGCATCAACGACCAGTACCGCAGCGTCCACGGCGCGCAGCGCTTCCTGCACAACATCGTGCGCTTCCCCGGCTGCGGCATCTTCGATCCCGAAAGCTCCTGGGTCCTGCGCAACACCCGTTCGGCCGACACGCGCACGCCAGAACTCCTCGCCATGGTGCTCTGCAGCCGCGTTCGCCAGGACTCCGCGCACATCACGCAGCTCTGCGTCAGCCCCGCGCTGCGCGGCCTTGGCCTCGGCCCCGCTCTGCTGCGTCACTGCATCCTTGGCCTCGAAGCGACGGGCGTCAACAGCCTCTCGCTGACCGTCACCGAGAGCAACGAGGGCGCACGCCGCCTCTACGAGCAGCACGGCTTCACGGTCGCCCACCGCTTCGACGCCATGGTCTGGGACCAGACACAAACCACCCACCAGCGCACCCGCGAAACTGACTTCCGCATCTCCGCTGCTGTGTAAGCTTCTAGCTCTTAGCTTCTAGCTGTTAGTTAAAACCAAAACTGACAGGCAATCCGAGTTGGGAGCTAAAAGCTAGCAGCTGGAAGCTGCCCTTCTACTCCACGTGATAATTCGGCGCTTCTCTCGTGATCACTACATCATGCACGTGGCTCTCGCGCAGACCCGCATTCGAGATCCGAATGAACTTCGAATTCGTCTGCAGCTCCTCAATCGACGCGCACCCCAGATACCCCATGCCCGACCGCAGTCCGCCCACCAGCTGATAGATCATCGCTTCCAGCGGCCCACGATGCGGCACACGGCCTTCGATGCCTTCCGGCACAAACTTAGCCAGCCGGTTGCCGCCGTTCTGCTCGCGCGCCGTCAGGTCCCGGCGCTCCTCGGGCTGCTCACTCATCTCGCCCTGGCCTTGGAAGTACCGCTCACCCGAGCCCTGCGACATCGCGCTCAGGCTTCCCATGCCGCGATACGCCTTGAAGCTCCGGCCCTGGTACAAAATCGTCTCGCCCGGGCTCTCATCCACGCCGGCAAACAGCGAACCCATCATGCAGATGCTCGCCCCCGCCGCAATCGCCTTCGTGATGTCGCCCGAGTACTTGATGCCGCCATCGGCAATCACGCTCACGCCACGCTCGCGCGCCGCTCGTGAAGCCTCGGCAATCGCCGTAATCTGCGGCATGCCCGCGCCCGTAACCATGCGCGTCGTGCAGATCGACCCCGGCCCGATCCCCACCTTCACCGCATCCGCACCCGCCTCGATCAACGCCGCCGCGCCCTCGTACGTCGCCACGTTACCGGCCAGCAGGTCCACATCCGGGAAGCGCCGCTTGCACTCCCTCACCGCATCCAGCACGCGCGATGAGTGCCCATGCGCTGAATCGATCGCCAACGCATCCACGCGATTCTTCACCAGCTCTGCCGCGCGCTCCAGGAAGTCGCCCGTCGCTCCAATCGCGCCCGCCACACGCAGCCGTCCCTGCGCATCCTTGCTCGCGTTCGGGTACTTCAACTTCTTCTGAATGTCCTTGACTGTAATCAGGCCCTTCAGCTCGTATGCGTCATTGACCACCAGCAGCTTCTCCACGCGATGCTGATGCAGAATGTCCTCGGCCTGCTCGAGTGTCGTCCCCACCGGCACCGTGATGAGGTTTTCCTTCGTCATCACGTCGGCAATCGGGATGTCCGTTCTCGATACAAACCGCAGGTCGCGGTTCGTCAGGATTCCCACAAGCTTGCCATTCTTCGTCACTGGCACGCCTGAGATCTTGTAGCGCCGCATCACCTCCAGCGCATCCGCAATCGGGCGTTCGGGATCAATCGTCACCGGGTCCACAATCATGCCCGACTCCGACCTCTTCACCTTGTCGATCTCGCCCGCCTGCTGCTCGATCGTCAGGTTGCGGTGAACAACACCCAGGCCGCCCTGCTGTGCAATAGCGATCGCCAGCCGCGACTCCGTCACCGTATCCATCGCGGCCGACATCAGAGGCGTATTCAATGTGATGTTTTTGGTTAGCTTCGTCTGTGTGCTCACCTGCGCCGGAACAACATCGGAATACGCAGGTACAAGCAGCACATCATCAAATGTCAGGGCTTCTAAGACAGGGGTCGAAATCATGCGGTTCTATCGATTCTATTCCCTGTATACCGAAAGTTGTAGAACACCACCGGCCGCATGGCGACAAATCCCCAATCCGATGCATTGAAGGAATTTCTTCTGTCGTCGATAAGAAAAGGTGCGAGGTAATCCTTGAGTTCGACCCTTCGTAGAGAGGCCTCTTCGGCGAGGCTTGGGCGCCGGCGCGACGGCTCCGTAGCGCATCTTCCCCTCTCCATGGCCTTTCAGCCGATCGTGGACGTCAAGCGTCACACCATCTTCGCCTACGAGGCTCTCGTCCGCGGCACCGAACAGGAGTCTGCCACCGCCGTCCTTGGCCAGGTCACCGAAGAGAGCCGTTCCGCCTTCGATCAGAGCTGCCGCATCAAGGCCATGATCCTTGCCCAGCAGCTCGGTGTCGCCGAGCAGGGCGCTCTGCTCTCTGTCAACTTCATGCCCGGCGCCCATTACTCTGCCGCCGACTGCTTCCAGCGCACCGTGCAAGCCGCCGAGTGGACCGGCTTCCCCCTCCCCTCGCTCATGTTCGAGATCTCCGAGATGGAGTCCCTCAACGACACCGACCGCCTCCGCGCCATCGCCGCCGAGTACCGCCGGCACGGCCTCACCATTGCCCTCGACGACTTCGGCGCCGGCAACTCCGGTCTCAACCTCCTCGCCGACATCGAGGTCCAGGTCCTCAAGCTCGACGGCCGCCTTGTCCGTGGCATCGACTCTCAGCCCCGCGCCGAGGAGATTGTCCGCTCCACCGCCGCCATGGCCCACCGCCTCGGCATCAGGATCGTCGCCGAGTGCGTCGAGACCCGCGCCGAGGTCGATGTCCTGCTCGACTGCGGCATCACCCTCATGCAGGGTTACCTCTTCGCCGCCCCCACCTTCGAGTCCCTGCCCGAAATTACCTGGCCCTACAACGAGGTCCAGTCGCGGCACTCCCGCAAACTCGACGCCCTGGATCTCTCCCCCTCCCCGGGCCTCTCCTCCGTCGCCTGACGCCGGCGTCTTGAACGGGACGAGCTCGCAGCCTTGGGCTTCAGCCCAGGGTCTCAAGTGCGTCATGCACCCGGTACCGTCCGGGCTTTAGCCCCTGAGGGAATCCGCGTCCTTGCCCTCCCTCCGCAAACGGCCTAGAATAGCGATAGCGACGAATCATTCCGCCGCATGAACAGCCTTGAGCCTCCGGATAAATGCCCCGTGAGTGCGCTGGCCAGTGGCGGAAGAGAGGAGTGGGCGATAAGCCCACTTTTTATTTGCTCTTAAGAACCCGGACGGAGCGGCATCAGATCCCGCTCAGCCGCTCGAAATTGACATGGCCCTGCCCCTCGACACAATCCGCGCCACCGCCGACCGCGTCGCCGCCTCCCACGGCCTCGAAGTCGTTGACATCGAGTTCGCCGGCGGCGGCAAGCACCGCGCGCTGCGCGTCTTCGTAGAGAAGAACGCCGATGGCCGCGCCGCGCTCGCCCAGCATGCCGAGGATCTTCCCAGGGGCGTCCCCGTCGAGCTCCTCTCCGGCGTCACCCACGAGGATTGCGAGCACTTCGCCCGCGACTTCGGCACCGTCATTGACGTCGAGGACCTCGTCCCCGGCTCCGAGTACACCCTTGAGGTCAGCTCCCCCGGCCTCGAGCGCAAGCTCCGCGGGGCCGCCGACTACACACGCTTTCAGGGCAGCCTGGTCAAACTACAGACCTTTACTCCGGTCGAGAACAACCGCCACTTTACCGGCCGCCTCACCGCCTTCGACGCCCCGCGGCTCACGCTCGACCTTTCAGCCGTCAAACAGAAGGGCAAGGCCAAAAAGACCCTTACCAGCCAGACAGTCACCATCGATCTGGCCAACATCGAAAAAGCGAACCTAGTCGCTGAAATCTGAAGAAAGGCAGGCAATAGCGAATCGGAAATAGCCAACAGCGAACAGGCGTGAGCCTCAGTCGTTTTTCCCTATTCCCTGATCCCTATTCCCTACTCCCTGCATTTATGGCAAGCGCACTCTACCAGTCCATCGAATTGCTAAGCCGCGAGAAGGGCATCAACCCGGAGATCGTCGTCGGCGCCGTCGAAGACGCCATCGCTCTCGCCACGCGCAAGTTCTACAAGACCCAGGAGACCATGCGCGGCGAGCTCGACCGGGAGTCCGGCGAGATTCGCGCCTACGTCTTCAAGACCGTCGTCGAGGGCGATGAGCAGGTCGAGGACCCCGAGAACCAGCTCACTCTCGATCAGGCCCGCGAGCTCGCCCCTGAGGTCGAGATCGGCGGCGAGCTGCGCTTCTACAAGGACACCACGCCCCTCGGCCGCATCGCCGCCCAGATGGCCAAGCAGGTCATCTTCCAGAAGGTCCGCGAGGCCGAGCGCGACACCGTCTTTCAGGAGTACGGCAGCCGTACCGGCGAGATCCTCACCGCCACTGTCAAGCGCCTCGAGCCCATGGACGTCATCTTCGACCTCGGCAAGGCCGAAGCCCGCATGCCCAAGCGCGAGCAGTCGCGCCTCGAGCAGTTCGCCGTTGGCGAGCGCCTGAGGGTGGTGCTGCTGAGAGTGGATCGCGCCGCCAAGGGACCGCAGGTCATCGTCTCGCGCGCTGCTCCGGCGCTGGTGCAATCGCTCTTTCAATCCGAAGTGCCTGAAATTTACGACGGCACCGTCATCATCCGCGCCATCGCCCGCGAGGCCGGCGAGCGCACCAAGATCGCCGTCATGTCCCGCGATAAGGACGTCGATCCCGTCGGCGCCTGCGTCGGCATGAAGGGCATGCGTGTGCAGTCCATCATCCGCGAGCTCCGCGGGGAAAAGATCGACATCATCGAGTTCTCCGAAGAGATCACCACCTTCGCCGAGAAGGCCCTCCAGCCCGCCAAGGTCTCGCGCGTCTCCATCACCGACCTCGGCGAGAAGCAGCTCGAGGTCATCGTCGACGACACGCAGCTCTCCCTCGCCATCGGCAAGAAGGGACAGAACGTCCGCCTCGCCGCCAAGCTCCTCGGCT
Organism: Acidobacteriaceae bacterium; assembly: GCA_035605855.1. Classification (GTDB taxonomy): domain Bacteria; phylum Acidobacteriota; class Terriglobia; order Terriglobales; family Acidobacteriaceae; genus Granulicella. The sequence goes on along the minus strand of DATNGO010000054.1, from coordinate 45,265 downwards.
GGAAGATTGACATCAAGTCCGAGGAGGAGAAGCGTCAGGAGGTCGAGCAGCAGATGCAGGCCATGGCCGGCACTCCCAACACGCCCATCGAGCAGGTCACCGAGATCGGCGAAGGCGTCATGGAGAAGCTCATCGCCGCCGGCATCACCACCGTCGAGCAGCTCGCCGACATGACCGCCGAAGAGCTCGGCGAGGTCCCTGGCATCGGGGACAAGTCGGTCGAGAAGATCGCCATCGCCGTGCGCCACTACTTCGGACAGTACGAGGAGGGTGAAGAGCGTCCGGCTACCGTGCCTGAGCCCACCCTTGCCCTCGGCGAAGAAGCGGTAGCCGCAGGTGCCGCATCAGATGTTGCTGGAGATGAGGAGCATTCCATGACACTGACACCGGAGGAGATCCTCGCCCGCGAAGCCGCGATGGCTAACGGCGCCCGCGAGGTCGGCGAGTACTCCGTCGAGGACATCGCTGCCGCCGAGGACAAAATCTCGCAGTCCGATGCCAACGACGACGCCGATGCTCGCGAAGAGGCCATCGAGCTCGACAACGACACCGTCGACACACTCGTCGACCAGGCCCAGGAGTCTTCCGACGAGGGCATCGACGACGGTGCCCGCGAGCGTGAATAACGCTCCGTCGTCACAACACTTCGCCTCGAGCCGCACGAATGTGCGGTTAAAGGCTGAAATTTTCAAGCTTTCAGGGGATAATACCCTTGGAATAACTCTCACTACGATTGAGGCTGTTATGACCAGCTAAGCGCGCAGTGGAACAAAAAGGGACCGCAGAAACCGCCGTAAGTCGCTGTAAACCGCAGCGATTGGATCGCGGGTAACTGCCAGCCCTCACAAAGGATTAGATGAGCAAAGTTCGCATCAACGACCTTGCACGGGAACTGGAAGTCAAGAGCAAATCCATTCTGGATGCCTTGACGGCAGTTGGCGTCACCGAGAAGAAGACTCACTCCAGCTCCATTGAAGAGCATGAGGCCGAACAGGTGCGCGGCTATCTCACCCGCGGCGCACGTCCCGCCTCCCCCGCCAGACCAGCCGCCGAGGCCAGGCCGGCCTTCAACCTCTCGCACGTCTCCAAACCCGGCGACGCGCTGAAAGCCATCCTCGAGCGCAAGCAGTCAGAGGCCGCCGCCAGGTCCCGTCCGCCCGCTGCGGCATCGCGACCCACCGTCGCCGCTCCGGCCGCTGCAGCCGCCGCGCGGCCGTCCCCCGCAGCCCGTCCCACAGCGCCTGCTGCTCCGGCGGCGCCTGCCGCCTCGGCTGCTCCAGCTCAGCCGGCAGCCGCGCCCCAGGCTCCAGCCCCACGCCGCATCGTGCCGCAGCCCCGCGCCGCAGCGCCCATCGTGACTCCGCGCCCAGGGTCCCCGGCAAGCTCCCTCGCCGGGGTGGCGCGTCCCGCCGTCGTTCGGCCTGCCGGCGCCCCGGTCGCCGCCCACCCACCCGCCCCACCCGCGGTCGCCTCCACGCCGCCGGCTACCCCGGTCGTCGTCAAGCCTTCGGCAGTTCCGTCGGCCCCTGCTCCGGCCGCTGCCGTCGCTCCTGCTGCTTCTCCGGTGCATGCCGCCCCCGCGGCGACCGCGACCGCTCCGGCAGCACCTGCCGAAGCCGCGGCTCCTGCCGCTTCTGAGGTACCCGCTGCTCCGGCCGCACCGGGTCCGCCCGCCCGTCGCGTCATCATGCCGCAGACCGGCCCACGCCCCACCTATACAGCCGCTCCCGGAGCCGCCAACGCCGCCCGCCGTCCCATCTTCGAGCGCCCGCGCCCGCAAGCACCTGGTGCCCCTGGCGGCCCCGGAGGCCCCGGAAGCCGCACGCCGCTGGCTCCCGGCGCACGCCGGCCCATGCACCCCACGCGCACCTTCCCCACTGGTCCCGGCGGTCCTGGTGGCCCCGGCGCGCGTCCCGGCTTCGGGGCTCGTCCCGGCTTCGGCGGACGCCCCGGTGGCGGCCGTCAGGGAGTAGGCCCCGGCGGCCTGCTCCCGCCCACGGACGCCCCGGCGGCCCCCGGCCGTCCCGCCCGCCCCGCTGCCCGTGGACGCGGCAACCAGCGTTACGTCAAGGACAAGGAGGTCGCGCTCAAGGGCTACGCCCCCCGGATGGGCGCCGCGCAGATCCCCGAGGGCGATCTCCCCATCACCCGCACCATCACCGTCACCGAAGGCATCTCGGTCAAGGACCTCGCCGAGAAGCTCGAGGTCCGCGGTAAGGACCTCATCGCCACGCTGCTCCTCCGCGGCGTCATGGTCACCGTCAACCAGTCGCTCGACGCCGAGCTCGTCAAGTCCGTCGCCCGCCAGTTCGGCGCTGACGCCCAGGTCATCTCGGTCGAAGAGCAGATAGAGAACGAGGCCATCGAAGGCCTCCTCGAGGACACCACCGGTCTCGTCGAGGTCGTCCGCCCGCCCGTCGTTACCGTCATGGGCCACGTCGACCACGGCAAGACCAGCCTGCTCGACGCTATCCGCTCTACCGACGTCGCAGCAGGCGAGGCCGGCGGCATCACCCAGCACATCGGGGCCTACAAGGTCCGCATCACCAAGGAAGACTCGCCCGCCTTCGGCCGCGAGATCGTCTTCCTCGACACCCCGGGCCACGAGGCCTTTACCCGCATGCGTGCACGCGGCGCCAAGATCACCGACATCGTCGTGATCGTCGTGGCCGCCGACGACGGCGTCATGCCCCAGACCCTCGAGGCCATCGACCACGCCCGCGCCGCCAACGTCCCCATCATCGTCGCGGTCAATAAGATCGATAAGCCCGACGCCAACCCCGATCGCGTCAAGCAGCAGCTCGCCGATCGCGGCCTGCAACCCGACGACTGGGGCGGCGACACACCCTTCGTCAACGTCTCCGCCAAGCAGCGCATCAACCTCGACGGCCTCGAGGAGATGATCTGCCTGCAGGCCGACCTCAGACCCCAGAAGGCTACGCCCGAGCGGCCCGCCGTCGGCACCGTCATCGAAGCCAAGCTCGACCGCGGCCGCGGCGCCGTCGCCAGTATCCTCGTGCAGAACGGGACTCTGAAGCCGGGGGACAGCTACATCGTCGGCAACACCTTCGGCAACGTCCGCGCCATGTTCAACGACCGTGGCCAGCAGATCACCGAGGCCGGTCCCTCGACCCCCGTCGAGATCCTCGGCCTCGAGAGCATGCCCGACGCCGGCGACACCTTCCTCGTCATGGCCGATCGCGACCGCGCCAAGGAGATCGCCCGCTACCGCACCATGAAGGAGCGCGAGGCGCAGCTTGCCAAGAGCTCCCGCATCTCGCTCGAAGGTCTCGCCGAGCAGATCAAGCAGGCCGGCGTCAAGGACCTCAACCTCATCCTCAAGGGCGACGTGCAGGGTTCCGTCGAGGTTCTCGCCGACTCCCTCCAGCGCATGTCCACCGAAAAGGTTCGCGTCCGCGTGCTCCGTGCCGGCGTCGGCGCCATCACCGAATCCGACATCCTGCTCGCCTCCGCATCCAACGCCGTCGTCATCGGCTTCAACGTGCGGCCCGAGCGCAAGTCCCAGGAACTCGCCGATCAGGAGAAGGTCGAGATCCGCCTCCACTCCATCATCTACGAGCTGCAGGACGAGATGACCAAGGCCATGTTCGGTCTCCTCGAGCCCGTCTACAAAGAGGTCTACGCCGGTCGCGCCGAAGTGCTCAACGTCTTCAAGATCACCAAGGTCGGTCAGATCGCCGGCTGCAGCGTCCGCGACGGTCTCATCAAGCGTGACTCCCAGGTCCGCGTCCTCCGCGAAGGCGCCGAGGTCTGGAAGGGCAAGATCGCCTCGCTCAAGCGCTTCAAGGACGACGTCTCCGAAGTCCGTACCGGCATGGAGTGCGGTATCGATCTCGGCAGCTACAAGGACGTCCACGTCGGCGACATGATCGAGGCCTTCACCACCGAGAAGCTCGCCGCCGAACTCGGCCAGAACACCGCCGAGCTCAAGCGCCAGCAGCTCGCCGAGCTCAAGGAAGCCAAGCACCGTGAAAACGAAATCGCCGCCGCCGCTCCCGCATAAACCAATCTCAACCCACACACGAAAGGCCGGGAGCAATCCCGGCCTTTTCGCTTCCTTTGATCGCTAGCTGGTCAGAACAATCAGCGCTTCCGGCCGCCCATACCCGTCGGTGGTGCTTGTAACCTTGAACGACTTCGTCACGTTTCCGCCGTTCCACACCCACACAATGGCAGGAATGCCGCCAGGCGCCGTAGCATCTCCCGAGAACTCGGCCGTATTTCCCGATGCTTCTCCCAGCACCGTCACCAGCGCCGAAATCAGGTATTGACCCGTTCCCTTTAGCGTCATCTTGCCGGGAATCCCATAAGCATTCATCGGCACACCGTAGCCCGTCGCCGTCTGATGCCAAACCGTCCACGCCACACCCATCACCTGGAAGAGCGGATTGTTCGTGTCCAGCGTGAGTGTCAGAGTTCCGGTCGCTGTCACCGGCACTGGAGAAGGCTTGGAACCCTGCGATGACGAACTCTGCGGCGGTGCCGGCTTGTTTGTGTTAATGTTCATCGTCGCCGCCGGGCTCACTCCCCACTCGTTATGGGCAACGATCGTCCACACATAATGCGTGTAGAGGTCCAGCAGCATCGGATACATGCCCACAATCACCCCTGGGTTCCCGGAAAACGATCTCCCTCCCCATATCTCACCCGTATCGCGCTTCGTCAGCGCGAGCTCAAACCACTGCGCCTGCTTCGGAGTCCCCGCGCCGGGGTCCGTCCAGTTCAGTTCCACTTCAACCGGCGCATTGTTCGGGTCGACCACTGCCCATGACCCGTCAACAGTTCGCAGCTGAAGATCGACCGGTGTCAGCGGCACCCTTGCCCGATTCAAAACATTGCGCAGCGAGATCGCCGGTGGCGGAGGCCACTTGAGCCCAACCGCCTGCGCCATTCCACCGCACGTCTTCACACCAAGCCACTTTGCGAATCCAACCACACTCGCGTTCGACATGCGCCCTCCTGCCTGGGAAGCGTCACAACAGGGCGGCCTCTATTGCAGTGTCACCAGAATGGGTACGAGCCCCAATCCTTCCGCGATCGGCCGCAGCGCCTTGCCCAGCACCGCACCAAATGCCAGGTTTGCGTCCGAGGCCCTCATCGCATGGCCTTCACGCGGCGAGGTCGTCAGCAGATCTCCCACCTCAATCCCGCCGAAGGTGGCGTCCACCATGCAAAAAGTTTTCCCAAACAACGCCACCGGAGAGCGATCGCCGTCATCGGTTCTCTTGTCCATCACCAGCGCCGGACGAAACGCTCCCGCACCCGAGATCACGCCCGCAACCCGTCGGTCGTAGGCCTTGCTGCATGGCATCAGCCGCCCCTCCTCATCCAGCACCATCACCATTCCCGGTACTCGGGCTGCTCCCTCGGCAATATCGAAATCCTCAGCAGCGTCGGCCCCGGTCAGGATCACGTCTCCCGTAACGTAGACCGATCCTTCAAAGCGTCCCGCTGGCCCCCCGGCGTCGTTCGTCGCCAGAAGCGCTGCCTCATGCGAGCTTTTGCTGTGGCTCAGCGCGTGAACCGCGTTGCCCACACTCTCGGAGTACACCGCGTCCAGATCAACCTGCGTATACGCCACCACCGCAGCATCTGTCGGAGGTCCCGCAACCTTCAATGTGTTCACCTGGTCCATAGGACCGATCAAAGCGAACACTCCTGCCGAATGATGTGGAGGCGCAAACGAAGAAATCTTGGCAGTAATGCTCAACTCACCGAAGCCGGCTTCACCAATTTGAATGGGCACAGGACGAATCGGGGGTGCCATACGTCACCTCGCGCGAAGGAAATTGTGGTTCTCCTACAACAGAATGAGCGACCCGATAGCACCCGCTTATAGTCCATCCGTATCGGGAAAGCAACCGCGTTGAAGCTCTCATCGTGACCCGGTAAAAACTGAGGCACGACAGAATCTCTCCATCAGTCGCGCCCATCGCACAGCGACGAGGATGATCGCAACACGTTGCAATCAGATATCGGAAGCATCTGCCCGCGGAAGAGAAAAGAGAAGAAATCTTCCCGGCTACGTCTTGGGGTCCCCGGCGAGCGTTCCTTGCTCGCCCGGGTGGGAATCTCGTGCGCAGCATCCTGAAGAGCTTCGGCCTGTATCGTGCCGGCTTCTCTACAAATTGAATTGCAATCCCGGAAGGCGATCCGCTGGACCAGGGCGATCCGCTGGAGCATCTGCCGGCATCCTTCAGTTCACCGTCTGCACAATGCCGTCTCCCAGCATCTCCACCTGCACATCCAGGCGCAGCCAGTCCACCAGAGCGCTATTCCGTCCGTTGCGCTTGGCGATATACAGCATCTTGTCGGCCCGCCGGATCGCCTCAGGCAGCTCTTCGCCCACTCGATACTCCGCGATCCCGAAGCTCGCTGTAATCCGCCGCCGCCGCAGGCTTCCGCTGCCAAACCGCGTTGCTTCGATCACCTGCCTCAGTCGCTCAATCAGGTCGCGCGCATCCTCGCGATGAATGTCCGAGAGCAGCATCACAAACTCCTCTCCTCCAAACCGCGCCACCTCATCCGCTCGACGCAGGTTCTCTCGCAACAGCTCCGCAACCTTCACCAGCACCCTATCGCCATCCATGTGCCCGCACGAGTCATTGATCGCCTTAAAGTGGTCGATGTCACACACCGCGATGCTGAAGCATCTCCCTTTCGTCTTGCCGATCTGCTTGAGCGCAGCCTCTTCGAAGCCGCGCCGGTTCAGCAGCCCCGTCAGCGGATCCTCCATGGCTCGCCCGTGAAGCTCCTCGATCACATCGACCACCACCGCGGCCACCAGCGTCAGGCCCACCAGCACGATCAGCAGCGCGTAGGTCGCATTGGTCCACTTCCAGTAGCTCGAATGGACAAACGCCATCATATCCAGGCTCTGCCCCGTCGTTCCGAACGACAGCAGTGTCCGCGGAAATCCCTGGACCCCCAGCACCAGCAGCACCCAGAACACCAGGCGGTCCATCGTCTTCTTCGCCGCGCGGCCAAGATACGCCGCATCGATCAGCGTCAGAACCCCGAGCCCGAAGTTCATCACATACAGCCGCGCCTTCAGGCTGGGGCTCACGAAGCAAAAGTACGCTACGCCCAGGAACACCAGCACCACTACCCAGCACCGCACGGCGTATCGCGGCCTCAGGCTTGTCCTTTTGTAGCAGCCGTCTAACAGCGCAATCAAAGCCGCCGTATACACAAACGCCGAAACCATGAAGTTCCAGGCGATGTCATGTGGAATTCCCGCCGTCTGCGCCGACGTCCCAATTGTGAACAGCGCGAACGATGCCGCAAGATACAGCAGGTATCGAAGCCGCCTCTGCCACCACCAGAGAGCGAAGAATCCCGCACCAAACACCAGCGATCGCATGGGTGCGAGAAGCGCCAACCCTGTCGCTGTGAACAACTCCCTGTGATGCCCGAGCAAGTACCTGGCCCCAATCTCTGAACTGCCGCAGTAAAGCATATCGTCCCATCACGGACCTTCTGCGGCAATGCCACTTACGACGGACTTACCCGTTGCCATTGTCCAATACTCATACATCACGGGGTCTCGCATCACCCTCAGAACCGCAGCAGATAACTCACCTTGATAAAGAACTGCCGCCCGTCGTTCAGATATCCCGGCCCACGCGGCAAGATCGGCTCTGTCGGATCGCACGCTCCGCCCAATCGCGTGCACAGCATGTGATTGTAGTTCTGGAGATCGCTGTTCCATCCCACGTAGATCGCCGTGCCCGGATGCGGCAGCCACGTAAACAGCGCCTGCGTCTGCACCTGCTTGGTGCGTTGGAGCGTCGTCGTCGCAGGGTTCGCCAGCGTCGAGTCATACTCCACAATCACCCTCGCTGATAACGAGCGCGTGAACTGGTAGTTGATCTTCGTCCGCATCACCTGGTTCTGGTACACGAACTCGCCCGTGCGGTCATCGCGATCGTGGTCCAGCAGATACGTCTCATCCGCCGTCAACTGCCTTACCGGCTGCACCGTGAACAGCAGTTGCAGATAGCTTTGCCGCAGCAGGGTCGGCGCCTTCCCCGGCAGCGGGTTATAGTTCACATTCCCCACCGAGGGAAAGTAGTTCACGTTATAGTTGAACGCCGACCACGGCTGGCCGCGCGAAATAAACCCAAATTGGTTCTCCGTGAAGTTGATGCTGTGATCGATGTCGTATCCGTTTTGCGGCCCCACCGTATCCGAGTTCTGTCCCACCAGCGGCGCAATCACAATATTGCGCGGCAGCAGCCAGAACGGATCGAACGTCGAGTAGTGATACACCCGATTGTGCGCATGGTCGAACGCCACATTCTGGTTCGTCTCCAGTCCAAAGCTCTGCACCACGCTCTTCTTCGGGAACCACTGGTACTCCGAATGCAAATGATCGCTGCGGATGTTCGACGCCTGAAAGAACCCCAGCGTGCTCCCAAACCCCGCACTCACATCCTGGTATTCGTTCTGCATGTTAAACGCGTGCCCATTGCGCTGCACCTGCACATCGCTCGCCGGTCCCGCACGATACCCTTTCTGAAAGAGCGCCGCGTCGCTGCTCATCTTCGTCGGGTGCGTCGAGCTCTCCACCATCTGCCCCAGCACCGTCCAGTGATCGGTCGCTCTCCACGTCAGGTCCGCGCCGCCGATCCTGTTCCATCCGCCGCCGAACTCCTCATCGGTATACATCAGCCCCACATTCGATCCCTTACCCAGATCCTGCGAAACCCTCCCCACATACGCCTGCGCTCTGTGCCGATACAGCGGATCATCCGGCAGCACCGTCTCGCCAGGCTCTCTGTCATCAATCGCCAGCAGGCCCAGATTCGTGCGTCCCACCTTCCCAGTCACGCGTGCGCCGAACTCCGGATGCACAACATTCCGCGTGTACAGCAGGTTCATCGGCGTCGCAAAGTAACTCGCATTCTCCAGAAAGAACGGCCGCAGCTCCGGAAAGTACACAGGAAATCGTTGATCCACCGTGAACTGCGGCTGGTCGCTCTCCACATCGCTAAAGTCCGGATTGATCGTTGCGTCAAACACGATCGAGTCCTTCCACACCCCCTTCGCCTCGCCTCCCGCCGTGCCCTCCGCACTTCGCGTGCTGAAGTGCGGATCGTGCGGATCCTGGGTTCGGAGAATGTGCTCGTTCTGCCCCAGCGCATACGGATTGATCTGCACATTATGCGAGCCATTCACACCTTCAAGCCCTGGCAGATGCATCGTTCCCTCCTGGCTCAGTATGCCGGTCACATTCCTGGCCACACGCGGCCAGAGGTCCGTCTCACTGTTGCGCGGCAGTTTGCGGGCCAGCACCACGCCCCACGTCGTCCCATTCGCCGGAAAGCGCAGACTGCGAAACGGAATCGCAAACAACGCCAACCATCCCTGTTTCGTAATACGCCCGTCCGAATCCCAAACTTGGTCGTAGCTGTAGTCCTCGTGGTTCGCCTCCGTCCACGCCGCATCCGCCTGCACGCCCGCCGGGTTCACCTGGAACTCCACGCCGCGCTGCCGGTCCTGAAACGCGTCCAGCAACACAATCACGTTGTCATCCGTCGTCACGTTCTCGCGTCGCGCCAAATGCGACCGGATCAACTCGGGATGCTTGTCGAAGCACACAAACACCACATACAACGTTGTGCTCGTGCGTCCCAGCCACACCTCGGTCTTCTCCGTCGCCGGTGCCCCATCGGTCGGCTCGTTCTGGATAAATCCGCCAACATGCGCCAGCCGTCCGCGCAACTCCGGCCTCGGCTCCATGCCCGCAAAGTCTGCCAGCGTCAGCGGCTTGTCGATCACCGGCACCTTTACATCCGAGTTCCCCGGCCTTCCCTCGCGCGGCGCGGTCGCCGGCGTCACCGTCGGCTTGCCCTGCTCATTTGGATTGACCTGCGCGACCGCCCCCACGCTCAGCGCAAAACCCAGCGCAATCATCCAGCGCGGTACAGACCCACCTGCCACCACAAACTCCATCTCTCAACTCCATCCTCCATACGCCGCCCGCACCCACTCAGTTCCCACGCATCGGTTTATCCACGCATCGCTTTATCCCAACCTGGCCGAGCTTGCCGCCAATGCTCTGGCTGCTGATCGTCGGAGCGAAGGAGCCCTGGGAGCCACAAGCGCCCAGAACTCCTCGGATGATCTCTACTCCTCACCGCCCTCTCACCCGAATCCCCACACGACGATCACGACCGCTAATATCGCCCGCCAGTGACCGCACGCCAGGGCCCGGCCTCACCGGCGCGAAATTACAACTACGCCGTATTTCACCTTCCAATCATCAGGATCGTGAAGGAGCCGGGCACTGCCGGTCCCATTCGAGGACGGCCATTCGCCGCAGCCGGAGCCTCCGCTGGCGCAGGCGTGCGCTCTTGCGACATCGTGAACAAATGCCCTGTCTTCGTGTCGAGCGTAATCGTGCGAGCTCCGTTCATCGTCTTCAGCACCTGCTCGACTTCAAACGTCACCGGAGTCTTTTCCTTGACCACGGTCAACGTCCCATTTCCCCCTGTGCTAAAGGCCTCCATCGTCGCCGGGTTAAACACCGCGCCATCCGAGTTGCCGGCCAATGGCAGCTTGGCGAGGATCTTCCCATCCTTCGCACTCAACACAACCATCGCGGCCTGCGATTGCCCGCCGGCTTGACCTGCACTCGCTATCTGCCCCGGAGCCACGCTCGGTCTGCTGCACGCAGCAAACAGCACACCATTCTTCGCATCCAACGCCAGTCCGTTACATCCGCCCATGTCCACCAGCGAGTAATGCGCAACCGCCTTCATCGACTTCAGATCGACCGCGGTGACACTGCCCACCGGGTCCTGCATCACCACGTACAGCATCCCCTTGCCATCCACCACACCTTCCTCCGGCGTGCCGCCCAGATCGATCGTCCCCTGCACCGTGCCGTCTTTGGTGTCGATGACCGTCGCATTCTTCGTCGGATGGCTGAACACGAACACGCGCTCACTGAAGGCATCGAACAAAATCCCATCCGGGCGCGCCTCCCCCACATCAATGCTCTTCAGCTTCGTCAACGTCTTCGTGTCGAACATCGACACCTGCGGGTGATCGCTCGTGAAGCCGTGTCCGGTCTTCGGATCAACCGCGGTTCCCTGCCCTCCAACACCGGACAGTTCGTTCACGGGCGCCAGCGTGTCGAGATCGAACACTGTCAAACGTGCCGGCACTGCTGCCGTCTCAGGCGACGTATCCGTGGCGGGCGTGGCTCTCACCGCGCCTCTGGGGATGTAGAGTCTTCGCGCGGCGGAATCTGCATAGATGTAGTCCCATCCGCCCTCTCCGCCGACCCGAGCCGTCTTCAGTACCTTGTAGGGTCCCTCCTGCGCGCGCACCGCGGGCACAAAGAGAGTCGCACTTGCAACGAGCAGCACCACGAAACGCATCATGTATCTCCTGTCGAAAACTTCCCTGGGGATCGCCGCAGCGAATCCCCGTGTCCCAGCTACATGTCCCAGCTACCAAGTCTACGATTCCAAGCCTGGAACCTGGAACCTGGAACCTAGAACCTAGAACCTCGAACCTCGAACCTCGAACCTGAAGGAATATACTCGAGGCGTGCACCGTCTCACCAGCACCGTCGCAGTCTTCGTCATGGTTCTCATGATGTTGCCGGTGCTCGCTTGTGCTGCGGCCCCGACCATGTCCCGCATGGAACGAGACTGCTGCGAGCAGATGCACGGCAAATGCGGCGACATGGCAAAGCAGGGTTGCTGCCGGGTCGAGGTCCACAATGACCGGGCGCAACTGCCGTCAAACGTAACCACCTCCCCGATTCCGCCTATCGCGCCGGTAACAATTCTTTACCCTCGGCTGGTCGAGCTATCTCCCTCGGCCGGGTACCGCTGGCGCGTGCCGAACCAGCATTCTCCGCCCGGCATTTTAATCACCGGCACCACCGTACTTCGAATCTGATTCGCTCCTCAGGCCAGATGACCTGCACACCGCCGTGTGCCTGAGATTCATTCGTGACTCAAGGAGCAATCATGAAACAACTCGCCATCCTGGCGTGCGTTCTCGCGCTCACCGCGAGCGCGCGCGCCTCGGACCATGGTCCCGTATTCGGCTACGCGACGCCGGTCAACTCGCAGGGTGAATTCAGCTTCGACACTGGCCTCTTCGGCAGGCACGGCACGCGCGGAACACAGTTCTCGACCGGAAGTCAGATCGGGTACGGCCTCACTCCGCACCTCACCTTCACTGCGTTCATTCCCGCAATGTTTGGGAGCGGCTCCCTTCCGGAAACACGAGTCTTCCCCGGTGGCGAATGGAGTGCCGGAGCTTCGTGGCGGTTCTTTCACTCCGTCACCCAGGTCGGCAAGCGCCTGGAAGCCACTGGATCTCTGGCGCTGGTGCTCCCTGGCCCTCAGCCAGACTCGGGCATCCTCTCTGGCCTCACCCGCGCCCCTGGAATCGCAGGAACAGTCGCAGCCGGTCTTGCTTCGCGGAGCCAGTACTTCTGGGTCGGCGGTGGCTACACCGGCTTCTTTGAGAAAGCCGGAAGCAGGCGCCCGGACACAACCACATGGAGCACGGTGTATGGCTTCAGGCCCGCTCGCCTTCGCCGTGGCTATAACCAGTGGGACTACCGTGGGCTGATCGAGTTCACCGGAGAGCACACTGGTGACCTTCGCATGCACGACGCCGCCGTGCCCGACAGCCGCTCCACGTCGCTGTGGCTGGGACCATCCGTGCTCGCCATCTTCAAAGATGTCGCCATCGAAGGCGGCATTCAAGGGCCGCTGTACCGGAACGTGTCCACCTCGGTCTACGGCCGCGAAAGCATTCGCTTCGCTCTCAACGTCAGCTATCTCAAGTTCTCGTCCCGGACGAGCACCCACTGAAAGGAACCGCAATGAAAAAGGCTCTCGTTCTCACCGCACTCGCGCTCTTCACCTTCGCAGCTCACGCCGAGTACGACCAGGTCAACATGACTGTTTTCGGCATGGACTGCGCTCCCTGCGCTCATGCGATCCATGTGTCCATGAAGGGCATCAAGGGAGTGAACAAAGTTGATGTCGACCTCAATACCGGCTTGGTGAGTGTTCAACTCGCGCCCGGCAATAGCGCTTCGATGCAACAGTTCAATCAAGCCGTAGAGAAAAACGGCTTCACTCACAAGGACGCAAAAATCATCGCGAAGGGCAAGCTGACCGGCACCGCCGCGGCTCCTGTCTTAGAGGTGACCGGAACAGCGGACAAGTACGCTTTGACCGGTACCGGCGGCAATGTCGCATCTTTGCTCGGAAAGACGGTGACTGTATCGGGAACGCTTCCGCAAGCTTCCAAAGGCAAGGTCGCCGACACGCTGCACTATGACTCGATTGCGGAGGCGCAGTGATGGCTGGCACAGCATCAATCGCGCCCGAACGCAGGGCCAGACGAGCGGCCCTGCTGAACTACTTCTCGCTCTTCAGTTCTTTCAGCACGCTGATCTGTTGCGCGCTGCCTTCGATCCTCGTGCTTCTTGGTCTGGGAACAGCCGTGGCGTCGGTACTCTCGGCTGCGCCGTGGCTCGTCAGCCTCTCACGGCACAAGATCTGGACGTTCAGCATCGCGGGAGCTCTGATCCTGGGCAGCTTCGTGATGACCTATGTCGTCGCCCCTCGGCTGCGAAACGGCGAACAATGCGACGCCGGCGATCCAAACACATGTGGAGAGGTCAGCAGGATCAGCCGTGTGATTCTCTGGTGCTCAGCACTGATTTACGCGGGAGGGTTCTTCGTTGCCTATCTGCTCGGGCCGATCCTCGAGCGTTTCGATCACTAGGTTTGCCCACACACTCGGCGTCCGGGAAGCTGCTCCCTCGGAAGGGCTTGACACACCCCCTTATAATAGAAATAGAGGGTTTTCTCGCCCGGCCTACCGCCGGGCGTCATCGCTTAACGCCGCTGCTCGACCCGGAAGGCTGCACAAGTTATTTGCAATCAAGACTTTGCAGATAACCTCTTTAGATGCAAGACTTTGCATTTAAAGTCCACCCCTAAGTCTTCTCTTTTGAAGACTTTGCGCAAAAACACCGGGGAGGGGGCGGGGTCCCCCGCGAACTTGTTCGCTGGGGTACAGGTGCATACTGGTCAGGATGAACCTCGACTCCCTCCAATCTGCGATCCGCGATCAGAAACTCGACGGCTGGCTCTTCTACGATCACCATCACCGCGACCCGATCGCCTACCGCATCCTCGGCCTCCCCGACTCCTTCGTCTCCCGCCGCTGGTACTACTTCATCCCCGCCCACGGCGAGCCCCGCAAGCTCGTCCACCGCATCGAGTCCGGCAAACTCGACCCGCTCCCCGGCACCGCCCGCCAGTACTCCTCCTGGCAGGAACTCGAACAAAATCTCGCTGAGATGCTCGAAGGCTCCACCAGGATCGCGATGCAGTACTCTCCGCGCAACGCCATCATGTACGTCGCGATGGTCGACGCTGGAACGGTAGAGCTCATCCGCTCCTTCGGCAAGGACGTCGTCAGCTCCGCCGATCTTGTCAGCCTCTTCGAGGCCGTCCTCACCGAAGACCAGATCGCCACGCACTACGCCGCGCAGGAGCGACTCGACCGCGTCCTCGCCGCCGGCTGGAACCACATCCACGACCGCACGCGCCGCGGCGATCACACCAGCGAGTTCGAGGTCGTGTCGTTCCTCCGGCATGCCATGCAGCGCGAGGGCCTCTTCACCGACCACGGCCCCAACTGTTCCGCCGGCCCCAACTCCGCCGACTCCCACTACGAACCCACCGAGCTCCGCGCCGCTCCCATCTTCCACGGCGACTTCATCCTGATCGACATCTTCGCCAAGCTCGCCAACCGCCCTGATGCCGTCTGGTACGACATCACCTGGACCGGCGTCGTCGGCCGCGAGCCCACCGAACGCGAGCGCCACATCTTCACCACCGTCCGCACCGCCCGCGACGCCGCCATCGCCGCCATCGAGCAGGCCTACGCCGCCAACCGGCCTATCCCCGGCTGGCAGGCCGACGACGCCGCCCGCAACGTTATCCGCAGCGCCGGGCTCGAGGAATTTTTCACGCATCGCACCGGCCACAACATCTCGACCGAGATTCACGGCAACGGAGCCCACCTTGATAACCTCGAGACGCATGACGAGCGCCTGCTGCTGCCCAACACGTGCTTCTCGGTCGAGCCCGGTATCTACTTCCCCGGCGAGTTCGGCGTCCGCAGTGAAGTGAACATGATCACGCGCCCCGGCAAGGCCGTGGTCACAGGCCCTCGTCAGACTGAGTTGCTGCGCATCTGACACACCAACAGAAGGTCCTCTGCGCGGCACGGTCGCAGACCACGCACTGATACAATCGAGTCCAATGGCTGCAGACGCACAGCAGGTTGCCCAGCGTATTCCAGGAGAGAGCTCGAGCCTTCCCGCGATGGTTCTCGTTGCCGGCTGGCTCATCCCCGGCCTCGGTCACCTCATCCTCGGCAAGTGGATTCGCGCGCTGCTGCTCTTCCTCTCGATTCTCGGCATGTTCCTGATCGGGCTTGCGATGCAGGGCAAGATCTACTCGCCCTCGACCGGTGACATCCTGGACATCCTCGGCTTCGCAGGGCAGCTTGGACTTGGACTGCTGTGCGGGCTGGCCCACTGGTTAGGCTGGGGTGCGGCCTCGTCGGTGAACACGCTGGCCGATTACGGAACGAAGTTCATCGTCGTCGGCGGACTGCTGAACTACATCGCGGCGGTCGATGCGCACTCGCTTGCGAACGGACGGAAGGCCTCGTAATGATGTTCAGCCACTTCAGCGCGGTGCTTCTGTTCTCGCTGTTCACGTCAGTGGTCTTCGGCATCACGCAACGCGCCGAGCCGAAGATGATGATCCGTTTCGGAGCTTATTGCTTCGTGCTCTTCGTGGGAGCGGTGATCCTCGCGAGCTGGGTGATGTTCGCCATCAAGCACTAGCGCACATTCATTTCTTACTGTGGTGACATCGGCCGCGGCGCAGTTGGCTGCGATGGAGCCGGCGCGCTGTTGTTCGATCCGCCCGGCGTATTCGACTGCCCGGGACTCGATCCCATGTTCGACAGACTCTGCGAGTTCACACTGCCGCCCGCGGCCCCGCCGAGGATATTCGCCTGCTGATAGAGCAGTTCGATCTTGGGGTCGTAAAGGAACTCCCAGGTCTCGTAGGTGGCTTGCTGGTTCGGATTCATGATGCTGGCGCCGGTCTTCGCAGTACCGACGCCCATGATCTGGCCGACTCCGCCCGGTCCGCTGCTTGAACCGGAACTCGAGCTTCCGGTTGAGGATGAGCCTGGCGTCGATCCACCGATTGTGGCCCCGCTAAACCCCGCGGAGAGCGCGGAACCCCCGCTGACGGTTGTTGATCCGGTGGCCGAGCCGGGCGTCGTGCCGGTCGGACTCGTCGGTCCGGCGGTGGATGAGGGTGTTCCCCCAAAGCCTGTGCCGAGCGTCGAAGCAGAGCCGAGGCCGCCTCCCGCGCCGGTAGTGTTCAGCCCGCCGAGCGGCTGGCCAAAGAAGCCCTTCACCGTGGTCTTGTTCTCGCCGACGTGAATGATGCGCCAGTCGGCCTTGCCCGTGAGCGGATCTACGTACTGCTTGCGAAGAAAACGAACGTTATTCGTGTTTTCGAGCGCTTCGATCGACGGCGGATAGGTCTTGAACTTTTTATAGTAGAGGCGGATCGCACGCACGTACTCATTGGCTCGATGCGCGCTTTCAACTTCCTTGTCGCGGCGAAGTTCTTTTGCCACGACGGGCGCGGCGACCGCGAGCGCGATGAGCATCAGCGCGGCGAGCAGGATGACGAAGACCAGCATGAAGCCTGCCTCCGGTTCAGAGGGGCATGCGGATTGGGAGCCGGGTTTGATGCGCGTCTGCATATCTACTGCATCTGCATCTGCAGTGTCTGCGTGTTGTTGTACTGCAGATCCTCCACCTGGATACTGTTCAGGTTGATGGCGACAATCTTGTACTTGTGTGCAACGATTTCACCCGCAGAGGCCAGATAGACGTTGTCGCCCTGCAGGAGAAAGGCCTGCACAGGGCCGTTGGCCCGCTTGGCCGTGCCGAAGAACTTGAGGTTGATAGGCGGCGGAGGCGGTGGCCCAACGGGGACGGGAACTTGAATCTGTTGCGGACGCGGAGGCGGCACGTGCTTCGGAATCGGCGGCGGTGGCGGCGTGTAGGTGAGCGAGAAGATGTTGCGTCCCGTGCCCGAGTAGACGAGGCTTTCGGTGCGGTGCATCGCGGTCTCGTCGAGTGTAGGGTCCAGGCTGGCGGATGTGGTTGCGAGCTTCGCAGCGTCAACGCCCGGTATGCTCGTGTGAGCAGCGTTGGCAGGCGCCTGCGTTGTTGTTTGCGCAGGGGCAGCGGCGTTTGTAGCACGCGCGGGCCGCGCGATGGGAGCGACGGTGGGCGGAGGTGCGCTGGAGTTGCCGCCGAAGAGCGCGCTGTATGCGTAGAAGATGCAGCACAGGGCAACCGCCCCGAGTGCTCCCGCGACAATTGTCTTCTTGCGGTTCTCTGCACCGGCCTTCACCGTGCACCTCCGGTGGGTGCAGGCTCGGCCGCGGGCTGCGCAGAAGCTTCCGTCGCGTTGGGTGTGCGGAGATAAGTTGTTAGCCGGATGCGCAGGTTCACCGTTCCGGCCTGCTGGCCGGAGAGGTTGATTCCGCTGATGACGAAGAACATCTTGTCGCGCTCGAGATTGTTGATGAACTCGACGATGGGACGGTAGTCTCCCGAGACGCTTGCATCGATGTGCAGTTCAGTCAGCGCATATTCGCTGTTCAGAACAGGCTGCTGCGCGTATTGCGCATTAGCCCAGCGCACGCCAGTCTTCTGCGCAAGATGACCAAGCTCAGAGAGCACCTGCGAATAGGCGTAGGGCAGTCGCTCCTGGTAGAAGGTGTCGGCGTCTTGCCTGGAGGCGGTGATCTTTGAGTCGAGACCGCGCAGCGGCTGCGCCTGCAGGCGCGCCGTGGTAAGCAAGGTGCGCTGCTGGTTGAGCGCGTCGGCGTTATGTGACTTGAGCGACTCCGATAGAAAGAGCAGGTGCACAACCATGTACAGCACGACGGCGAGCAGCGCAGCAACGCCGGCGTAGTGCAGGTTGACCGCGGTGAGCAGAGCGCGTGCGCGCGTGGTGACGCGCGGAGTATGACGCAACAGCGAAGAGCGGCTTGGCGGCGGAACGGCAGCGGTGGCGCTCATCGTTCACCTCCTCTGACGGCAGCCGGACTTGAGGATGCATGTTTCGCCGTTGACGGCCTGGTGTAGGACTCACCTTCAGGCAGCGGGTTGTAGTTGGCGAGGATGTCGAACTCGACGCCCGGAGGGCCGGCAGGGACGTTCATCTGCGGCTGACGGAAGGCGCCGGGGCGCTGCGCGTTCGTTTCTTTGGCTTGCGCGGCCTCGCCGCTAAGACGCGGCTGCAGGAAGCGGCGCGAGTGCTCGAGGTTGCGGACGAGCTGGACGGCGCGATCGCGCTCGCCAGAGACGCGGAGGCGAATGATGACATCGCCCGTGGGCGTGGCCTGGGGCTCGATCGATGTGACCTGCACGCCGGTGGGCAGCACGTTCTCGAGGTCCATCATGACGGCAGTCCAGGAGAAGCTTTTCTGCAGGAAGAGAGCGTTGAGGAAGTGTGCGCGATCCAGCACAGCGGCGTTGACGGGCTGGCGCATGCGGGCTTCGTTGTGCAGCCGCTCCTGCTGCGCGGCGATGGTCTGGTTGCGGAGCGCGTCCATCTGCGCGGTGGCGTGATCGAGTCGCTGCTGGAGCAAGTGAGACCAGACGCCCAGCGCGATGGCGACGGCCGCGAGCAGCACCATGAGCAGTCGCAGCCGCAGAAAGACTGGCCGGAGCTCAACAAACGGGTGCGTGGCGAGATTGATGGAGATGCGCATGATCAGCTTCGCAGCGCTCCTGCAACGCCGGCGAGCGAGCCGCGCGGGATCGATCCGGTGACGGCGCCGGCAGAGAAGGCCGAGGCGTCGATGAGCTCGCGCACGCGGACCGCTTCGGCTTCGCTGTAACCATTCCCGCTGAGGACATGACGCAGTCCGTCGGCAGTGAGCGCGCCCGCGCTGAAGATGGTGGACGGCGGTGTGAAGAGAGTGTCCTCGAAGTAGGCGACAGCGACGCTGACGGCCTGCGCGATCTCGTAGGTGAGTTCGTCGGGAGAGAGCTGCTGCACTTGCGGCGGAATCGCAGGATCGACGCCGGAAGCAGCCGGCTGAAGGTCAACGCTGCGATGGAGGAGCAGAATGCCATCCTGCGTGATCGCGGTAGTCACAGCTGTGGTGCCGGCGTTGACCACGAGCGAGGGTTCGGCCGCAGCGACGCCAGCCAGCGCGGCAAGGGTGCTGGGGAGCACGGCGCCGGGTTCAAAGCCGGCTTCGCGGACAGCGGTCTCGTACTCCTGGAGGATGTCGCGCGGGATGGCTACCGCCAGCACTCGGACGGCGGCTCGCGTGGAACTCATGACCTGGAAGCTGACGATGGCGTCGTCAACCTCAAAGGGCACGAGCTTCTTGAGTCGGAAGCGAACGATGGGCAAGGCCTCGGTGAGCTTGGCGGGGAGTGCGTCGAAGTCGAGCAGGAGGACGCGTACGGCGGCGTCAGGGATGACGATGGTGAGATCAGCTCCGCGGCTGTTGGGGCGGACGTCGATGGATTCGAGGGCGCGGCGAATGGCTGCGATGACTGCAACGCGGTCAGGGAGGTTGCCGGGCTTGAGGCCGGGCATGACGGCGCCGGGAGCCAGCGGGACGCGCGCGACGGACTCGAGTGGGCCGTCGGAGAGGGCAGCGCGCGCGGCCGTCACACCCTCGGGTGCGATCTCGCAGGCGAGGCGCGGGCGGCTTCCGGAGGCTTTGGGGAGCAGGTTCATCGAGAGGCTCTCATTAGACTATCGTGCTGTGCTGGCTCCCGGGTTGGGCTGTGACGGTTCAATACGTTGGACGAATCGGCCGGAGAGCAATATGCCGGCTAACGTCCTGTTTCAATGAACGTTACCTTGTTGATCTCGCGGAGTGTCGTGACGCCGGCGCGGACGCGCTCGAGAGCGGAGTCGCGCAGGAAGTTCATCCCCTTTTCGCGGGCTTTTTTGCGGATTTCGGAGCCGGGACGCTTCTCGAGGAGCATCTCGCGGATCTCGTCGTCGAGCTCGAGGAGTTCGTGGATGGCGGAGCGGCCGCGGTAGCCGGTGCCGGCGCACTCGATGCAGCCAGGGCCCTCCTGGAACCGGAAGCCGCGCCATTCGGCGGGGTCGAGGCCGTTGAGCTCAAGCTCGGCGTCAGTGTAGGTGACCTCGCGGCGGCAGAAGTCACATATGGTGCGGACCAGGCGCTGAGCGAGTATGCAGTTGAGCGCGGAGACGAAGTTGTAGGGCTCGACGCCCATGTTGAGGAAGCGGCCGAGGACGTCGACGACGTTGTTGGCGTGCACGGTGGTGAAGACGAGGTGGCCGGTGAGCGCTGAGTTGATGGCGATCTGCGCGGTCTCGGCGTCCCGAATCTCACCAACGAGGATCTTGTCGGGGTCGTGGCGAAGGATGGAACGCAGACCGCGCGCGAAGGTGAGACCCTTCTTCTCGTTGACGGGAATTTGCGTGATGCCGCGGATCTGGTACTCGACCGGGTCTTCGATCGTGATGATCTTGTCCTCTTCGGACTTGATCTCGTTGAGCGCGGCGTAGAGCGTGGTGGTTTTGCCGGAGCCGGTGGGACCGGTGACGAGCACCATGCCGTAGGGCTCCTTGATGTAGCGGCGGAAGCGGCGCAGATCGTCGTCTGCGAAGCCGACGACGTCGAGCGAGAGGTTGGTGAACTTCTCCGACATCGACTCCTTATCGAGCACGCGGAGCACGGCGTTTTCGCCATGCACGGTGGGCATGATGCTGACGCGGAAGTCGATAAGACGGCCCTTGTAGCGCACACGGAAGCGCCCGTCCTGAGGGACGCGGCGCTCGGCGATGTCCAGCTCACTCATGACCTTGATGCGCGAGAGGATGGTTTGGTGGTGCTCGCGCGCGATGGGCGCCATGGCCTGCTGGAGCACGCCGTCGATGCGGTACTTGACGAGCAGCGAGTCGTCGTAGGTCTCGAGGTGGATGTCCGAAGCGCGGCGCTCGAGGGCAGTGAAGATGGTGGTGTCGACGAGACGGATGATGGGCGAGATGTCGTCGTCGGCCGCCAGCTTTTCGATGGAGATGTTCTCGTCGGCGGTGTCCTCTCCGGTGAGGACGTCGAAGGCGAGGCCTTCGGTAGCTTCGTCGAGAACGCGCTGCGACTGCTCGGTCTTCTTGAGGAGGTCGGTGATCTGGGAGAGCGTGGCGACGCGGGTGATGATGCGTGTGCCGAGCAGGCCGGCGATCTCGTCGATCACCATGAGCTTCGATGGGTCGGCAACGGCGATGGCGAGGCGGCCGTCGGTGGATTGCTCGAGCGGCACGAAGTTGTAGCGGAACATCATGTCGACCGGTACAGACTTGAAGAGCTCGTGCTGGATCTTGAAGTGCTTCAGGTCGACGAACTCAGCGTGATAGCGGCGTGCGAGACGTTCAGCGCGCTCGGCTTCGTTGAGCGAGTCGTTGGGGAGCGGGGTTGCTACGGGGGTAGCCATTTGGTTCAGACTCCTTGCGTGGCAAGCGTACAGCTAGCCGCCAATGTTGCCCAGACTAAAGATCGGCTCGTAGAGAGCGATCAGGATGGTGACGACGACGAGGCCCATGCCGATCAGGATCAGCGGTTCGATAAGGCTCATGATGGCGGCGAGCTGGGTCTGCACATCCTCTTCGAAGAACTCGGCGACGGAGTTGAGCATGGCGGGAAGAGCGCCAGTCGATTCGCCGACCTCGATCATTTCAACGGAGAGTTCAGGGAAAACGCCGGTCTCCTCAAGGCTGGTTGCGAGGCCCTGTCCTTCCCGGACGCCTTCGACCGAGGTATAGACGGCCTTGGAGATCTGCCGCGATTCGATGGAGCGGGCCGCGGTCTCCAGGCTGGGAACCAGCGGGAGGCCACCAGTGAGCAGCGTGGCGAGCGTGCGTGAGAAGAGGCCGACCTGGTACTTGAGCCAGACCTGGCCCAGACCCGGAGTGCCGATTCGAACACGATCTACGAAATTCGCACCGGAATCGGTGCGGGTCCAGCGGACGGCGAGGTAAACGATGAGCGCCAGCAGCAGGCCGATGTAAATGCCGTAATGCTGCACGTCCTTGCCGATGCCGAGAAGGAGGAGCGTCAGGCTGGGGAGCTGGGTTCCCAGTTGGTCATAAAGCTGCGCGAACCGCGGAACGACGAAGGTGATCATGAAGGTTAAGAGGCCGATCACCATGATGATGAGAAAGACGGGATAGATGAGTGAGGACTTCAGCTTCTTGCGGAAGGTCAGCGAGACGCGCTGGAAGTCGAGGTAGCGCTGCAGAACCTCTTCGAGGTTTCCGGAGCGCTCGCCGGCCAGCAACGTGACGGTGTAGACCAGCGGGAAGCTGCCCTGGGCTTCAAAGGCCGAGGAGATGGATTCGCCGGTCTTGACACGAGCCGCGACATCCTCAAGCTGGGCGCGGAAAATGGGATTTTTCTGGCGCTTGGCCAGCAGATCCAGCGAACTGAGGATGGGCAGGCCCGCGCGGATGAGCGTCAGAAATTGCTGGTTGTAGATGAGAAACGGCTCCAGCTTGACCTTGCGCTTCGATCCTCCGGCCAGGCCGGTGCGCGGCTTGACAGAGTAGACGAGATAGCCGGCCTGCGTAAAACGGGCGCGCAACTCTTCTGCGGTCGCGGCGGCGTGGGTCTGCTCCTGGATGCGGCCGCGTTCGTCGGCGAGGCGGATTGTGAACTCTGTCATGAAGAGAAATGCTCTGCCCGTCTGGAGGCTCGCTAGCTATCTTAGTGCCTGGCTACCTTTCTTATAGACGGACGGCGGGCGCGTTTGCTCCTAATGCGAAGGCCCCACCGGAAGGGTGAGGCCACGCTGCAACTTTTCGGGGCTGGCTTTCAGGAGCGAACTAGACGCTGAAGCTCGACCCACAGCCGCAGGTGGACTTCACCTGGGCGTTCTCGAACTTGAAGCCCGCGGCCTCGAGCGTCTCTACGTAGTCGACGGTGCAGCCGTTGAGGTACATGGCGCTGGTGGCGTCGACGAAGACTTTCAGATCGCCGAACTTGACGACCTTGTCCATCATGCCGGCCTGGTTCTCAAAGCTCATGGAGTACTGGAAGCCGGAACAGCCCCCACCCACCACACCGATGCGCAGACCGGCAGGGATCGGATCCTGGGTCGCCATAATCTCCTTGACCTTGGTGATGGCGGAATCGGTCAGCTCGACAGGGTTTTTGCGGGGCGTTTCGGGACTGCCCGTAACAACTTCAGCAACCGGCGTGGCGGCGGTGGACATGGGAAACCTCTCTTTTTGCCCTCAAAAACGGGCAACGGCCCGTTCCGGGAGCACAACTCTCAGTGTAGCTACAGGATGTCAGCCAAGCAAGCCGTCGAGCGTCTGTGGCGACCTGAGCATCTTACCAATTGGATGCCCTTGCAGGGACAAGGTTTCGGACGATCAGGGCACTTCTGGGGGCAATTGACAGGCCGTTGGCGGCCCGGCATCACAGCGGGTGCGGGCTGGGGAGGCTCTTTCCACGCAACATCGCGAGGCGTATGATTTTGGCGGCCCAGCTTACCCCACGAGCCCGAGGCTCATAAATCGGACCCGCCCGGTATTCCGGACCAGACTCTTTCGACTCTGGGGGACCTTCCGCCATGCACGTGCTCCCGATCCTAATCGTTCTTTGGGGCGCCTCCGTCATTGGCTTCATCGCAGTGATGATTTACCGCGCCACACTCACCCAACACGAAACCGACCAGCTGTTCCTGAGCGACGACAGCAGTCATATATCGATGGAACACAGGGAACATGACGAGATCGTTGCGCGCGTCGATAAGCTCCGGCCCTACTACCAGGGCCTGGGCGGTGCGGCCGTGGTGATGACATTCGTCGTGGTTGGCGTCTACATCTTTCAAGTGCTGCCGGATTTGCACTTCTAACAGCCAGCAGCTGCTCGTCTTAATCAACCCAAGGACCCGGGTCGGGGTCCTTGCGCTGTCTTAACTGCAATGAAGGCTTCTCAGGTTAGGACGTGACCGAAGTCACAGCCGCTTTGTAGCGGCCGAGCTCGCGGACGGTTCGGGCTTCCGAACGCAGGGCCTTAAGGGCTGCATCGGCGGCAGCCGCGTCTGCGAAACGGAATTCAACAAAGAAGACGTACTCCCACGGCTGACCGGGGACCGGACGCGACTCGATGCGGGTGAGGTTCACGCCGGCCGAGGCCAGCGCCTGCAGCGCCTTTACCAGGGTCCCGGGCCGGTGGTCGAGTGCGAAGGCGACGCTGAGCTTGTCAGGTTCGGCGGAAGGAGCTGGCTCCTCGGACCGGCGGAGAACATGGAATCGAGTGACGTTCTGGGCGTGGTCTTCGACGCCGCGCAGCAGGATATGGGCACCGTACTCCTCGGCGGCGAGTTCCGGGGCGAGACCGGCAGTGTCCTCGAGCGACTCCGCCATAATGTGCTTGACGCTGCCCGCGGTGTCGTAGAACGGCAGCGCACGAGCCTGCGTGAAGCTGGAGAGAAACTTGCGACACTGGCTAAGCGCGACCGGATGCGAGAGCACGGTGCGGATCGCGGATAAATCAACGCCGGGCGCAGCGATCAGGTTGTGGCGAATCCGCAGAAGGCCTTCCGCGTCGATGCGCACGGGATTAGTGAGCAGCAAATCGTAATGCTCGGTGACGGAGCCGTGCAGCGTGTTCTCAATGGGGAGCACGGCGCATTGCGCGTGGCCATTAAGAAGCGCGGCGAAAACGTCCGTCGACACCGAGCAAGGCAGAACCTCGCAGTCGGGTGTGAGTTCGAGAGCAGCCATGTGGCTGTTGGAGCCGCGCTCGCCCTGGATGGCGACCCGGCGGCGTGATGGCGAAGGAGTCGCGCGAGTTGTCTCGTCACGATGTGTTGTTTGATCGCTCAGGGGTTGGTTCCTTAATTGCAGATATATCTATCCGTTTGGGACAACCTCAGCATAATCCGCCGCAACTTACCTTAGCGAATGCCGCCGAGACGGCGTCGTCAAAGTGACCCTTCCCGGGGTTACCTATCACAAGGAGCCGTATCTATGCTTTGGACGATCACCATCATTCTTGTCATTCTTTGGATTGTCGGCCTGGTAAGCAGCTACACGCTTGGCGGTTGGATTCATCTGCTCCTGGTACTCGCAATCATCATTCTCATCTTCAATCTTCTCTCTGGACGTCGAGGCGTCTAACAATGCTGAGGGCCAAGGGTGCGACGAGCCCGTGCACGAAAAGGAGACTGGCATGAAGACCGGAATGGAGAATAAAGCCAAAGGCAAGCTCGACGAGGTTGCGGGAAAGATTAAGCAGTCGGTTGGGGAAGCAATGAACAACCAGTCGATGGCAAATCGCGGTGCGGCTCAGCAGGTGAAGGGACATGCGGAACAGGCAGTGGGCACAGTGAAGAACGCTGTCGCCGACGAGCAGAACCGCAGGTCGCACGTAACACAGGCTGAGGCGCACGACGTCCGGGAAAGGATTACATCGACTGCGCAGAATGTGAAGGAGCACGTCAAAGACAAGGTGAATCGCCACCGCGACGAGACAAAAGACTAAAAAATCTCCGGCGCCGGCCCATGGCCATGCTGGAAGGACGACGGGGCTTGCTGGATCCCAGCGAGCCCCTTTCTTTGTCAAGGAAGATCAAGTCGGACTGTTGTCACCGGCGCAGGACGTCCGCGGCGATGAAGACGAACAGGACCACGGAAATGACGCCATTGAGTGTGAAGAATGCCGCATTGAGCCGGCGGAGGTCGCCAGGCGCTACGATGGCGTGCTCATAGGCGAGCAGCGCGACACAGATCACGACGCCAACAAGAGCCACCGGACCCAGAGCGAACGCGTGCAGCATCACGAAGAGCAGCACCGCCATTGCAGCGTGCATGATGCGCGCGATCCAGAACGCACCACGCAGGCCGAACGCCTGCGGCACACTGTAGAGGCCGACGCGGCGATCATGCTCAAAATCCTGACAGGCGTAGAGCACGTCGAACCCGCCCACCCATAGCAGGACGATTCCCGTAAGGAGCACGCCTTTGAGAGAGAGCGAACCGCGCACCGCAATCCACGCCGCTGCCGGAGCGATTCCAAGCGAGAGCCCCAGGACCAGGTGCGACCACCGTGTGACGCGCTTCATGTAGCTGTAGGCGAAGACGATCGCGAGGGCCAGCGGAGCCAGTTCAAGCGCGAGCCGGTTTAGCATCGCGGCGCCCAGAAAGAAGACTGCGGAGGCGACGATGGTGAAGGTGATGACAAAGCCCCGCGAGACACGTCCGGCGGGAATCGCACGCGCTGCGGTGCGCGGGTTCACCGCATCGATCTCCGCATCCACGAGGCGATTGAAGGCCATCGCGGCCGTACGCGCACCCACCATGCAAACGATGATCCAGCCCAGCACGCGCGGCGGAGGCCATCCGCCCGCGGCCAGCACGGCGCCGGTGAGAGCAAACGGGAGCGCAAAGATTGAGTGCTCCCACTTGATCATCTCGAGGGTCACGCGTGTGCTATTCAGAACAGATCTCATTCCATCAACAATGCTACGCGAAGGGATTGAGAACCGCTCTACAACCGCACACTCATACGGTTAGCGCTCGGCTTGTCCGGCCACCTGCAGATTGTTCTGCACGGAGAAGACGCCGGGCACACCGTTGGCTCGAAGCCCCGCTATATTGCGATCGGCGGTATTGTCGACAACGCCGGTCAGGGTGACGTGACCATTTACAACGACAATGCGAATGGGCTTGGCCGGATTGATCTGGTACTTCTTGAACTGGGGATAGTCGTAGATGGCGCGGTACTCTGCAAGACGGATGCGATCGTCCGCCGGAGAGAGGGGAGCGACCGTAATGTGGTCGATGACGTCGCGTACACCTGGCGTATTGCCGATCAGGCCTAACGCGGAATCCTTGTCAACGGGTTGCACGACCAGACCGGAGACATCAACAACGCCACTATGAACCTGCAGAGCGAGGCTGTTGAAGGGTTGCGTACCGTAACCCTGGCGGTCATAGACCAAAGCCTTGGAGAGCTTCTCTAAAAGTTGGGCATCCGAAACGCTCCCTGAACCCGCCACGTCGATATCGTTGCGGACACTTGAGGCCTCCTTCAGCTTCTCGATCCGCTTCTGAGCATCGGCCTTGTCCATGTAGCGTTCCACCTGGCCCGTAAGGTGCACGACCCCGTTCTGCACCTGCACATGCACTCCACTGAATTTCTTGTTGCCGAGTTGCTTCTGAGCATCAGCCTGGATCTGAGCGTCGCTCCCTTTTTGGGCCCAGGTAGCAGGAACCGTTGCAGCCATCAATAATGCGCAGATGATACCGACGAAGACGCGGGTGTATCTTTTCATCGACCTTCCTCCTCCGAACCGACGGATCGCGAAAGACTATTAGATGCGCGCGGTCAAGTCGCATATCGTCAATATCTTCGCCCGCTCAACGATACCGCTGGCGAATTTTATAGACAATCGAAAAGACGCCGGATTCGTCGCGTGTGACAACGATCGATTTGTTCTCGCTGATCTGATACTGAAGCGAGAGGAACTGCTGGGCGGACTGGTTGACGTTGGTTGCATAGGTAAGAGTGAGCTGTTTCGACAGCGGCTCCTGCACCGTGATGCGGGCAGTGGAGTTGCCGAGCGTGCCGACAAACGCCGGATCGATCTTGATGGATCCCGCGCCGAACAACTTGCTGACACGGCTCGATACCGTCGCGTTCAGCGCACCTCCGAGTAATGCACTAGTAGTCGGATCCTGTCCGGCTTGCTGCTGCTGCTGCGAATTGATCCGCGACTCCTCCTGCGTCCGGCCGAGTGCGAGCAGGTTGAAAATGTCTGCTTCGGTCAGGGGCGGAGACGAGCGATAGGTCGGCTTCAGGTTTGTCATGTCGCCGTGAATGCCGATCGTGATGTCGTAGTTCTCCACGCGCGTGGAGACATCGAGATCGATGGAAGGATCAATGCGAACGGGATTGCTGAAGTAGATAGTGCCGCGTTCGAGCTCATACTTCGTGCCGGCGAAGGTCGCGCTGCCGTCCGTGATGCGGATGGATCCCAGAATGGACGGCTGAGCAATGGTGCCGCGCACCGTCAGGTCGACTGTCCCTGCCAGCTTGGCGTACGAGTTCTGAAAGTCGAGTTGCGGAGAGCTTGCAACATGCACGTCGAGGCGAACCTTGTTGCTGAACGCTGTTGGATCAGGCGGCGTCGGAATACCACCCCCACCGGCAAAGGCGGCGAAGTCCACATCCTGTCCAATACCAAATCGCGTAATCAATATGTTGCCGGAGAGTACAAGGCTCTGCGGACCACCCTGCAGGCGCAACGAGGCGTTCGCAGTGGAACTCAAGCCATAGAGCCGCAGCCGCACGGTATCAAGGCTCGCCGTCAGATCCGCGGAAAGGCCGTGCTGGTAGGCGACGAAGCCGCCAAGCGTCACCTTGCCGCCACCTGAGGTACCGCTGACATCGCGCACCTCAAGACGATTCTGGTTGAACACCATCGTGCCAGACAGATCGCTCAAACCGTTGGGGACGCCGTCCATCGCGACGTTGGCTCTGTCGAATTTCAGCGTGCCAGTGAGGGACGGGTCTTTCACTCGGCCCTGCACACCGAGGTCGAGCGTTACGTTGCCCGAGGTAATGTAGTCCGGATTAATCGTGCGGATGAGGCGCAGGTTGAGATTTCCATTGGCCTTGATGCTCAGAGGACCACCGTCCGGATTGCTGTCCCCGAAGATCTTCGCGGTTCCACTCGCCTGCAGATTTGTGTCAGGGGCGGTGACGTGGAATTGATCGAGCGATGCGACGCCGTTCCGCAGGCTTGCACGGATCGGGCCCTGCGCAGTGAGGTGGATGTTCTGGAACGCCACATCAAATGGGGTCAGCTCCGCTGTACCCGTCATCTGCTCCGGGTGCGCGGCAGGTCCGCTGATATTTATTGTGCCGTTAATCTGCGAGCTTGCCTTGATGGAGCCCGGCCCAAAGAGGTCGAGGAGGTTGGCCACATTAAGGCCGGTCAGCGTCATTTGCGCCTGTGTAGCGTAATTACCTTGCAATGAGGTGCGTCCGTTCGCGGCGATGTGCGCTCCGATGAGCGTGGACTGTATCTGATAATCCAGGATGGTACCAACGCTGTTCGCATTCAGCGAGAGTACACCGAGCTTTTTCCCCTGATACGTGACGTCAGCGAGCTGAACCTCTGCGCGAAGATTGGGCTCCTGAAGGGTTCCGTCCGCATCGACGTTCAGCGAAACCACCGCATCTGCATCAGGATTCGCATCCTGTACAAGCTTGAATTTCGATAGGCGCAGATTCTTGCCAGCGATGTGCGCCGCCACATGCTTGCTGGCGATGTCATAGCTTCCCCTGCCGCGAATCGTCATGTCGTGCGCCTGCACGAGGAGACGCGTTGCATTGACCTGCGTTCCCTGTGCACTGATGTCGACGGCAATCGTCTGATATGGCTCCCCGTAGGCCTCACCATTCGTCAGCGTCACGTTGCCCGAACCTGCAAGACTGCGCAAAGTGCCCATTGCATGTGCGTCGATGTTCGCGGTGCCGGTCAGTTTCACCTTTTCCCGCTGGCCAGCGATCTCCAGCAGGTCGGCGACTTGCGCGTTTGCCAGCCTCGCCGTTACATCGAGGCCGAGGTCATTGTCCCAGACGTAGGAGACAACACCGCGCCGGGAAACGACTCGATGCGGATGGAAGGTCCCCGATACGTTCAGCACCGCGGTATTGCGCGTGATGGTCGACGAAGCGATGGCCAGGCCTGTATTAGGCGCATACTCGGCATCGGCGACGACGGAGTCGACATGAATGTCAGCCTCGCTGCCGAGATGCACGAGCAGGTCGTTCGCCTCGAGGTGTCCTTTCACATCGAGCGTTCGCACCGCGCCCTTCGCAGTGCCCACAAAGCTCATCGTGCCGTGCAGGTCCACGGGAATCGCAGCGCTGCCTCGCTTGCCGTTCGCCTCGAACCCAAGAGTCTGCAGCGTCTGATCGAACTCGGCGAGGTCGTGCACCTGCATATTCACCTGCAGATTGGTGAGGGGATCGCCATTGTTGACACCGAGCACTCCATTGGCGACCAGTACGGTTGCCGGCGTGTGCACATTCACCGTCTTGATGTTCACGACTTGCGAGCGGCCGTCGTAGTGGGCGACAACGACGCCTGAAACTGGAATATTTTCCGATGCGCCCTTGCGTCGAACTCCGCTTGGCGCGAGTTTGAGGTTCGCATCCACCTGCACGGAGCTGGGCATATCGGTCGCAGGTCCGCCCCATTCCACCTCTACAGGACCGTTGATCGCGGTATCCAGACCCAGGTCGCCGTAATGCTCCGGCGCCGTGATGTCCATGATTGTGCGCAGTGTGATCCCCTTCACCGTCACCGTCATGAAGGCGTGTGCACGCTGCGCGGAGGGAAGCTTCACGGACTCGATTGGCGGCTTCGCATTAACATTCTTGGCCGCTGTGTTCGCTGTTGTGGCAGCGGCGACGGTCGTTGCAGACTTTGCCGGCGTATTCGGCGGAATCTCCCCGAGCCAGTTCTCGATCTTCAGCTCGCCCTCAATGCGGCCGCCGCCAGGCAGCGTTCCTGTCAGTGCCGTGAAGAGAAGCTCAGTAGGCGTCACGCGGAGCTGCGCATTCGCATCCACACCAGCCACGCGCACCGAAGGGATGCGATAGGCTGCTCTGCGCAACCGGATATCCCCCACCAGCAGATAGCCCGCAGTGCAGTCTGGACTGGGAGGAAGCATCTTCGCCCCGGGTGGCACGCGGGGGTGTTTGTGTCTCTGCCAGAAGTGAGGATTCTTCTGCGCAACCTGCGGCGTCACCGTGCAGTTGCGCCCTTGTACGTTGAGCCCGACGGTTCCGTCCTCAAAACCGTCCAGGCCGGCGAGATAGCCGACCTGCTTCAGCGCAAGCTCGCCGCTGACAGTGGCTTGCCATTCCGGATGCGCGAAGTGCTGGAACAGTCCGGTTGCCTTGAGATGCGAATTCATGCCCGTGTCAAAGTCCAAGCTCGTCAACTGCGCGATATCGCGGCCCAACTGCATCTCCATGTGCAGCCGCGACTGCACTTCGGGCTCCGTCATCATGCGCGTGCGCAGGTCGGCAAGATCGATCGTGATGCCGTAACGATCGCTCGAGGTGAGGTAGCGCACCTGTGCATTGAGGTCCTTCGCTGCGGCGTCAAATGGAATCGCGCGATCATTTATCACTGCGAGACCGTTCGCCAACTCAACCTCGCTGGCCTGCAGATCGAGTAGTGTGTCCTGAACCGGCTCGGTGCTCGTGGAAGGATGCTTGGGAACGGGCTGATTCGTGTTGCCGTTCTTGTCGATGATCAGGTGAAGGTGCGGCTCTTCCACACGAAGATAGTTCAGCGCAACATGCGATTGCGGACCTTTGCCGACCGTGTGCGACAGGAACGTGTGGATGCGCAAACGCAGGAGGATCTTCGCGGCGGAGAGGTAAGGCATCTCACCTGGACCTTCGGTGCCATGAATCACCAGATTGTCCGCCTCAATGGCGAGATGCCACAGATTGAACGAGATATGGCCCAGCTCGACTTTGCCGCCGGTCGAATCCTCGAGCACGCTGACGACTTTTTCGCCCACCCGGCGCTGAAAGTCCGATGTCGTCGTGTACCACGAGAATCCAAGCACCAGCACGATCAGCAAGACCAGAATGGATGCGCCGATCCAGCCAAGGGTTCGCCGCACGCGCGAGCGCCGCACCGGCTTCTGCGGAGCGCCAGATGTGGCTTGTGAAGTTTCGCTCATGGCGCCTCCTCTCCCGGGTGCAGCACCACGACACTGCCCTGCGCGCGCAAGCTCTTCAGCCAATCCTGCAGCAGGTTGCTGACCTGCTGCTGCAGGAGCACCTCGCGGATCTGGTCCGATACCCCGTCCAGCTTCGGCGCCGGCGCGTGCTGCCGCTGGTATTCCGGCACCAGCGTCTTCTCGTAGTAGCTCTGAATCTGCTCGGGCGTGATGTTGATGCCCATCTGGAAGCGCTCTTCGATGAAGGAGAGCACCGTCATGCGCTCCTTCCACCGCGTGAAGAACGAGTCCTCGGTGAAGCCGTGATCGGAGAGAAAGTGGTCCCATCCGGGCTTAGTCTGGCACTGATACCGGCTGCACGCCGGAATGTCCTTGCGCAGTCGATTGATCTCCTTCTTCACCTCCGCGTCAGACGGTTGCTCCAGCGGTTGCAGCTTCAGCTGCTGGAGAATCAGCGCACGATTGATGAGCCTCTCGATGGCGCGTGTCGGGGAGAGTTCAGACTGGGTGTGGTACGGATCGAATGCCTGCAGGCGCAACTCTTCGTTCACATCGCTGTCAAGGATCAGGTCATCGTTCACGATCGCGACCACCCGATCAAGCTCAGTGCCGGGCACCCGCGGCATCATCGACGGTGTTGCCGGAGGCGCGGCGGCTGGCGCAGTCGAAGGCGCAGGAATCTGCGGCTGGGCCGTCGTCGCAGGCATCGGCGCCGGGTTTGTCGTGGAAGAGCTTGCCGACTGCGCCGCGACCGGGCCACCGCACCCCATCCATACGCAAAGCATCACTGCAAGGACAAGGGCGCCCTTTGCTCGCGACCAACCTCCGACCTCGATAGCTCTGTTCATCGCCGCTTAGAACGCCTGTCCGATGCTGAAGAAGAAGTTGAAGTGCCCGGCCTTTCCGACATGCGGCGGGGTCGTGGTGTAGTCGTAAATGACCGGGTAGACCGTGGGATTCAGGTTCCAGCTGAAGTCCAGGCGGATAGGCCCAACCGGAGTCTTGTACCGCAGCCCCAGTCCTGCAGCGTGCTGGTAGTTATTGAAATTGCATGTGCCAGTTTCATCGGGTGTGCCCTTCGCCGGAAGGTTGTAGCAGGTTTGCTGATCGGGCTGGCGGAAGTGCTTGATGCTCGTGAACATGTCGCTGGAATAGCGGAAGACGTTGCCCATGTCATGAAAGAGCACGAATGAAATGCTATTGCCGACCAAAGGAAGCGTAGGCGGCGGCATGCGCAGCTCCAGACTGTTGACGACCACAGCG
Source organism: Acidobacteriaceae bacterium (assembly GCA_035605855.1). Lineage (GTDB taxonomy): Bacteria > Acidobacteriota > Terriglobia > Terriglobales > Acidobacteriaceae > Granulicella. The sequence continues at coordinate 12,086 of DATNGO010000054.1, read as the reverse complement.
GAACCGCCGACCGGATATCCCGTGGTGAGATCGCGTGGACCCGCACCGTTGATTCCAAAACCCCGATGCGATGTCGCTCCGCCCGCATACATACGCTCCGGCAGGGGTACCGGATTGCAGGTCGCATTCGTGAAGAAGAGATTGCCTTGGCAGTTCACGACGCCGATCGTCTGGCCGCTTCCAGTCGAACCGAAAGTATTTTCGAAACCTACGCGCGTGTTGCGAGCGAAGATATATTTTTTGTTGCCGAAGCTGTAGTACGACGAGTACGACATGTCCAGTCGGTTGAAGTCCGTCTGCGCGCCGAATTTGGAAGACGATACAAACTCCTGAAGCGAGTAATACTCTCCGCGGCCAGCATCGACCGGGCTAGGATCGCGGGTGTCATGGAAGTATGTAATGCTCGGGCCGCCAACCGTTACAGGTTGTGAGAGTTGCGGGATCAGGTTCGGCGTAATCTCCAAACTGTTGGGGTTCACTGACACACGGCGATACAGGAAGTCGTAAATGACAGTGTCCGCCTTCTTATACTTCTGCGTGACGCGGAAATCGCCCTGCAGCGTAGAGGCCTGAAACGTGGTGATGTTCTGCACATTGGAGTAGCCGCCCGATACAGCCGCCGTGAAGCTTGGTTTGCCGAGGAACTGCGGATTGTTGAAGGTCAGCGTCGCCACCTTTTCAAGCAGACCGAAGGTTGTGTGCAGCGTCAGCGACTGCTGCGTTCCGCGGAAGTTGATGCGCGAAATATCAATCGATCCGCGCGGACTTACACCGGCCTTTCCGTTCTGCGCGGCAGTCTGTCCCTGCTTCTGCCCAGGCCCGAGAGTGGGTGTTCCTGTCTGCGCCTCGAAGCCGAAGCCGTAGGTCACGTCCCACCGCTTTGCCTCCCTGAGCTGAACAAGCACGTTCTTTGACGGAGCGTTGCCGGTGGGATTCTGCACCGCTGTGTTTACTTCGTTGAAGAGCGCAAGGTTGTAGAGGTTGCGCTGCGTTTGCAGCAGCGCAGACTGATCCAGCGGATCTTCCGCATGCACCAGTAACTGCTGCTGCACAACTCCCGGCCTCGTGTGTACAAGACCGGAGAGCAGCACGTGATCGATCGTGACCTGGTGCCCTTCCGAGACCGCCAATGTCACATTGATGCGGTCGTTGTTGTCTGGATCAGGCAGCTGCTGAATCTCCACCTGGGCAAGATCAAACCCATGCGCCAGGTAATAGCCCAACACCGCGTCGCGATCGTTTGAGAGCGTAATGAGCGAGAACGGCTGACCAGTCTCTGCGCTGAGAAGAGCCTTGATCGCATCCTGCCGTGAGGCACCCACACCTGAAAGATTCACATTCCCGAACTTCTGCTGCTCCCCCTCGGCGATCGTGTAGGTCACATTGATGATGGCGAGCTTCATCGGCTGGCCTGCGCTGGTCTTGTCAGTATCCTTCACCTCGGAGGTCACCTTGACGTGCGTGAATCCACTGCTTCGATAAAGTGCCTCGATTGAACTGCGATCGTCCTCAACAAGCTGCGTACTGTAGGTTCCGCTGCGCACATACAAATCGGCACGCTTTACGCGCAACTGCTGTTGAATAAGTGCGTCGCTGAAGTACTTGTTGCCCTCGATCCTGACCGATCGGACGGTGTGCCGTCTGCCGGGATTTACCGTGTAGTCCACGGTCACGTTGTTGGTTCCGCGGCCCAGCAGCCTCACGGAATCCTGTGCATCGAAGTAGCCCTTACGCTGCAGATAGTCGCGGATGTTGAAAGCACCCTCGTTCACAAGATCGCGATCGACGGCCGACTCCTCGTACACCGGCACGAGCAGCTTCTTTCGGGCGTTCGAGATCTTTGTGCCCTCAATCGTGATGTGCACGACAGGGCCCTGGTTCGCCTGAAACCGATAGTCAAGTTGTTTGCGAGGAGCTGCATAGGTTTCGCTCTGCTTACTGATCGTGCCCTCGAGCCGGTCATGCTTCTGATAGTAGTTGCGGACTCCCATGAGCGCCGTGCTGGTTGTATCGCGCGTAACCTTCACCTGGCAGTCGCGAAATATGAGCTTGTTCGCGATCGTTGAGAACCATCCGCAGTCGAGCTTGCCTTTCTTTCTAAAATCCGGAACGGAGATCCCGGGATCCTTTCCCTGCAGGCCGACATTGCCCACCCGGGCCTGCGGCCCCTGCTTGATGGTGAAAGTGACGTTTACCTGGTTGTTCACATCATCGGGAGTCGTCGCAACCTGCACATCCGCTTCAAAGTATCCGTTCTGTTCGAGCGATTGCCGCACACCGGCGAGCGCGTCCGGAATCTCGGACTCTCGAAACGGCGTTCCAGGATCAAGCTTGGTCGCAAACTCCAGCAGCGATGCGAGCCTCTCCTGCACCACGCCGTTCACCTCGACGCGGCCCACGTAATAACGCGGCACTCCGGCATAGATCAGCGTCAGCCCGTTACCGCCGGTCTCTCCCGAGACGCTGATGTCGCGATATCGTCCACTCGCATACAACCTGCGAAGATCCGAGCGCACCTTCTGCGGGTCGAGGGGCTCACCGGCCGTCTGAGTCAAGTCTGTGACGATCGCATCGTGCGGCCCGAACGTGACCCCCTCAAAGCGAATCCCTGCAACTGGAACACCGGCTTTGCTCCAAATGCTCTCGGCCAATGGCTGCAGAGGATTCATCACGGTCGTAGAGGAGCTTTGGTCCCTGCCGGCGGACATCTGCGCTGGAGGTGTCTTGCTGGCCTGTGGAGTTCCCTCAGGAGCCTTCGAGTTCAGGCTGGCCTGCGGCTGTGCCTGCTGGCCTGCCGCCTGTGAGTTGGTGGTGGCCGGGTTCTGCGCCACGCACGTCCGCGCCCATCCCGAGGACAAGAGCGCGCCGACGAACAACAGCGTCCGAGGCAACAGGCGTACGTATCCCAAGTGGCGTGCTCGCGCTCCTGAGGCAGGCTTCGCGGGCCGGCTCTCGACGAGATTCGATCGCCTGCTCCGGCCAGACACCTCAGGACCCTCCACGCTCTATTCTCGCCCATTATGGGAGCCATGCTGCGTGTTCTGCCGGGCCGTGCCGTTACATCCTTTGCACCTGAACCGTCAGCGTCAACACTCCGGACCCGCTGCAAGAACACCGTAATTTCTCGTAAAGATGCAGATTTCGCGCATCGGGTTCACTGGACTCGCCACATCAGGGCACGCGCATCGGCTCGTATACTCAGCCTCAATGCCTTACGAGATCACAAGCGGACATCCGGTGCTGCCCGAAAATACCGCGGAGCCGACGCCTCGCAACGCGATCAACGACCGCGAACGCTACTCCCGCCAGGTGCTCTTCGCGCCCATCGGAGATAACGGTCAGCAGCGCCTCGCCCGCGGCCATGCGGCCATCGTTGGCATCGGAGCCACCGGGACGGCGACGGCCAGCCTCCTTGCACGCGCCGGCGTCGGCCGTCTTACACTCATCGACCGCGACTACGTCGAGCCCTCGAACCTCCAGCGTCAGGTGCTCTTCGACGAGAACGATGCGCGGGAGTGCCTCCCCAAGGCCGAGGCAGCGCGCCTCCACCTTGCCCGCGTGAACTCCGGCATCAATGTCACCGCGCTGATCGCCGACCTCATACCACGCAACGCCGGGACGCTCATCTCCGATGCCGACATTGTCCTCGACTGCACGGACAACTTCGAGACGCGCTATCTCATCAACGACCTTTGCGTGCGCGACGGCCGCCCCTGGATCTACGCCGCCGCAGTCGGCGCCTATGCCGCGACGATGAACATCCTTCCCCGCCCGGCAAACGACGAGGCGACGAGCGTCGAGCCAACCGCCTGCCTGGCATGTCTCTTCCCTGCCAGCCCTGCGGGCAATGTGGAGACCTGCGACACTGCCGGCATTCTCTCTTCGGCCGTCAATTTTGCCGCTTCACTTCAGGTCACGGAGACGCTCAAGCTGCTCACGGGCCAGGCTGACCGCATGCGTCGCACGCTCCTGGCTTACGACCTCTGGACCGGCGAGCGCTCCGAGGTCGCCGCGGGCGTCCCACGCGCCGACTGCGAGGTCTGCGGCCATCGCCAGTTCCGCGCCCTGGCTGGCGAAGGTCGAGCGCCCATCACCCTCTGCGGCCGCAACGCCGTGCAAATTCACGAACACGCGCGCCCCGTCGACCTCGCCGCTCTCGCACGCCGCCTCGAACCACTCGGCGAGGTCCGTGTCAACGGGCTGCTGCTGCGCTTCCGTACGCCAGCACACACAATTACCGTATTTCCGGATGGCCGCGCGCTCATCCAGGGCACCACGGACGTCGCCAGGGCGCGCTCCTTATACGCCAGATACATTGGGGCTTAGCTCGGCCAGCTCACATTCCGGTACAACCCCGGGACTCCGGTTCCAATCCAAGCCTTTGAACCTTTCCGAGAACAGGTGCGTTACGCTGAAAGCAGGCGCGGAGCCGGCAGGAACGAGCGTACTGACCGGAGACCGCTTATGGGAACTCAAGGCTTACTGACGATGCAAACCAAACCAAACGCCGGCTTGTTCAAGCGGAACCCCCCAATCGCCGGCGAGGCTGAGGCCATTGAGCGAGCCAAGAACGGCGATCCGGATGCCTTCTCCAAGCTCTACTCGCTGCACAAACGGCGCGTGTATACCCTCTGCCTCCGCATGCTCGGCAACGTCTCTGAAGCCGAGGACATGACCCAGGAGGCCTTTCTCCACCTCTTCCGCAAGCTGGGCAGTTTCCGCGGCGAGAGCGCCTTCTCCACGTGGCTGCATCGTCTTACCGTGAATCTGGTTCTGATGCACCTTCGCAAAAAGGGTCTGCAGCTCGTCTCGCTGGAGGAGACCATCAATCCCTCCGAAGAGGACGCGCCGAAGCGGGATTTCGGCTCCCGCGACACACAACTGGCTGGTTCGGTCGACCGTGTCACGCTCGAACGCGCCGTAGCCTCACTGCCGCCAGGGTACCGAATGGTGTTCGTCCTGCACGATGTTGAGGGATTTGAGCACAACGAGATTGCTACGATGCTGGAGTGCTCGACCGGCAATAGCAAATCGCAATTGCACAAGGCGCGCCTGAAACTCCGCGAGCTTCTTCGCAATCCGGATCAGCTACCCGAAACGGAGAGCTCACGGGAGGTCGTTCAGTGAGTAATCTCTCCAAGCTCGACTTCGATTCAATGACCGTCGCCGAATTCGAACAGTACCTCCCCGAGCTGTTCGCCAGCGGGGAGAGCGGCCGGCTCAGCGAAGATCCACGTCTGGCCAGGTTCCTCGCGGCCAATCCTGACTGCGCTGCGCTCGTCCGCGATCTGGAGACCATCGCCGAAACCGCCAAGAGCCTCTTCGTCCCCGATCAGGATGAGCCCAGCGACGAGGTGTGGTCCAACATCGAGAAGAAGCTCAAGCAGTAATCGAGGCCCACCTCAGTCTTAGCGCGCAACCGATACCATAGGGTCTGAGACTCCTCGAACCCTATGCCCTCCACTACACCCAAAACCCGTTCGACACCAGGGTCTGACGACACCAATGCGCCGCGGCCCGTCGAACGCATCGTGCTCACAGGCTTCATGGGTTCCGGCAAAAGCACTGTGGGCCGCAGCCTCGCCAAGCGGCTCGGCTGGCGATTCATTGACCTCGACAGTCTCATCGAGCAGCGCGACGGCCGCACAGTCTCGCGCATCTTTGCGGAAAGCGGCGAGGCGGCCTTCCGTACCATGGAGACCGAGGCCCTCATCTCCTCCCTCCAGGAGCCTCACCTCGTCGTAGCTCTGGGCGGAGGCGCGCTGGAAACCGCAGCCAATCGCCATGCACTCGCTGCAGCTTCGCAGACCTGCACTGTTCTTCTCACCGCATCGTTCGATACCCTCTACGACCGTTGCCGGCAGCAGATCGTTGCCGCGGCCGAATCGCCTCTTCCCGTCCGCCCGCTGCTCGGCGACCGCGATGCCGCCGCGGCCCGTCTCGCACGGCGCGACGCCAACTACCGCCAGACCGCGAACCTCGTGCTCGACACATCCGCCCAGAAGCCCGAGGAGAGCCTCAACGCGCTACTCGGTTTGTTGAGGAGTATCCTCTAGACCGCCAGGTGGCTATCTGGCCCCCGTGCATTCGCATCACACTGGAAAGAATTTTGTTGCACTGCTGTTATCTGAGGAACCGTGCCCCTGATCGTGCATCCCTCCAGCCCGCCGCCCGCGCTCACTCCCCAGGAGCAGCAGCGCCGCAACGTTCGCGGCTACATCCTGTTCTTCTTCGCCATGGTGATTCTGCTCGGCGCGCTATGGACTCTCCGCAGCGTTCTGGAGATCGTCTACGTCAGCGCGCTCTTCGCCGTGGTCCTTATGCCCATCGTGCAGCAGGTCATGAAGCTGCGCATCCTCGGCCGGCAGCCTTCGCGTACCGTCGCTGTGCTCGGTCTCGTGATCTTCGTCTTCCTGATTCTCGGCATCTTCTTCGTTTTCGCGTTTCCACCTGTCATTCGCGATATCGAGCACTTTAGCGCGGACCTGCCCCACCGTTTGCCGGCGATCGGAGCCAAGCTCCATAGTCTTCCCTTCGCCGGCAGGTTGGGTGTCGATTCCCTCGGTGAGCGAATTCAGAACCTGGCCACTACCATCGCCTCCTATCTTGTCGCCTCTGCGCCCAAATGGATCGTCCGTGTGCTGGACGTCGTCACCGCGGGTATCCTCTGCGTCTACTTCATGCTCGAAGGGGAATTCGCGTACTTCTACTTCCTTTCGTTCATCCCGCTTGAGTTTCGTGACCGCCTGGCGCGCACGCTGGTCGCCGCCGAAAGCCGAATGAGTAAGTGGCTCATCGGCCAGGCTGCTCTGATGGCGATCCTCGGCGTTACCAGCACAGTCGTCTTCCATGCCCTGCACGTCCGCTACTTCGTGCTGCTCGGTGTGCTCATGGGCCTCTTCAACATCGTGCCGGTCGTCGGCGGCGTCATCACCATCCTGCTCGCCGCCTCGGTCGCCGCCATGGACTCGTGGTCCAAGATGGCGGGCGTCTTCATCTTCTACGTGATCTACATCCAGATCGAGAACGCGTTCCTCACGCCGCGCATCATGCGCACGAGCGTTAACCTCATGGGCCTTTCGGTGCTCATCGCATTGCTGGCTGGCACTGAACTGGCTGGCGTCGTCGGAGCACTCGTCGCCGTACCATCGGCCGCCCTCGTGGCCGTAATCATGGATGAGTATCTCGTCCAGAAGGACGCTGACGCCAGCGGGAAGATCGCCAGCGCCGACATCACCGCAACGTAGCTCCCTGCGAAGTTCTGTCTACTTTCGAGCCGTAAAGGTCCAGGTCGTCTCGCTGTGGAAGGTCTGCCCCGGCTTCAGTTCCGTACTCGGGAAGCTCGGGTGGTTCGGCGAGTCCGGGAAATGCTGCGTCTCCAGGCAGAAGCCATTGCGCAGCGCATACTTCGCACCCGTCCGGCTCTTGAACGTGCCGTCGAGGAAGTTCCCTGAGTAGAACTGCATGCCCGGCTCCGTCGTCTCCACCGTCAGCACGCGCCCGCTCGTCGGGTCATACACCTGCGCCGCCGGATGCAACTCGCCCATCTTTCCGCGCAACACCCAATTGTGGTCATAGCCGTGACCCAGCTTCAGCTGCTGGTTGTCCGCGTTGATCCGTTCCCCGATGACGTGCGGCGTCGTGAAGTCGAACGGCGTTCCAGCCACCGGCGCGAGCTGCCCCGTCGGAATCAGCGTTGAATTCACCGGCGTGAACTTATCGGCATCGATCGTGAGCTGTTCATTCAGGATCGTCCCGCTGCCATCACCCGCAAGATTGAAATACGTGTGGTTCGTCAGGTTCACCACGGTCGGCTTATCGGTTGTCGCGCTGTACTGAATCACAACCTTGTTGTCGTTCAGCGTGTAGCGCACATGCGCGGTCAGCGTGCCCGGAAAACCCTGGTCGCCGTCCGGGCTGACATGCGTAAACTCCACGCCGGATGGAATCTCCTTCGCGCTCCAGTTGAGGTCGGCAAATCCTACCTTGCCGCCATGCAGAGCATTGGGTCCATCATTCGTGGTGATCTGATACGTTTTGCCATCCAGGGCAAACTTACCATTGGCGATTCGGTTTGCGTAGCGCCCGGGCACCGAGCCGAAGTACGTCTTGTTGTCCTTCAGATACTGGTTGAAATCCGCATACCCCAGCGCGATGTTGCCCATCTTGCCATTGCGATCCTTCGTCTCCAACGAGACAACACGCGCGCCGTAGGTCATCACCTGCATCTCCACCGCAGGGCTCTTCAGCGTGTAAATCTCCACCGTCTTTCCATCAGACATGTGGCCGAATGTGTTGTGTTGGACAGTGGTGGCGGCAGCGGCGGCGCTGAAGGAGGTCATAGTGAGCAGAATAACGCGAAGCAGCTTCATCAGGCCTGGTACTCCCGTGTGCGATTAAAGAATGAGGTCAACAATCACTCGTCACTATACTTGACACCATATGGCTCTGACGATTCGCCGTCCCGCTCTCCACTTCCTTGCATCGTTACTGCTAATTCCCTTCATCGCTTCCACCTCCGCCTCCGCCAGTTCCAACTCCGATGCCCATTGGGTCGGCACCTGGTCCAGCTCGCCGGTCTCCGCCACCAACGGCAACAGCCGCTTCTCCGACGACACTACCCTGCGTGAGATCGTCCACGTCTCCATCGGCGGCTCCAGCGTCCGCATCGTTCTCAGCAACGCCTTCGGCCCCACAACCCTGAGGATCGGAGGCGCCAACGTCGCACTCGCCGCCGCTGCCGGCGCCATCAAGGGCACGGCCGTACCTGCTCTCTTTCACGGCCAACCCACCGTCGAGATCCCCGCCGGGGCCGAGGTCGTCAGCGATCCCATCGCGCTTGACCTGCCGCCCCTCAGCGACCTCGCGGTCACCATCTTCGTCCCTGGCCAGACCATTGCCACCATCACCCAGCACGGTTTCGCTGACGCAACCAACTACGAACTCGCCGGGAACCAGCTCGCCTCCTCTGACTTCGCCGGGGCCACCACCCTCCGCTCCTGGCCGTTTCTGAAGGCCGTTGAGGTCCTCGCTCCCGCCAACGCGGCGGCGATCGTCGCCTTCGGCGACAGCATCACTGACGGCGCCCACAGCACTGCGGACAAGAACATGCGCTGGCCCGACGTGTTCGCGCGCCGCCTGCAGGCCGATAAGAAGACCGCGCACCTCGCCGTGCTCAACGAAGGCATTGGCGGCAATCACATCCTTGACGACAGCCCCGGCGGACAAAACGCGCTCGCCCGCTTCGACCGCGATGTACTCGACCAGAGCGGCGTGAAGTACCTCATCATCCTCGAAGGGATCAACGACATCGGCCACGCCTACGGTCCCGACAAACCCGACAACCCCATCACCGCCGGGCAGCTCGAGATGGCGCTCGCGCAGCTCGTCGACCGCGCTCACGCCCACGGAATCAAGGTCTTCGGCGCTACGCTGACACCTTACGTCGGCGCAAAGTATGCGTCCCCTGAAGGCGAAAAAGTCCGCGAGGCCGAGAACGACTTCATCCTCCATAGCGGCAAGTTCGATGGCGTGATCGACTTCGCCAAAGCCACCGCCGACCCCGCCGATCCGACACGCTTCGCCGCAACCGCCGGCAGCGCCGATAACCTGCATCCCGGCGATTCCGGTTACCAGTTGATGGGCGACTCCATCGATTTGAAGCTCTTCAAGAAGTAGCTCCCACAAATACAAACGCCCTGCTCATCGAGCAGGGCGCTTGTCTTTAGTCCGAAGAAAACTACTTCAGCTCGTAACCTGCGAAAAAGTAGCCGATCTCGAACGCTGCCGTATCCTCTCCGTCCGATCCATGGATCGCGTTCTCACCAATCGACTCCGCATACTTCTTGCGAATCGTTCCTTCATCCGCCTTCGCCGGATCCGTCGCGCCCATTAATTTGCGCAGATCGGCAATAGCGTTGTCTTTCTCAAGGACCATCGGCACAATCGTACCCGAGCTCATGAACGCAGTAAGCTCAGGAAAGAACGAACGCGCCGCATGCACGTAATAGAAACCCTCGGCCTGCTCCCTGGTGAGACCGATCTTCTTGATGGCGACAATCTTGAATCCTGCCCTCTCGATCTCGGCGAGAATGGCAGCCGTATAGCCCTTGCGGACCGCGTCCGGCTTGATGATGCTGAAGGTGCGCTGTGACACAGAAATCTCCTGTAACTTCTCTGATTGCCTCGTAAATGTTGGCTTCTTCCAGTGTACCCGCTCGTAGCGCCAGCTTGTCAGATCCGCTCCCGGAGGCGCCGTCCTCTCCATCCTCCACCAGAATTTGCGGAACATACATCTGGTTGGGATGCTGCCCGCTGTACCCTTCCGTCGAGCTGTTTCTGCGAGACCTCGCCCGGAAAGCCCACCGTAAACACCTGCGCCGAAAGGCCCAGGCTCACCAGGCTGAGCAAGGCCAGTGCCATTCCACGCGCTTTTGGCACAGCCGAAAGTGTGATCCACACATTGTCCGCAGCCGGCGTACGCTCAGCACCGTCCAATGTCTATGCGCAAAACTGCGTGGATCTGGCTCGCCGGCTGCATCGCGTGGACTGTCGACGCCGCGGTCAGCCTCAGTGTGCACTCCCCCGCACATGCGGAGCTCGCGATCGTGCTGGCCATGCTATTCGGCATCGCATGGCTGTTCTACCGCAGCCAGCCGCGCTGATTCGCTAGGCCTTGCCGAGGACGCGTGCCATCGTCTCGCCAATCTCCGCAGGCGACTTCACCACGTGAATGCCCGCCTCCGCCATCGCCTTCATCTTGCTCTCGGCGGTGCCTTCGCCGCCGGAGATGATCGCACCGGCGTGTCCCATGCGGCGTCCTGGAGGCGCTGTCTGGCCGGCGATAAAGCCCACCACAGGCTTCTTCACATTCGCCTTGATGAACTCCGCAGCCTTCTCTTCGTTGGTTCCGCCGATCTCGCCGATCATGATGATCGCTTCGGTTCCCGGATCATCATTCAGCAGCTTCAACGCATCGATGTGCGTCGTGCCGATGATAGGATCGCCGCCGATGCCGATCGCAGTCGACTGCCCAATCCCGCGTGTCGTGAGCTGATAGACTGCCTCGTACGTCAGGGTTCCGGAGCGCGAAACGATGCCGACGCTTCCCTCTTTGTGAATGCGCCCTGGCATGATGCCGATCTTCGCCTTGCCCGGCGAGATCACACCCGGGCAATTTGGCCCAATCAGCCGCGACTTCGAATGTTTCACAACCTCCCACACCTTCACCATATCCAGCACCGGAATACCCTCCGTGATGCACACGATCAGCGGCAAACCCGCGTCAGCAGCCTCGAGAATGCCGTCCGCCGCAGCCGGCGGCGGAACGAAAATCATCGTCGCATTTGCTCCGGTCGCCTTCACCGCTTCTTCGACGGTATTGAAGACAGGCCAGCCCTCATGCGTCGTTCCACCCTTTCCCGGCGTCACTCCGCCGACGACGAGCTTGTTGCCGAACTGCTTCGCATACTCATCGCAACCCTTCGCGTGGAAGGTGCCTTCGCGCCCGGTAATTCCCTGCACAATGAGGCATGTGTTCTTGTCTACCAAAACTGCCATTTTCAATTACCCCTCTTACTGGAAGCGCTCGCGAAATTAAACCGCTCCACCTGCATTGTTAGGGCGTAAGAGAAGAGATCGACATCGTTTATCTCAGTTGAAGCAATCTTCAGCTCTTCCGAAATTTCAGCGGCAACCATGATGATCCTAATCCGACCAACGTTCAGGATTTGCTTCAGCTTCGCCCTGTAGTAGAGTGCCTGTCCCAACGTTTTTTCGTGACCCTTGCTGAGCTTTAGCTCGATCACAACGGGCGTACCCAAATGATCTTTCGCAAGGATGTCAATGCGACGTCCTTCGACAGCAAACTCAACTGACGTCCCGATCTCCCCTGTCCATAAGCTAAGGTCTTTTTCCAAAATTCCAAGGTTACGGGCGAGATAATCGCGCAAATGCGACTCGAGCGCGAATCTCGAATCCACGTCCGCATTCGGATTCTCGGAAAGCTCAGTGAGATGGTCGTGACGGTCTTTGCTTCTGTATCTCTTATCGAAGTCGGCTCGTTGTTCTGGCGAAGAGCGAGTAAA
>DATNGO010000053.1:0-3204 GCA_035605855.1 Acidobacteriaceae bacterium | reverse complement strand
TCACGCGGAACTGCGCGCGCGTCCCGCTCGGCGATGATGAAATCCCCGCATTCGCCAGCGTCGCCGCAATCGGCGCAGAGCTCGCATCCGCATTCGCTGGCGCGCTCGCATCAGATACCGGCGCAGCAGCCGGAGCGCTCGCCGCATAACTCGCCGGCACAACCGGCGCCGATCCATTCGACGCCAGCATCGTGTTCTGTTTTCCCTTCGGCGCAAATGAGCCGACGTTGCAACTCTCCGAATGCGGCGTGAAGCTCACATTGTCGCCCTGCACGCTGCTGACCAGCTTCCCATTCACTGTCGTCGAGCCCGTCCCTCGCAGCGTCGTATCCGGCGCCACGCCGAGCAGAAACGCTCCACCACCGTTTTGCACATGGACCACAAATCCGTTCGCCGTGTTGTCGACCGTGTACGGCACATTCACATGCGCCTGGCCGCAATCCAGCGTCACATACCCGTTGTCGAATTCCAGCAGCATGCCATTCGAGCTCGCATACGGTCCAATCATGCGAAAGCCATAGATCGTGGCTACAGGATCGCCCATTCCTAACATATCTCCCATCTGGCCGATCATGCCCGTCGGCTTCGGCGGCGGAGGCGGAGCGGGCTGCGGTGCAAGCTGGCTTACCGTGCATCTCTGCATGCTCGGACCATAGATCGGAGTCGACGTCGTCCCACAACTCGCGTACGGCGTTCCTTCGTGCGAGCATGTGGTCACGTTGTGAGATCCGATGATGATGCTGCCCTTCACCGCGATATTCCCCGGCCCTGACAGAGAGCCGTCACTGCGCAGCGTCAGCACGATCGGATCCGGTTCGTTATCCACCACAACCTGCGTCGCCGCGCTGGACTTGCGCAGCGTATACGTGCGTGTGCCGTCCACAAGCGTGCCGCACTTCGAAAGCGTCGCCGCGCCGTTCGCTGCCAGCATCACCTCGGGCAGATCCGTCCGGCTGTGATATTTGCCCACCAGGATCACACCGCTCAGCGGCGGTTGCTGCGGAGTGTTGTCCGCTGCACCCAGCGTCACTAGATTGCCGATCAAACCCACCAGGCCCATCATTGCATTCGCACATTGGTTCATCGTGCCGCCCAGTTCCAGGCACCGCTTCTGTTCCGGTTTCAGTTGGACATTCCCTCCGCCACCGGCGCGGAACCCGTCCATGAGTCCGCCGCCCGACTCTCCGTTGTCCTGCTTCATCTGTTGTTGCAGCTGGTCCTCGTGCCGTTTGTAGCTCTGGGCGAGAGACGTCTCCGCCCCCTTGTACGTGTCCGCCGCCTGCTGACCCTCCAGCTGCTTGATCCAGTCCAGAGCATTGTTGACCGAGTACTGACCCTCCAGCTGACCGAACTTCGCAACCTCCGCCTGGCTGTGCGACTTCGTAAAGCTCTGCGTCAGGTCATACTGAGCCTTCGCATAGTCGGCCATCAGCTTCTGCTCGCCCGGCGAGTACGGGCCGCGGTAGTCGCGCGCGGATTTGATGCGCTGAATGTAGACCTGCAGGTACTCCAACACTGCGACCTGCCGCGCGGCCGTGTCAGTCGGGTCCGTGCCCTGGATTGCAGTCTCCACGCGCTGCACCGAAGGCAGGGCCGTGGTGTAGTCGCCGGACGCCGGCGCGGCCTGCCCAAAGACACTCGCCCAGCACAGAGACAGCACGGCAGCACCCGCGAAAAGCCGGGCACGCAAAACAAATGTAAAGGGGGCCGAGGCGTTCATGGAATCACTCCCGGTACCGAAGCAGTTGGATGAGTAGCGAACCGAAGGTAGTTCCGCGAAGCCCGGCGCGTCAAGAGTCCCCCGCCGGATGACTCAAAGCCTTTGAAAACGTCCTGCCCCCTTGACGCCCCATTTACAATTAAAAGTGAAGACCAAGGCCCGGCCCGCGCCGGGCTTCGGAGCTTAAGCGGCACTCAAGTCCAAAGCTAAAGTATCTCGATGGAAGACTTTGCACGAAAAGGTAGGGGGAGGGGGGTAGCCACCCGCCAGCATGCCGAAAGAGAAATCCTCTCCGCCGCCCGGCGCCCGCGTCAGCCTCAAGATGCTCGCCGAGTACCTCGACCTCTCGCCGGCGACCGTCTCCTTCGTCCTCAACAACGCCCCCAACCGCTCCATCCCCGAGGCCACTCGCGAGCGCGTCCGCGCCGCCGCCCGCAAGTTCGGCTACCGCCCCAACCTCATCGCCCGCTCCCTGCGCGGCACCACCACCCTCACCGTCGGCATCCTGATCCCGGTACTCGGTGAGGGCTACCACTCCCAGGTCCTCTCCGGCGCCGCCGACGTCCTCATGCGCGAGGGCTACTTCTTCTTCACCGCCCACCACCGCCACCGCGCCGACCTCATCGCCGAATACCCCCGCATCCTCCACTCCCGCGGCGTCGACGGCATCCTCGCCATCGACACCCACCTCAGCGAAGCTCCCCCTGCCCCCACCGTCGCCCTCGCCTCCCACACCCCCCTCCCCGGGGTCACCAACATCGTCCTCGACAGCACACGTGCTGCGGAGTTGGCACTGGGTCATCTCTTCCGTCTTGGTCATAGAAAAATTGCGTTCATGCGCGGACAGGAGTTCAGTTCCGACTCGACTACCCGCTGGCGCGCAACGCTGCAGGTTGCACGCACACTCGGTCTCCGCGTTTCGCCCGACCTCACCATGCAGCTTGAGAAGGACATGCAGTCGCCGGAGCTCGGCTACCCAGGCACCCAGCAACTGCTCATGCGCCGTCGCGACTTCACCGCCGTTGTCTGCTTCAACGACATCTCCGCGATCGGTTGCATTCGCGCGCTGCACGACGGCGGCTTCCGCGTTCCGCATGATGTCTCTGTCATCGGCTTCGACGACATCCAATCCGCGAATTACTACGTCCCCAGCCTCACGACCATTCGCCAGCCTCTTCAAGCCATGGGCGAACTGGCCGCCACAACGCTGCTCAAGAAGATCGCATGCGAACGCCAGCCCGAGATCCTCCATGTTGATCCCCAGCTCATCGTGCGTGAGTCCACCGGCCCGGTGCTTGCGTCGTCCCCGGCAGCAGCCACGCGCAAGCGCAAGAGCTAAGCTTTCAGGCGTCCACCGGACACTCCGCCCGCGTTTGCCGTACTCTGTTCTTTGCCTCGGGCGCTATCCGATTGCGATTCGAACCCTTCAGGAGAACCATGTCATCTTCCATCCTTGATCTCTTCCGTCTCGACGGCCGTGTCGC
>DATNGO010000052.1:0-11173 GCA_035605855.1 Acidobacteriaceae bacterium | reverse complement strand
AGCGCAAGGGCCAGCGTCAGCGAAGTTTTCATTGTTGCAGGCTCGTTGAAGTGGAACCTGCATCGTACCCAAGGCCGCGCACTTTTGCCCATGACCAAAGCCACGTTCGCGTCGTTTCTTGAATCGCGTCCGTCCCGACATAAAAAAGCCCGCGCATGGCGGGCTCGGAAAAGTGCATCAGAAATGGCGGGCGGACGGCAGCATCATTCGCGCCGCAACACACTGATTTGAAGCACTACGAGCGTTTGACGATTTTGCGTCTACTCGCAATCCTACTCACAATTCTGCCCGCATCGATCGAGCTGCTCCAGACTTCGCAGGTCGCCCACAATAGGCATCGGCCTACATGTTGTGAAGATGCGCCCTGTCGGTGCAGATCGCGCAAACGCGTGAGGCTTTTACTCTGAACCCTTACACTGAACGTGCCATGTTTGGGGAAGGGGGCCCTCATCCTTCGACTTTTCTGACTCGGATTTCGCGTTATCCGCCGGGCGCACGTTGACGTAGCCGAAGGTGGCCGCGGGGTGATTGAGCTGTATCAAGTGCTGGCTTTCGGAGTTGTAGCCGTCCAATGCTTTGACGATTGCAGGTTGCGGGATGCCAACGAAGTCCAGGTACAGCACGCGCAGGAAATGACGCAGGCGTACGGAGGCGTAGTACATGTCTGGGATGTCTAGGGCATCGTCGCGTGATGCCTCGTCCCAATGCGTGTAATAGTTTCGAGTCGCAATCCATTTTTGCGGTACCGCGCCGTTGCCGCCAAAGATGCGAGTTCGCAGCGAAGCATCGAGACGCCCAGCCAAGTCGTCAAGCCGCTTTCGTAACGACAGTTCATTCCCGTATTTGATCCGGGACTTCAATGCGTCTCGATGGCTCGACTCCACCGCTGCCGGAATCGCCGTGGTCAGCGCGTGGCGAACAGTCTCGTAGTCGGCCGGGCGCATGTATGTACCGTCGGCGACCGCTCGGTGAAAGCCTTCGAGTGCTTGCATCAATAGAAGGAACTGGACGTGTATCCACGGCCCGTCCGATGAAAGGACGCTGAGCGCAAGTTGGCTGGGCATTGCCACGCTGGCGTACTGGTCGAACCACTTTCGGAACACCGCATCCAATGGCACGTCCATGGCCCAACGTGGCACGAAGAATTGGTGTGGATTGCTGTACGGGCAATAGCCGGGGTTGTTCCACCCAACCAGCACACTTATCTCGGGTTGGGCCTCCGCGACCTTTACGCTGACTTCGTCTGCCTTCATCGGCGCACCGGCCAAGAAGGCGAGCAATGTGGTGGCCTTGCCCAATTGCTCGAAGTACCAGTCGAGCGCCTGGGGTTGGTCGGGTGTTATTTCCAAGTAGCCGAATGACGCGATGGTTACCGTGGTCAGCACGCTTCCGGAGGTAGCCCAGCCGACACCCCAGCCCAACGTCGCGTGAATGTTGGGGACTTCGACTCCCTGGACTGGATTCCGCCCGATGCGATAGTCGATGACTGTATCCGAGTGCTCCGGCGTTGGGCTAGTGATGATCTGCTGTACGCCGCTCTCGCCAAGCCAAGTAGGCAGACCCGGTATGCGCGCTCGTAGCCGCAGAAAACGAGTTTGAGAATCGACGTGGGCGCCGACGATGACGAGACTCGAAACGAACGACTCGGACCGCCTAAATGCTGCTCCGCCGAACGCCATAGTTCCGCCGGTAGACAATGCTTCCAGTACGGATACCGCGCTGCCGTTCGTCGTTAACCCGTGGATGACTGGGTGGGTTTGCGACGACTGGACCAAGGGACCGGAGCGCAGTGGCGCGAAGCTGTCGTGCAGCGCCAAGGTTGCCTTGTTCTTCGACCACGCCAGCGTGCCTGCGATCTTGTGCTTGGCGTCCGATACGGACGGCAACCACCACTCACCATCGAAACTTGCTTCGTCTGGAATCGCGTGAGTCGTCATTCCCGTGCCTGTACTGACATACGTGCGACGCGTAGTTGGTGGCGATGGGGCATCATGCGGCGATGACCGTTTGCGTGTCGCCCGCGGCGAGCGCGTTCATGTAGCCGAGTACCAATTCCTTGGTGCGGTAGTGGTTCCAGCGGACTTCGTCCTGCTCGCGGACGATGTGGAAGGTGTCGAGCACGTAGGCGGCTTCCTCGCGCGATAGGCCGTACAGGTTGAAGTAGAGGGCATCCAGTCGGGCCATGCGATGGCGACGGTCTTCCTCGTTCCATACGAAGGGTTCGCCGTCGTAGCCCAGGTCGCGTGCAAACGGCGCCAAGTCATGGGCGGTGTAGGACAAGCGCAACACCTCGCCGCGAACGAAATCGCCGACGGTGCTGGCGGTCAGCGGGGCGTCGTATGCGGCCGGTGCGATCAATGGCAGTTGTTCGACGATGAACCAGTTGAGATTCTGGCCTTGCAGTTTCTGGCGCAGCACGAAGTCCATCGCCATAGAATTGAGGTTCGCCAACAACAGCGGTACGAGCGCCGCGTCAGGGGCAGCGTGTGTCAACAATGGCATCGAATTGCCAAAACCGGCGCGCGGACATATCGCGGCGATCATCGTGCGTACGTTGGTAGCCGCCGAAACGTGCTTGAAGCCCAGGGTCCAATCGGTTGAAAGTTGTGCATCCACTTCCGAACCCGGCACCCAGAATTGAGGTGGGGGCACGAAGCTCGGGTCACGATGCTGAGGGTCGGTTGTCTCAAAAGGCTTCGCAGGCCGATGCAGGTTCTCGGGATTGATCGTCACGCCCGCCGCACGATGGTCGTACATTTGCACCATCTTGCCTTCATACAGTGGCAGCATTTCGGCTTCGCCCTTCTTCCAGCGGCCGCCCGCAACGGGATACCAGCCGCCAGCCTGCAACTCCGCTTGGATGTGGAACAAGCCGGAGTCGTTGGTCATATGGAACATGTTGCAGTAGCGCACCGGATACAGGCGGTTTTCGCCTGTTGCCTTGTCCGGGTCGGGCAGCGGCTGGCCACCTGGGCCGGTTTCGATGCTGCCGGTCACCGGGTCGCGCAGCACCTCGAACGTGTGTTGCACCAGCACGGGACGCGTGCGGTAGATGCGCGTGGTAAGCGCGGCGTCCAACGCATTGCGAAAGATTGGCGCTGTGCCGGTGTTGGGGTTCACGGCGCGGAAGTCGTTGGCGGACAGCTCAATCACGCGCGTAGCCGCAAGGCGCGCGGTTGCGTCGGCATCCTCAGGAATCTCAGGCGCGTGCAGCTCGGCAACGGCATGCAGGTAGAACGCGCAGCGCGCGTTTGGAAAGCTGCGCGTTTTGCCGGCAAATACCAGCGCGCAAAACTTGAAGCTCGCGTGGATGTCGGGGAAAAAGACCTTCTTATTCTCGAAATCGAACAGTGTCGCCAGCCGCCCCGTGGTGGCGATGGAACGGAAAAACTTCGCCGCGCCCTTGTCGGCAGCAATTCCGGAAGGGGTCAACAGGCCCACGATGCCATCCGGCCGCACGACGTGCGATGCGCGCTCCACGAACAACGAATAGACGTTGATGTCGCCCGATGACAACAGCGGGTACTCGCCGCAACCTCGCGCAATGCTGGCGGCCGTTTCGGCGCGGTTCGCGGCCAGTTCGTAATCGGTGGCCAGCGGATCGCCATCGCGTTTCAGGTCGTCGATCATTCGTTTGCGGTCGGATGCGCGCGCCTGCAAGGCGATAGCGGGCCGGCGCTCGCCGAACCATTCCACTTCCTGCAATTTCATCCGGTCCCACGGCGGATTGCCGATCACGGCGTCGAAGCCGCCATGCGGTTCCAGACTCTCCGCGTGCTTCCACACGCCGGGAAAGGCGAGTTCCCAGTGCAGGAAGTGTTCGCGCGCGGCCAGCGCGCGGCATTCGTCCAGCAGACCGTTGACGCGGGCATCGGTGGCAGGATCGCCCCATTGGGTGCGGCCGGGCGCCAGCAGCGCAATCAGGTCGCTGCCGTAGCGACCGGAGATCAGGTCGAGTGCGGTTTTCTGCTTCTCGTCGTAGCGGCGCGTCGGGATGTCCAGCGGCGCGATCCAGCGCAACGCCTGCCAGAAATCCAGCACGCGGTGGATGCCTTCAAGATGCTTAAACGCTTCCGCGGCGATGCTGCGCGATCGTTCTACTTCGGTCAGGTCCACGTCGGCGATGCGGCCCAGTTCCAGCATGCCCTGCGCGGCCGTGACAATGCCGGTCAATTGGCTGTCGGCCAAGAGACCGCCGTGGCGGCCGATTTCCTGGCGCACCTTGCCGATGTGTTCGCCGTACAGCGAATCGCCGCAGCGCAAGTGATGGTCGAGGAACGACAGCGGTGCGCCCACGGTGAAGGTATGCAGCCACAGGGCGAGCTTGGCCAGCTCCACGGCCATCGGGTTCTTATCTACGCCGTGCACCACGCGTTTCAGGATCATGCGGCGCACAAGATGGCGGTCATCCAGCAGGCTGGCATCGACCGTCCACTTGCCGGCGGTGGCGTTGGCGAGGATGCGCTCGCGGAGGGCCACGATGTCGTGTGCGATGGGGGACTGGTAGTGCTTGAAGCCAGCCTCCTGCGTTTTCGCAGTGGCTTCGGCGAGCTGTTCCAACACGCGATCAGCCAAATCATCGACGAGACTCACCAGAAAATGCCCGCTGCCCATGGCCGGGTCGCACACGCGTAGGCTCAGCAGGGCCGCGGCGGCATCGGCTTCGGTCAGGGCACGCGTGATTTGTTCCGGGGCAAGCTTGGCTTGCCGGTGTTGAGTTTCGGCGAGTGTCTTGTCGAAGCGCGTGA
Source organism: Acidobacteriaceae bacterium (assembly GCA_035605855.1). Classification (GTDB taxonomy): domain Bacteria; phylum Acidobacteriota; class Terriglobia; order Terriglobales; family Acidobacteriaceae; genus Granulicella. The sequence continues at coordinate 6,425 of DATNGO010000052.1, read as the reverse complement.
TTCGCTCGCCAGCCAATGGCCCAATGGTCTCGTGCAGGATCAGCTTCACCAGATCGTCGTGGGTGTAGTAGCTGCCCGTGTTCTTGCGGGCGAACACCGATGGCTGCACGACCACGGCACCGCCGGCGTCTTCCACCAATCGCTGTTCCAGCAGGCGTTCATAGATGGAACCCAAGTGTTGGACGGCGAGATCGCGGTAGTTGATGAAGCCGCGGCCGGAAAGATCGGGCTTGCGCGAAAGGCCATCAATCAGCGGCGCCAGTTCGGCATCGGGCAATTCGACCCGCGCAAGGATGTCGCCCGATGCTTCGTGGAACAAGCCGCCGTTGTAGGGCGGCAGGCCAATGGAGTCGTCGCCTTGGTCAATGGCGCGGAACAGGCCACGCAGATGCTGCCAGGCGCGCGAAACGTGGGCACTGAACACATCGCCTTGAGTGGTGCGCTTGGCGATGTCGTTGCGCAGCCAGCGCAGCGAGTAATCGTCGTAGCGGGTATCAGTAACCGGCAGCAGGTTGCGGTCTTCGGCGTACAGCACGAACAGCAGCCGGTAGAGCAGGATCAGGGCGGCGCGGTGTACGTCGTCCAGGTACTCGCGCGTGTATGGGTGCGGCGCCGCGGTATCGTGTTTGGCGATGGCGGCGGCAAGGCTTGGGAACAGTTCGTCGAACACGCGCCGGCCAAGATCGGCGGATACCTTGCTTTCCCAAAGTCGGCCGGCGTCCAGCGCGATCGCATGGAAGCTGCGGCCTTCCGTGTCGCCCGGCTGCGGCAGGAAGGCTTCGCGCCGGAACAGCAGGAAGAACGCGCGCAAGTAGTGCACTTCGTCGGCGGCAACCGGTGCAAACAAGTCGGCGTTGACGCCCGCCACGCCAGCCAGCGCGGCCAGATTGAATTCCAGAAATTCTTCCGAACGTGAGCGGGCGGATTGCCAGTACAGCCGCCACACGCAGCCGTTGGTCAGGATGCCCCACTGGATCGCCCGGTCGGAGGCGACCTCGACACGGCTCAGGTAACGCAGCATCTGACTGGATGGCGTGCCGGGGTCGAGATGATCGGTAACATCGCCGCGATCGAGCGGACGGTTCCAGCGCTTGGCTTCGACGATCAGCTTGCCTTGGCGATAGCGGCGGTCGGGCCGGCGCTCAGCCATGGCGTTGCGCTTGGCTTCGTCGGAGGGAAACAGAAGGAGGTCCGGAACATCCTCACGCCCTGTGCGGTTGGCGGTTTGCTGGCGCGTGTAGTCGGCCCAACCCAGTGCCTTCAACACGGGCACTATCACGTCGTCTTCGGTCTGGGCTTCGTTGAGCTCGCTGGCAGCCGACACCGCGGCGAAGATATCGACAATGCGCCGGCGGAAGTCGATGAACGGCGCTTCAGCGGCGTTCCAGCCGGCCATTTCGCGGATGCCTTCGCGCAGGAAGTCACTGGTGAAAAGCTGACCGTGCATTCGCCCTGTCCCCGAGATGTTCGGCAATGCTAACGCATGACCGCCGTTGCGACCCGATCATCCCATGCTGATGAGTGGAACCATTTCGGGTTGAGACGACCAGCGCGATAGCGAAGCTGCACCGTGAGCTCCGTCTCAGAGGCGTCTCGCCGCGAGTTTCACGGCAATGCGGCAAGTGCCAATGGCTTCAGGTTGTATTTCTCACGGGTATCCCAATCCGCGTCTCGCCCGCTCGGTTTGTCTCATGTGCGGCCCCTAAGGGATGAGACGTGAGACAGGCCCCTTGGGCGTGCAGACATAAAGTGGCAGCCTGACACCTTATGCCGCGAGCCAGTTCGACAGGAATTGCCGAAATGCAGACGGCATCCTATAGCTGCTGCCCCGGACGGTTCCGAAGCCCACCAGGAACGATCGCTCACGCATGGCGAGATCTGCGATGCCGCATGGCCGGAAGGACAGCTGGCCCAAGATCGGCGCGGACCGTGACCGGCGACAGCACGCGCTCATGATGTTGATGCGTCAGCTCAACCGTACGCGGAATTACAGGTCAGCCACCGACCCTAAGCGGACGTCCGCTGTCGATGTAGAGCTGGCTCGCCCGTTCCCACTTCCTATCATTCCTGCGCGGACCCAACTGAAGTATCGGCTCAACGCTGGCCATAACCTTGGCAGAAGAGCCCCCCCCTGACGGCACCATCTACTTCGGCGAGATGAGTCTCAACGTTGAGGCCCGACACAGTTATTGTTGGTGCAGGAACTGGCACCCTTAACACGCAACCAGCAACCCCTGCCGCTAGTCCTTAAGAATCTTCCGAGCGGCTCGCATGACCTTCTCTCGTCCTTCGCTAGGACTTACTTGGCGCGCAGCTTTGGTAAGCGCATTCCTCGCTTCCTGTTTGGTTGTGTCGGAAACCTGCTTTTGCAGTTGCCTCACCGCGTAATCGAATTCGTACTTCTCCTTGAAGGAAATCAGATTGCGGTCAGGCTGGCCGACCTTCTTCTTGTCATCCGCCATAGTAAATTCACTCCTGTTACGAAATGGCAGTGCGGGAGCGAGCACTGCGAAGTCATAGGCAAGCCGAGACACGCGAAGTCTATGCCGATCGTAATTCTGTGCAAAGAGATCGGGAGGCCAGATAAGCGGTGTCCGCCTCTGGCCGCTTGAGCATAACTCCGGTTGCAGACCACCAGGACCACCTGCACCTACTCGACCGTCAAATACCGGCGTGATCGTGACGCTCAATCACGTCCCGGTTGCTCATGTTGGGCAGGGCGCCAAATTGGATCCCGGTAAGTGCACGCGCCAGATAAGCGCCTACACGTCGGTTCGATTCCGGCCAAGAACTCCATCACTCAGGGCCCAAAGACGGGTTCGAGCCCGCGTCCGTGACAGCGCTTGTACTTACTGCCGCTGCCACACAGGCATGGATCGTGGCTGCGCAATCCCGATGCGAGAGAATGTCCCAGAAAGCCCTGAATTTGCTGCAAGGGTTCGATCTCGTGCGCAGGCACGCTCACATAGCCGTACTGAGTGGCCCTCTCGCCCCGGTTCATTACGCGTGCGATTGCTTCCGACGCCCGAATGAAATGCCGAATCAGTTGGTCGTCGCGCAGCGGCATGCGCACATTATCAACCGCGATACCATAGCGACGTCGTTCGTGCGGCACGAAGAGGACCCGGGCTTCGCCGTCCGGCTTCGGCGTGATGTCCACCATCTCTCCTTCCGGGGATAGCCAGACCGCGTGAAACTCGGCTTCGACCAGCACGTGTGGCCATTCCCAGAGTTGCCAGCCGCACAGCATGCGGCTGCCGGCGCGAGCAATCTTGGCCTCGACGTTCGGGAAGCATTCGTTGACGACGGCGTCGGTCTCGGGCTGCACCGTCAGGTACACCGCCTCGCCTCCGGGTACCACTCTTTCGATCAGCCGACGTATCGCCTGCGTGATTTCGGGAGGTGTGGTGGTTTTCACGGCCATCGGGTGTCCTCGGAACCCTTTGCGATTAAAGTTACGATGCTGGTGTCGCGCCGGATGAGACTCGCATCCACTGTCTGAGAATCCGGTCGAATTGGGCATTCATGCCCGCTGATGCTGCGCAATATGCTGGTGCTGATCAAGAGCGGACACACGATGAGCCGCATTCATCTTCACCTCGTTGTTGGCCCCTTGAGCGGTGGGTCGCGCAAGCGGGCGAACGGAACCTGATTTAAGATCACCGCGCTGTGCGTGCTTCATCGGACTCGCTTGCTGGGATGAAGGATCCCAGGATTTGAGACAACCAAGGGGGATTCTGAACTCGAAGCAGGGTTCTCCATTGACGTTTAGGGGAACAACATGCCTATCGAGAACCTCACCATCAGTCGGATCGTTGCCCACGAAGTATTCCGTCGAAACGACGACAAAACGTTGATCCCACCCTCCTACGGGGCGGCGTTGACTGCGCTGGAAAATAACGCAATGGACGTGCTTTCCGCGCGCATCAACAAGGCGATGAGCAGCGCCTCCAAGAGCATGGACATGCGGATAGCCAAAAGTGATGCGGGTAGCGCCTTTGCGCTAGCCAAGGATCTGATCGAAGAGGGACTGGCTGACACAGACTTTGTGGAGCGGTCTAGGCATGGAGCGGATCTTCTGGCAGAAGCACAAGCCAGCCGTCAGCTACCTGGCGGTATTCTGGTTGTTGTTCAAGGAAAGGTCGGACATCCGGCTAGGGACATGGTTGCCTTCTTGAAAGCGGAAGTGCAGGAAGGCTTCCAAAAAAAGCTCGTTGAAAATGGTGGCATCACCATGGAGTTCATCAATGACTTGTTCCTGACGCCCGAGGCCAAACTTTTCAAGATTGGCTTGTTCGCAGCTCCGGCAAATCACGAAGCAACGGCGATCCAGTGGATGGCTACCGTCTACGATGCGACGATGACCGGAAAGAACAGGAACACTGCCGCCCACTACTTCTACAACGGCTTCTTGGGATGCGACTTTCCTGAGAATGCGGCCAAGTTCACGAAAGACTTCCACAATCTCAGCAGAGCGTTCATCAATCAGCTTGACCTACCTGAGGAAGAAAAATCTGACCTTCACAACGCTCTCGTCACCTACTTGAAAGTTGATAAGTCGCCGACCATCCAGGTGGCTGATTTTGCCGACACATATATGCCTACAGCGGAACTCAAGGACGCGTTTGCTGCCTACATGGAAGAAGCAGAATTCACTATGCAGCCTGTTCAGAAAGATATCTCCGATGTGTCTTCTCTTCTCCGGTATCGTCGTGTTGTCTTCAGGCATGACATTAAGTTGACGGCACCTGCCGAGAGTTTTGGCAGCCTCATCACCATGGAGACGGTGGAGGGCGATCCTACAGAGGATGGAAACGCCCCTGTCTGGACTAAGATCATCGTTAAGGACCAGATCCAACAGCAGTCATGAGCGAGGCGGATATCATTCGTAAATGGGGGGAAGACCGCCCCATCTTCAGTGCCTGGGGTCAGTTCATCATCGATGAAGTCCAAGTAGGTTTGCGTGGTTCCATGCGTAGTGAGCAGATGGAAAGCTTTCTGCGTATTCCGCTGAAAGCCCGCTTGAAGAGTAATGACTCTCTCGTTGAGAAGGCGCTGTATCGAAACAAGCCCTACAAGGATCCCTACCGAGACATCACTGACAAGGTGGGTGTTCGTTTTGTGGTTCTTCTCTCTTCAGAGATTGAGCTAGTCGAACACGTTATTTGTGCTCACGACGCTTGGACTTACTCGAAGGATAAAGACTTCGAAAAAGAGCGGGAGGAAGACCCATTCCAGTTCAGCTATCAATCCGTTCATTACGTGCTTTCTAGCAAACGCGATGTCGAAGTGGAGGGTGTGCGTGTACCAATTGGAACACCGTGTGAGGTCCAAATTCGGACGCTGCTTCAGCATGCGCACAGTGAGTTAAGCCATCCAAACATCTATAAGCCGAAAACCCAGGCTACTCCAGAGATGAAGCGGGCGTCGGCTACTAGCATGGCGCTTGTAGAGGCAGCAGATGACTATTTTCGCAGAGTTGCGAATGTAGTCGCGGAAGCCAACCGTCCGCTCGATGACGCGCTTCGCGTTGCGTGTAATCACTATCAACGAATTACAAAGCGAGCCCCTGTGATTGGAAAGCTCACGTCGCTGATTTTAGATGCTTACCGGGAAAAGCTTGGAAATGACCTTGACGCTCGTCTTACTACGTTTTTATTAGAAAAGCCTTATCTTGGCGAGCGCATCAATGAACGTGCTGAAACGAACGCTATCTATCGGCAGCCAGTGGTTGTGTTGATGCAGCTATTTGCGGCGAAGGAACCCAATGCCACCTTGGAGCTTTGGCCGCTCACTCCTAATGAGCTGAGGCCCATCTACGAAGATGTAGGTAGGGTGTTCGATCCCGACTAAAAGGAGCACCGGGATCGCCTTTCCAGCGGCTGCTGTTGGCCGATGGCGACAGGCTGGCAGTTCGCGCCAACGGGGATCGAACTTCGCCACTTTATGGCTGCATAACCACCTTGCTTGGGGCCTATAAAGCGCCTTTCAGGTGGCGGTAAACAGTCGCACGGCCACACCCCAATTCCTGCGCAACCTCGGAGGCCTTCAACCCAAGGCCGTGCAATTCGGTTATCCGATCGTGCAGGGCGTCTTTGCAGTCTCGAGTTGTCCAACACTGCTTACCGTGTTGGTCGGTATCCAGCTTCGCTTCGAATGAATCCACATTCTTGCCATGCAAATTTCGGTACTTCTCGAAGCGCACCTCAAATCTTGCGCCTTCGGATTCCATGTAGTCCGCAGGCCGTCGGAGCGCGATGACTGTGTCCAGGATGTCCTCGCGTTTCGACGTGCCGCGTTGCGTGCCATTTTTGCCGCTGTGATGTATGAAGGTAATGCTGCGACCGCGTGCCCGCTGTCGAAGCGCCCATGTGGCGACGTCGGTCCATGACTCGGCATCGTTTTCTTTGCGGCTGTCGCGCACC
>DATNGO010000051.1:0-22303 GCA_035605855.1 Acidobacteriaceae bacterium | reverse complement strand
CCGCTCCGACGGGATGATGAACGCACCGGCAAAAAACACCGAACTTCGCGTTCCCAAATGCACAGTATCGTCCGCGGCCCGTCGAGTCAATCCTTTTTTTTGAACAGGGATAACCTTTATCTCCCAAAAACGGGATATCAGCGTGAAATTCTTGTAAGCTACTGATAACTAAACTGATAATTGGAACCCGTCAAAGCAATTTCTTGGTCGTTTATCGAACGGTCTGGCCGGTGCTTTTTGACTTCCGGGTGGCTTATGACCAGTAATTTCCATCGGACGTGGCGTGCTGGTGGGCCGAAGGACTTATGACCAGTAGCTGCGGTCAAGCGTGCGGTACTGGATGGCCTCGGCGATGTGCTTGACGGCGATTGCGTCGCAGGAATCGAGGTCGGCGATGGTGCGCGCAACTTTGAGGATGCGGTCGTGTGCGCGGGCGCTGAGGCCCTGCTGCTGCATGGCGCGCTCGAGCAGCTTCTCGGCGTCGCTGGAGAGCTCGCAGTGCGTCCTGATCTGTTTGGTAGACATCTGCGCGTTGGAGAAGACGGGGCGGCTGGCGGTGCGAGGGTTGCCGTTGGTGCGTGCGCCACTCTCGAGAAAGCGCGCGTGCTGGCGCTCGCGAGCCTTCATCACGCGAGCGCGAATTTCGGCGGAGCCTTCAGAGGCCTGGCCGCCGCGGAGCTCCTTGTACTGAACGGCGGGGACCTCGATGTGAATGTCGATGCGGTCCAGCAGCGGGCCGCTGACCTTGGAGACGTAGCGCTGGATCATGGGCGGCGTGCACATGCAGTTGCGGCTCTTGTCGTTGAAGTAACCGCAGGGGCAGGGGTTCATGGCCGCGGCCAGCATGAAGCTCGCGGGGAAGCTGAGCGACATTGCGGCGCGCGCAATGGTGACCTGACCGTCCTCAAGCGGTTGGCGGAGAACCTCGAGGACGTTGCGCGGGAACTCGGGAAGCTCGTCCAGGAAGAGGAGGCCGTTGTGCGAGAGGCTGACCTCGCCGGGACGCGGGATCATGCCGCCACCGATGAGGCCGGCGTCGGAGATGGTGTGGTGCGGTGCGCGGAAGGGACGCTGCGTGACCAGACCTTCGTCCTTGTTGAGGACGCCGGCGACGGAGTGAATCTTGGTGGTCTCGAGCGCCTCTTCGAAGCGCAGCGGCGTGAGGATCGAGGGCAGGCGCTTGGCGAGCATCGTCTTGCCGGAACCCGGCGGGCCGATCATGAGGATGTTGTGCCCGCCCGCGGCTGCGACCTCGAGCGCGCGCTTGGCAACGTGCTGTCCGCGTACGTCGCGAAAGTCGGCGAGGTGATCGAGCGCCCCTTCAAGGAGGGCACGCGATTCTACGCGTAGAGGCTCGGCTTTAACAGGGCCGTGCGCTGCGGAGTTGAGCAGTTCGCGGACTTCGAGCAAACTACGGACCGGATAGACGCTCACGCCGTCGACGACCGCGGCCTCGCGTGCGTTGGCCGCGGGGATGACGAGGTTGCGGATGCCGGCGTTTTTGGCGGCGATGGCGATGGGCAGCATGCCCTGCACGGCGCGGATGCTGCCGTCCAGGCCAAGCTCGCCGACCAGGACGAAGTCGCTGAGGTCGCCGATGGTGAGCGCGTTATAGGCGCCGAGGATGCCGACGGCGATGGGGAGATCGAAGCCGGAGCCCTCTTTCTTGAGGTCGGCGGGTGCGAGGTTGATGGTGATGCGCGTGGGCGGAATGTCGAAGCCGCTGTTCTTGATGGCGGAGCGGACGCGGTCGCGGCTTTCGCGGACGGAAGCGTCGGGCAGACCGACGACACTGAAGCTCTCCTGCTTTTCTACGGCGCCGAGGAAGTCTACTTCTACGTCGATCAGGTGCGCGTCGATCCCGTAGACCGCCGCGCTGCGCGTCTTGAAAAGCATGTCCCGCCTGCTTGAGCCCGTTAGGCTGTAAGTTGGCTCAGTCTAGCATTCGGATTTCTTATGCCCAGTAGCACTTCCGTTAGAGATGACGCAAACTTCATGGGGGCGGGAACAACTTCACGGTGCTCGATGTGCGTCCTAAACTGTGTCTTCTGTGTACTTTGCGGGGATCGCCGCCTCTCGGGGCGGACGCATTGCCACGGCTGACCCGCGTGAGGGAGCCCAATGAACGCACGACGATCGATTGCCTTGCTTGCATTGATGACTGCCGGACTTTTCTTCCGCCCGGCCAAAGCGCAGGATGCACCGCCGCCACCCAACCCGGCACAGCAAACACCGGTGCAGCCGCAAACCGTGCCCGCTGCGCCGCCGGGAGCCCAGGAAGCTGCACCTCCGCCTGCGGCGGCGCGTCAGGCAGCACCCGCGCCAGGACAAAACGAAGCGGGGCAGAACTTTGAACCGAATGAAATTCGCGCGTGGTCGATGCTCACCGATGCGGCCAAGCCCGGCCAAAGCGCGCATGACCGCGTGCAGGCGATGGCGGCGCTGGGCACATTGGGCAACGACGAGCGCGCGGCGCGGCTGATTGAGGAGGGCTTCGCCGCGAAAGACTACGACGTGCGCGTGGCCGCGGTGCTGGCCGCAGGCCTGACGAAGAACCCGAAGCTGATTGAGCCGCTGCAGCGCGTGCTGGACGACGACAACGCCCAGGTTGCGTACACGGCCGCGATCACGCTGTGGAAGATGCACGATTACTCGGGCCAGGATCTGCTGACGGCGGTGGCGCTGGGCGACCGCAAGGCCAAGCCGGGGATGATCAAGAGCGAGAAACACAAGGCAACGAAGGAACTGCACAGCCCAAAGACAATGACGATGATCGGGGTCAACCAGGCTTCGGGATATTTCCTGGGGCCGTTCGGCATAGGGCTGAAGGCGATCGAGATGGTGAACAAGGACAGCGGGGCTCCTCTGCGCGCGGCTGCGGTGGACCAACTTGCGCACCAGCACACCGACCAGGTGCACGCGGTCCTTATAGACGATCTGACGGATGGTGAACCGGCTGTGCGCGCGGCCGCTGCCAAGGGTTTAGGCCGCTGGCCAGACGCCGAGACGGAGAGACAGATGCTTCCGATGTTCGGCGACAATCATCTGGCGGTGCGATTGACCGCGGCGGCAACCTACCTGCGCGCGATCCATAACATCCCGACGCCACCGGATGGAGAGTGCGAGTTCTAAAAGGTGCTTGCCCGGGTGCTTCGCTGCGCGTAGCGTCAACCCAAGTCTCCAGACTGGATTCACAAATCCACTTTCATGGACGGACCATGCACGTCTCGCGCAAGACATTCACACCAGGTTTGATGCTTTCGCTCATCTTTTGCGGCACACTCACGCTCGCGCAAAAACAGGTCTCGAGCGCGGACGGCAAGATCGTCACCTCGGCTTCCGCCGCGCAGGCGCAGGAAGAGGAGCCCAAGCTGAAAACAAGGATGCCGAGCATCGAGGCCGCGTGGGGTATGTTGACCGCGGCAACGCACAAGGCTACGCAGACGCAGATCGTGGCGCTGGCCGCTCTGGGCACGATGGGTTCTGACCCGCGCGCTGCCAGGCTCATTCGGGAGAAGATGAGCAGCACGGAGCTCGAGGTGCGTACGGCCGCGATCATTGCGGCAGGGCAGACGAAGAACCGCGCGCTGATACCGGCGCTTCGCGACCGGCTGAAAGACCAGGAACCACAGGCGGTCTTCACTGCGGCCGTGACGCTGTGGAAGATGAACGACCACTCCGGCGAGGATTTTCTCAGGTCGGTTGCAGATGGCGATCGCAAGGCCAAGCCGGGCCTCATGCACGGGGCGAAGAACGATATGAACCGCGAGCTGCACGACCCGCAAGCCATGGCCACCCTGGGCGCAACGACCGGGGCAGCCCTTCTGCTGGGGCCATTCGGCTTCGGGGTCAAGGCAGTCGAATACATGCTGAAGAGCGGCGGCGATCCGGCGCGTGCAGCAGCCATCGATCTTCTGGCCGAGAGCCGGGGAGCCGGCATTCACCAGGAATTGATCGAGGCGCTCGACGATAAGGACACGGCAGTCCGCGCGGCCGCAGCGAAGGCGCTCGGCCAGCGGCATGACGCAAGTGCGATGAAGCCCATCGGAGATCTGTTGAACGATCCGAAGCTGCCGGTGCGGCTGTTTGCGGCCGCGGCGTATATCAACTGCTCGCGTGGTTCGGCAAGGCATCGAACCTAGCGGACCGGCTGAAGTCAAGCGTGGGGTGTCCGCGCCTACAATAGCCACGGATGAACACCAGCCTCTTTGAGCTCTTCAAGATCGGTATCGGCCCCAGCAGCTCTCACACCGTCGGCCCTATGCGCGCAGCGCTGCGATTTCTCCGCGAACTCGATGGACGGCATTTGCTGGATCAAGTGGGATCGATCAGCGTTGACCTTTACGGATCATTGGCGCTGACCGGCCATGGCCACGGCACGGATCGCGCTATCCTTCTCGGCCTGCTGGGCGAGTCGCCGGATACGGTTGCGCTCGATCAGATTGAAGCGATGCTCGAACGAGTTCGCGGTGAGTATCGGCTGAAGCTGATGGGACGGCGAGACATTCCGTTCATCGAGAGCGAGCAGCTGCGTTTTCACCGCGACCAGATGTACCCCGATAAGGACCACGCGACGCATCCGAACGGCATGCGCTTCACGGTCTTCGATGCTGCAGGAAATGTCATTACTTCGGATGTCTTCTATTCGATCGGCGGGGGTTTCATTTTGTCTGCGAGGGAGTTCGAGCAGCCGTCCACTTCTTCAGGAGCGAAGCGCAATCTGCCGTATCCGTTTTCGAGCGGCGAGGAACTGCTTCGCCTGGGAGAAAAACATCACCTCTCGATTCCGGAGATCATTCTGCGCAACGAGGTGGCGCTGCTCAGCGACGCGACGATTACTCGCCGCATCGACCGCATCGTCTCACCCGCGCGGCCCGGCAATGAGGCGCCGCCCGATATGGCCGCGCTGACGCCGGAGCAGCAGATTGAGGCGGCCATCCTGACGCTGTGGCACACGATGGAGCAGTGCATCGAGCGCGGGTTGCACACGGAGGGCACGCTGCCCGGCGGACTTAATGTGCGACGGCGTGCGCCGGGGCTCGCGGCGCGCGCCGCACGGCTGGATGCCGAGGCCGCGGCGTCAGCCGCAGACCCCCACCCAAGACCGCGCGATCCGTTGGCGCCGCTCGACACCGTGACGATGGTGGCGATGGCGGTGAATGAAGAGAACGCTGCCGGAGGCCGCGTGGTTACGGCTCCGACCAATGGCGCTGCGGGCGTTGTTCCGGCGATTGCGTACTACTACCTCCATCACGCAAGCGAGGACCTCAGCGACGCAAACAGGCAGCAGGGCCTGCTGCGCTATTTTCTCGCGGCAGCTGCGATCGGCATTCTCTACAAGGAGAATGCGTCGATCTCAGGTGCGGAGGTTGGCTGCCAGGGAGAGGTGGGAGTGGCGTGCTCGATGGCGGCGGGTGGCCTCGTCGCGGCGATGAATGGGAATAACGCGGCGATTGAGCACGCGGCCGAGATTGCGATGGAACACAACCTGGGCATGACGTGCGACCCCATCGGCGGGCTGGTGCAGATTCCGTGCATCGAACGCAACGGCATGGGCGCGGTGAAGGCCGTGAACGCGGCGCGGCTCGCGATGAACGATCCGGGCACGCACAAGATTTCACTCGACCAGGTGATCGAGACAATGTACCGCACAGGCATGGACATGCAGTCGCGCTACAAGGAGACCTCGCTCGCGGGGCTGGCGCTGAACATCATCGAGTGCTGAGCTATGAGAATCGGCCTGCATTCAACCAGCAACGCGTCTCCCAGGTGACGGCGCCGTTCTTCTCGTAGCGGTCGAAGAATTCCTTCAATGCGCGCTCGAACTCAGCAAAACGCGGATCTCCGACGCGCGGCGTGTGCGAGAGCGAAAGAGCCATCCCGCGCAGGTGCTGCCAGTCCATGCGCAGTTCACCACCGCGCTCATAGTGGTGGAATTCGCCGCCCCAGAAGAAGTTCTTCATCCGCGCGTAGGCGGAGTACGCCTCAAGCCTTTCCTTCGCGCTTCCGCTGAACTGCTCGAGCACGCGTACAAAGGCCTCGTTCTCCTCTCGACCGAACTCGGTGCGTCCGGCCGCAACACTGACCACCCAGCCGCCAGGTCGCACTACACGCCGGAACTCGCGCATCGCAGCTTCGAGGTGGAACCAGTGCAGCGCGCGCCCCGAGCAAACCAGGCCGACAGACGCGTCTTCGAGTCCCATTGCCTCGGCTGTGCCTTCGCGAATCTCCAGCTTCGGTTCGTTCGCGTGCAGTTGCGCACAGGCAGCGCGCATTTCCGCGTTAGGCTCAATCGCAATCACGCGATTGCCATTCGCGAGAAACACGTCGGAGAGCATTCCTGTACCGGCGCCGACGTCCGCGACGAGCCACTCCGGCGTAAGGCCGCACCAGTCGCGCAGTGGCGCAAGGATCTCGTTGGCGTCGTAACGTTCGCGATAGAGATCGTAGTCGGCTGCGCGGCCGTCGAACCGCTCCACAGTGCTCTGCATTTCACCAGCATAGGCGAATGCAAACAGTGGATTGTCAGCGGATTGTTATAGTGGCACCAATGGCTTCCACTCCGCCGAGCGACTCCCGGCCGCGCCCGCACTGTATGCGGCTTCTGCTCTTCGTTGTCATCAGTCTTTTCCTGGCCAACGTCGTTCAGTGGGCATTGTGCCGCGTTGCAGGGCTCGACAATCCGGGCGGAATCAAGACCTACTTTCTGCAGTTCGTGCATGTGCGCCAGTGGACCGACTCGTGGCTGCCCATGCTGAAGTCGCTCGACTACTTCCGTGCGCATCCGGCGGAGCCGATCTACTATGCGCACCTTTACGACACGCTCATCTATCCGCTTGCCAGTCTGCTCCCGCTCGCGGCGCTCCAGAAACTCGGCCTGGCTGAATCTGCAATTCTCGAGATTCTTGCGGTCACATCCTGGCTCGCAGTGTTCGGCGTCGGTGCAGTGTCGCTTTGGATGGGCCAGCGACTGCTGCGGCGTCGCAATGTTTCGCTTGACTGGCAATCGATCCTTGCCGTGATGCTGGCGTGCCTCGGTTGCTATCCGCTCATCAAAGGCTACGCGCTGGGTAACGCGCAGACCTTTCTGTCGCTCCTGTTCGCCGTTCTGTTGCTGCTGTGGACGACCGGACGCGAGCGCCCGGCGGGCGTTGTCGCGGCGCTTCTTGCGTTCGTGAAACCGCAGTACGGTCTGCTTTGGATCTGGATGATTGTGCGCCGGCGCTGGAATGCGGCGGTCGCTTTTCTGGTCTGCGCGATTGTGTTGATCGCTCTCTCGACGCTCGTGTTCGGCTGGCACAACAACCTCGACTACATCCATGTGCTTTCGAGCCTCAGCCGCAAAGCGCAGTCGCACTATGCGAATCAATCGATGTTCGGCACGCTGAATCGCATGATCGGCAACGGCGAGAACATCTCCTACACGCCGCACCTCTACACGCCCTACATCGCGTGGGTGTATCGCACGACGCTGATCACGGGCCTCGTCCTGATCGGCGCGGCGTTGCTGTTCCCGTGGGGTAAGCTGCGCGGCTCGACCGCGGATCTCGCGGCGACCGGGCTGGCATCGGTCGCGTCGTCGCCGATGGCGTGGGAGCACCACTACGGCATCGTCTTCGCGATCGCTGCGTGGGTGTGGTTCGCCTATGGATGCCGGCAGCAGAGGCCACCGTGGCTGCTGGCGCTGGCCAGCTTCCTCACGCTGAACGCGCTCACAGCGACAAACTTTCTCGCACCATACCCTGGGTGGAATGTGCTGCAGTCGTATCTGTATTTCGGCGCGCTGCTGATGCTGTTCGTGCTGATGCGGCTGGCGCGGAATGTGACCAACAACGTCGCCGAGCCGGCTCCCTAAACAAAAGGCGCGGCCGTCAGCCGCGCTCTTATCTCCGTACGTGTCGCGAGTTAACCCGCGCCTTCATTAGACCTAAGCTGCAGATTCGTTCTCGAAATATAGATACTTTCTCCATGCGGCGTCCGCGCTGCCGATCATGCGCATGATGTGCCGGCTGGTGTGCAGCGTGAAGGGCCGCGGCTCGCGCAGCAGCTGCATGTCGTGGAGTTCGTGCAGCATGTGGTTGCCCTTGCGGCGGTTGCACTCGCGGCAGCACGCGACAAGGTTTTCCCAGGTGGAGAGCCCGCCACGCGAACGCGGCAGGACGTGATCCAGCGTCAGCTCCGCCGAGGTCAGCACCTGCTGGCAGTACTGGCAGGTGTTTCTGTCGCGCAGCAGAATGTTCTTGCGGCTCAGCGCTCGCGTCTGGTGCGGAATGCGCCGGTACTCCAGCAGCCGGATGACGCTCGGCATCTGGATACACATCTTGTGCGAGTGCAGGATGCTTCCCTGCTCCTCTTCCGTGCGAGCCACGCCCTTCAACACCAGCACCAGCGCCCGCCGCGCGCCGCAGATGTTGATCGGCTCATAGCTCGCGTTGAGCACCAGCACCGGCGTCTGCATGGCCGGCTGCCGGAAGACCCCTGCGCGAATCTCCAGCGCCTCCGCGCGGGCCGTGCCTGGCACCGGCTGCGTGGTGTGGTGTCGATTGCGCTTGCCTCTCATCTTGCCCGTCTGCATCACAACCCTCCCCGAAAAGGTTCGATCGCTACAAACCTGCCTGCGCCTCCGCGTTCAACACAGGCCCTGCATCCCAGCGGGCTACCATCGAATCAGCAGCCTCGCCAAACTCATCTGCACGCGGAACCCGTACGCTCTCCGGCTGCGCCTTCGCGACAGTCGCCACCCAGACCTTCGCGACGCCCGCGCGCTGCAGCACTCGCGCACACTCTCTGGCCGTCGCTCCGGTGGTCATGATGTCGTCGATCAGCAGCACCTCGCGGCCATTGATAGCCTCCGCGTCTGTGACACGGAAGGCTCCGCGCAGGTTCTTACGCCGTTCGTGTGGCTGCATCGCAAACAGTGCACGCGTATCCTTCACGCGGGCCAGCGCCTTCGTGTCGATCGTGAGCTTCCATCCGCCGCGCAGCTTGCGCAGGTGTTTCACCGCAGCCTCTGCAAGCAGTTTCGACTGATTGAAGCCGCGGCTGCGCTCGCGCGCCGCAAACAGCGGCACAGGAATCACAACCAGCTCCCGCGCGGCCTGATCTTCGAGCTTCAAGATTGCTTTCGCCAGATACTCGCCGAGCAGATGGCCGGCGACCTGGCGTACGCCGTTGAACTTGAGCAGGTGCAGCATCTCGCGCACCTCGGCGTCGTACTCGGCGTAGGCCACGGCGCGCGCAAACTCCGGCGGAGCCAGCCTGCACATCGTGCACTCGGTTATTCCCATGGCCGCGGCGAACCGCGCGGACTCCATGCCCAGCGCATCGCCGCACCGGCTGCAGAGCACGTTCAACCGCTCGGCTAATTGATCTTGCGCCTCCACCCGCGCAATACAAGCCTCACAGACGCCTGCCCGGCTCATCAAGATCATTGGGCCGCCGCACAGCCGGCAATCGCCCGGCCAGACGGCATTCACCACATCGACGACAGTCCCACCAACCGCGGCTTTCAGGAATTGGCAACTTCGGAGTACGCGCGTTACGGCGCGCCAGCTTCCAGCCGAGCTGATCTCAGCCACACCTGCCTCATGGCCAGGCGGCCCTGCATTCCCGAGCCGGACATCCTCGACGCTTACGCTGAAGACGGACCTCACCCGCGGCACCGCATAAAGAAACACCAGCTGTGCCCAATGCCAGCAGTATAGTCCTGCCCCGTTTCCGCTGCAATCCTCAGCTTTCGCGCGCTAAACGGCCGCGAACCATGCGTGATGCCATGAGGCTGGGCTACACTCGGCGCGACGCCATGCAACCACTTACGCAGCTATCTCCTGACGAACAGCTCTTCCGCTCCACCGTCCGCGACTTCGCCCGCACCGAGATCGCTCCACTGGTTCGCAAGATGGACGAGGAACAGCACTTCGACGCCGGCCTGCTGCGCAAACTGCACGAGCTCGGCTTCATGGGCATCCAGATTCCCGAAGAGTTCGGCGGCGCCGCGGGCTCGCTGTTTGAGGCGGTGCTCGCGGTCGAGGAGATCTCCGCGGTCGATCCGGCGGTTGGCGTGCTAGTGGATGTGCAGAACACGCTGGTGATCAACGCGCTGCTGCTCTGGGGAACCGATGCCCAGAAGAAGCAATATCTTCCGGCGCTGGCCAGCAAGGCCACGGGATCGTATGCGCTCTCCGAGGCTGCGTCAGGCTCCGACGCCTTCGCACTGCAGTGCCGGGCCACCCGTGACGACGCGACAGGTGACTTCGTGCTCAACGGCGCAAAGCTTTGGATCACGAACGCGCTGGAGTCCTCGATCTTCCTGGTCTTCGCGACCATCGATCCATCGGCCGGCTACAAGGGCATTACCTGCTTCATCGTTGAGAGAGGGGCCGACGGTTTCAGTGTCGGCCGGAAAGAAGACAAACTTGGCATCCGGGCGAGCTCCACCTGCGAGTTGCGCTTCGACAACTGCCGGGTCCCCGCGGCGAACGTCCTCGGCGAGCCGGGCAAGGGCTACAAGATCGCCATCGAGACACTGAACGAAGGCCGCATCGGCATCGGCGCGCAGATGCTGGGCCTGGCTGCCGGCGCCTGGCGACACGCCGCGCGCTACGCCAAGGAGCGCAAGCAGTTCGGCAAGGCGCTCGCCGACTTCCAGGCAATGCAGTTTCAGCTCGCGCGCATGGCCACCGAGATTGAAGCCGCGCGTCTGCTCGTCTACAACGCCGCGCGCCTCAAGGACGCCGGCGAACCGTACCTGAAGGAGGCCGCGATGGCGAAGCTCTACGCCTCCGAGGTCGCCGAGCGCACAGCATCGCTCGCTGTCGAGGTCTTCGGCGGCGCGGGCTTCGTGAAGGACTACCCCGTCGAAAAGTTCTACCGCGATGCCAAGATCGGCAAGATCTACGAGGGCACCAGCTTCATGCAGCTCGCGACGATTGCGAAGATCGTACTCGCCGACGCGTAATCGCAATGGGGTAGAATTCACCCGCGAGCGAACGATGTCCACCACCAATCAACGCCCCGTCGAAGCCTCTATTGTCAGCGACTTCTCGAATCGTCTCAGCTACTCGGGATATCTGTCACTCGAGGGACTGCTCGCGCAGCAGCGTCCGCTCTCGCAGCCGGAGCACCATGACGAGCTGCTCTTCATCATTCAGCACCAGGTCTCAGAGCTCTGGATGAAGCTGTTGATCCACGAGCTCACCTCCGCGATCGATCATCTGCGCCATGATCGTCTGCCAGCCACGCTGAAGATCCTCTCCCGCGTGAAGCTCATCCAGATGCAGCTCTTCGAGCAGTGGGCCGTGCTCGAAACCCTGACGCCGTCGGAGTACATGCAGTTTCGCGGCGTGCTGGGCAACGCCTCGGGCTTTCAGTCGTTTCAGTATCGCAAGCTGGAGTTCCTGCTCGGCAACAAGAACGCCGCGACGATCAAGGTCTTTGAGTACAACCCTGAAATTCACGGCGACCTCGAGCGCGCACTGCATTCGCCGAGCTTGTACGACGAGTTCCTGCGCTATCTCGCGCGCCACGGCTATGCCGTCCCCGCTGAGTCCGTCCAGCGCGACTGGTCGCAGCCTTACACGCGCAGTGAGCAGATCGTCCGCATCTTCCGCGACATCTACGCCGACACGCGCAAGCACTGGGAGCCGTATGAGATGTGCGAGAAGCTCGTGGATGTGGAGGGGTACTTCCAGCTCTGGCGCTTCCGCCATCTCAAGACGGTCGAGCGCATCATCGGCTTCCGCCCCGGCACCGGCGGCTCCTCGGGCGCGAGCTTCCTGCGCCAGGCGCTCGACCTGACCTTCTTCCCCGAGCTGCTCACCTCGCGCACCGAGGCGCCGAAGCAATGAGCCTCGCCGAAGCCATCTCTGCCGTCGGTCCCGGCCCGCTCACTGAAGACGCGCTGCGCCAGCACATCTTTCCGCTTTTCTCGCGCACCATCGCGCGACCGGGAATCTACCTCGCGAACCACTCGCTCGGCCGCCCGCTGAACCAGACCAGGGACGATGTGCGCGAGTGCATCGAGCTTTGGCAATCGCATCTCGGCGACGCCTGGGGTGGATGGATGGCTGAACACGACGCCCACCGCTCGCGCCTCGCGCAACTCATTGGCGCCTCGCGCCCCGACTGCATCATTCCGAAGACCTCCGCGGGTCAGGGTCTGAGGACTGTGCTCAACGCGTTGCCCGGAACTCCGCGCGTGCTCTCAACGGACACCGAGTTTGATTCCGTCGACGTCATCCTCAAGCAGTACGCGGCGGTTGGCCGCATTCAGCTTCAGCTCGTCCCGATTCACTTAGATGGCAGGCTCGATCTCTCGCAACTCTACGACTGCATCCCGAACAAGATCGACCTCCTCGTCGTCTCGCAGGTCCTGTTTGCCACCGGCGAGCTCCTGCCGAATCTCGACACACTCGCCGCGCATTGCCATCAGCACGGCGCTCGGCTGCTTGTTGATGCGTATCATGCCGTCGGCGCGCTGCCGGTCGACGTCACCGCGATGGGCGCGGACTTCATGATTGGCGGCAGCTACAAGTACCTGCGCGGCGGACCGGGTGCTTCCTTCCTCTATCTCTCGCCCGATGCGCTCGACTCCGGCTTGCGCCCACTCGACATCGGCTGGTTCGCCAAAGAGCAACCCTTCCGCTTCGAGCGGCCCGACCCTCCGCGCTTTGCCGCCGGCGGCGACGCCTTCCTCGAGTCCACGCCCGGGGTCCTCAGCTGGTACCAGGCGCGCGCCGGACAGCAGTTCACGCTGGGCCTTGGCGTGGCACGGCTCCGCGCCTACAGCCTTGATCGGCTCTCGCGGCTGAAGCGCTTCCTCGGCGCGCATGGTGTTGAAGCGCAAGGCGCAGACGATGCTCACGGCGCATTCCTCACGGTCGAGCATCCGTCCGCTCCCGGGCTCGCCGACGCACTCCGCACCCATGGCATCCTCAGCGACGCCCGCAACCGCTGGCTGCGCCTCTGCCCCGACTGCCTCACCCTGGATGGCGCGCTCGCCGACACCGCCGCGACCCTGGCTGCAGTTCTCCGCGCCGGCTAAGCCGCCACATTCGCGGTATCCTTAAAGGCGGTGTCCGTCTCCGCCACATCCACGGCCGTCCGCGCGCGCAGTCATAGCCTGGGCATGCTCTCGGACTACTTCATCCTCACCAAGCCGCGCGTCTCTGCGATGGTCGTGCTGACCGCGGCCGGCGGATATGTCCTCGGCTGCCTGCGCTCGGGCATCAGCCCCTTCAGCCTCAGTCTTGTTCAGGCAATCTTCGGCATAACACTCGTCACCGCCGGCTCCAGCGCGCTCAACCAGGCCTTCGAGCGCGTCACCGACCGCCGCATGCCGCGCACCGCACAGCGTCCGATGGCGCAGCATCGCATCGGCCTCGCCAGCGGCCTCGTCACCGGCTTCCTGCTCACTTTCTTCGGCTCGCTTTACCTCGTGTGGACGACGAACCTCCTCACCGGCACATTGACGCTGCTCACCGCGGTCAGCTACGTCGGAATTTACACGCCGCTGAAACGCATCACGAGACTGAACACGTTCATCGGCGCGTTCCCCGGCGCGGCCCCTCCGCTCATCGGCTGGACCGCCGCGCGCGGCGTCATCGAGTGGCCTGCGATTGCGCTCTTCGCCATCCTCTTTGTCTGGCAGTTTCCGCACTTCATGGCCATCGGCTGGATGTACCGCAACGACTACGGCAAAGCCGGCATCCGCGTCACTGCGACCCAGCAGCCCGTCGAGCGCGCGGCCCGACGCTCGGTCATTCAGGCTCTGATCTACGCCGTTCTGATGATCCCCATCAGCCTGTGGCCCACGTACCTGCACGTCACCGGCATTCCCTATGCGATTGCGGCGTCCGCGCTGGGCCTCTGGTACCTCTACGCGACGGTGCGGTTCGCGCGCATCGTCCGCAATCCTGAGGATCCTGCCAACCGCGGCGTCGCCCGCAACCTGCTGAAGGTCTCGGTGATGTACCTTCCGCTGCTGCTGCTGGCGATGGCCCTCAACGCGCAGGGACGGCTATTTTTCTGATGCCCACGCTCGCCGCGCAGAATCCCAATTACCGCACACCGGCCTCAGTCATCTGGAGCATCATCGGCGTCAGCGCTCTCGCGTCGCTGGCGCTGGCCTGGATCGTCTACTTCCATCCGCCGACTGACGTCAGCGGTACACACCTCGCGTTTCTTCCTGCTGTCGACGCCATCCTCAACGCCATCTGCACGATCTTTCTGCTCCTGGGCTTCCGATTCATCCGCCGCGGCAACATCACGGCACACCGCAACAGCATGTTCGGCGCATTCATCACGTCATGCGCCTTCCTCGTCGCCTACGTCACCAACCACGTGCTCCATGGCGACATCCTCTTTCCCAGGGCCTATCCCACGGCACGCGCCATTTATCTGTGGGTGCTCTTGACCCCGCACATTCTTATCGCGACGATCTGTCTGCCGCTCATCCTCATCACGTTCTTTCTTTCACTCAGCGGCCGCTTCCCCATGCATCGCCGCGTTGCCCGCTGGACCTGGCCTCTCTGGCTTTATGTCTCCGTCTCCGGCGTTATCCTCTACGCGATGCTCGCCGCCTATCGTTGAAAACGCATGCAATCTGACACACGCAAGATTCTCAAGTTCGGCTCAGTCCTCCTCCTCACCGGGGGCATCTCCGCTGCGCTGATGCTCACGGTCTTCGGCGGCGTCACGCACCAGGGCCCGCACACCAACCTCGGCTGGATGGCCCTGATCGTCACGATGGGCTGCCTTCCGCTCGGCTGCATCGCTCTGCTGCTGGGCATTGCGAAGCTATTCGGCAACCGCAACAGCTAGCTATTGGCTGCTATTCTTTCTGCGCCGGGGTCGAGCGCGTGAAGCCACTCATCATCTCCGTCTTCGCCAGCGCTATCTGCATCTTGCCTGCGTGCGCGCAGACCCCGTCACCCACAGATCCGCCGCAGTTCTCGCCGAAGGCCGCCTACGCCGACGCCATGCAGCCGCTCGAGACGACGCGCGCCCAGGTCGCGAACTGGTCCGACGCTGAGATCGCGGCGCTCAAGGTCACCGTTACTCGTGCAGCCGCAAACTGCCAGACCCGTCATCCGGAAGACTTCGAGGGCGACCCGCTCATCGACCTCGCGAAGCTCTGCGCGCTCGGCCAGTCGTGGACGGCCGTCGTGCAGTCCACGACACGCTACATCGGCGCAACGGACAATCCCAGGCCGCTTCTCGGCGAAGCCTACGCCGCGCAGATCGACGCCAACCTTCACCTCAAGGATCAGCGCGCGGCACTGGCCGGCGCTCGCGCGATGTTGGCCGCGGCGCCCTACAGCGCGCTCGCGGCGCAGGCCATCGATGAAGTCCTCGCCTACACGCAGTTCGCGTTTACGCGCGAAGCAATCGCGCTCGCTACACTCCGCCAGCCGCTGCTGCTCGCAGATCTTAAGGCCGCAACCAGCGCAGTCCCGGCCGCAACTCCGGCCTCCTCTGACGAAGCGCACGGCTCGCAGTCCGTTCATGCGCTCTACGACGACGGGCTCATCCTCGCCTCGCTCCAACAGCTCTCCGGGAAACTCCGCGAGGCCGGTGAAACCGTCGCCGCACTCGATCATGTGCTGCCCGCGACGCTCGCCTCCGACGACGCCATTCCTATCGCTTCCTCGCGCCGGCGCTACGCTCTCCTGGGCAAGCCGCTGCCGGAGCTCAAGCCCACCATGTATCTGCGTCACCCCGATCCGCTGCCGCAGATTCCTGCAACCAACGCCATTACCGCGCTGCTGCTCTTTCCCGACTGGTGCGCGCAGTGTGTGCACATGGGCCGGGCGTTCCCGCCCACGGTCTTCACGGTCGCCGGGCACGAGGCGTATCTCTACGGCCTGCTCACCGAGACCGTAACGCCGCACAAGACCCTCAGCAGCGATGGCTTCAACCCCGCCGACTCGAGCCTCTTCCTCGATCAGACCGCGACGCTCGTCATCCCCGGCACCGACTTCGAGCGTTTCGCCGTCAATGGCATTCCCTTCCTCGTCCTCACCGATCCGCACGGCATCGTGCGCGTTGCACAGCCCATTGATCCCACAGCCATACAGCCGGGCGACACCGTCGACACAGCCATCGCGTGCGTCGGCTCCTTCTGGCCGCTGCCCAGGTCCACACGGAAGACCGCGTCACGTCTTCCGCTCACTCATGACGGGACGCGATCCTCGCCGCGAAATCAGGCGCTTCACTAGCTCGTGTGATAGGCCGGGACCGCCTCACCCTTCGCCGAGAAGTCTTTCGCCAACGGGTCGTCCGGCAGCGCCTTCAATCCTGCCACCACGCTCTCCGCGTTCATGATCGCCCCGGCCGCCGTCGTGTGCGTATGAGGATCGCCGAACAGCGGCTCGACCGCCGCCGGCCCCAGCGCGTCATACTTGCGCGCCGTAATCTCATTCAGGTCGATGAAGTCCGTCTTTGTCGCATCAGCCACCTCGCGCGTCCAGCCGGCGTACGTGTCCGTGTTGCGCACGATCTTGCCGTCCTTCCAGATCTTCCGCGGAATCAGCGAGCAGAGAACAGGCGTGGCGCCCTTGGCGCGCGTGTCGGTCACATATTTGCGCATGTACCAGCCGAAGGTATGCACCGTCTCGTGCTGCTTCAGAATCGGATTCTCGATCTCCTGCGTCTCATCGCCCACACCGGGCAGAGAAGCCCGTGCGCGCGACGGATCATCCGGCTGGCCACCGTCGTTGTGGCCAAACTGAATCAACACGATGTCGCCGGGCTTGATCATCGCCAGCACCTCATCCCAGTGCCCTTCGGTGATATAGGTCTTTGAACTCCGTCCACCGATGGCGCGGTTCACCAGGTTCACCTTGTTCAGGTCGAGATACGGCGCCAGTTCGTCGCCCCAGCCCATCTGGTTGTTGGCTCCGTCACCGCGCCCGTTGCGCACGGTCGAGTCGCCCACCAGCCAAACCGTCGGAATCCCCGGCTTCAGGACCGGCGGCGGAAAATGGATCGTCCGCCCTGGATCCGTATTTTGCGCGGTATTCGCCGCCGGCACCGGCGCCGTTTGCCCCGGCTCGCCCGCCGCCTGCGCGGCCGCAGCTCCCACAACTCCCAGCACCACGAATAACATCGCGGCCCATGGCCAAATGCGCAGCAAACGCTCGTTCACGGCATCCTCTCCTTAGCCCGACCTTCATTCCATCTTCGCGAATCCAACCCCTTTTGCACAACCGAAGCTGTCTGCGCCGGTTCTGCTATCCTCAACTGCGGAACGGAGCAAACATGGCACGAGGCGTTAATAAAGTCATTCTTCTCGGCAACGTGGGTAAGGACCCCGAAATTCGCACCACCCAGAGCGGCATGACCGTCGCCAGCTTCTCGCTCGCGACCGCCGAGCGCGCCAAGGACCAGACCGGCAACTGGATTGACAAGACTGAGTGGCACAACCTCGTCGCCTTCCAGCGCACCGCCGAAATCGTCCGCGACTACGTCAAGAAGGGCTCGCAGCTCTACATCGAAGGCAAGATCCAGACCCGTTCCTGGGACGACAAGGAGTCCGGTCAGAAGAAGTACCGCACCGAGATCCTCGTCAACGACCTCCAGCTCCTCGGCGGCCGCGGCGAAGGCGCCGGTTCCGGCTCCTCCGAACGCAGCTCCGGCGGCTACGCCACCAACCCCACCCGCTCCTCCGCGCCCAGCGCGCCGGCAAACGACTACGCCGATCAGGGCATCACCGACGAGGACATCCCCTTCTAAACGGAGTATGGACTCCGCCGCCTGACCATGCGCCGCCTCTTACCCCTTGCTCTTGCGCTCGCCGCCGCGGCCCTTCCCGCGTGTGCGCAGCGCCACAGCGGAATCACCTCACCGCCCACCGCGCCGCCGCCCCCGCAGGCCGCCCTACCCACGCCTGCGCCGATCGTCTCCGTCAGCTCCGGCATGGGGCCGATGCAGTTCGTCCAGGCCAACGCGCCTGAGCCCGCGCCTGAGACTCTGATCGCGCAGCTCCGGGCTGAGGACGATCGCATTCGCGCCGCCGCGCTCTCCGCCATCGGTGCCCCCACCGCCTACATCTCACGCGAGCACGCGCCCGTTCCCCACTCCATGCGGGTCGAGTACCTTGCGCTCGGCGACTCCGGCGAGCTCGACGCGATCCTCACCGTCGAGCTCGATCTTCACCTCGTCAGCGCGATCCTCGTTCCCTCCGGCAGCGCGTGGCGACGCGTCGGCACGGTCACCTACGCCACCAACTTCGCCGACCCCGCCACCAACCTCGGCACCTTCCTCCGCACCGTCCGCTCGCTCATCGGGCCCGATCACTACACTGCGGTCTTCCACGCCGTCTCCGTCACGCCGGACGGCGACCTTACCGAGCATGAGGCGCACCTGAGCGTCTTCAGCGGCCACGCCGCCATCACCATCAGCTTCGCTTCGGCGGAGCGTGTCTGCGAGGTCTCGCACCTCCAGCCTCACACGCCGCGCGGCGATTGCGACCTGACCGAGCGCTGGCTGCAGGGCGAGCCCGCGCAAGGCAACGGCGCCGCGATTCTCGTCACGGCCACCGGTCGCGTGGGTGCTCATGACGCCATCGACCCCGTCTCGCGTGTGCGGCTCTTCGACTTCGCCCGCACCCGCAACTACGACTGCCAGCCCTTCCAGTTCAAGGACGAGACCTCGCACTACGAGCCCACCGCCAACTCCGCTCCCTGCTTCGACAGCAACAAACCTCCGGCTCCCCCGACAACTGCAAAACCGCAGCAGCAGCCCGCGACGTCGAAGCCCGACAGGTCCTCCAACGGCCCACCGCAGCCCGGAGGTCCTCACGTCCGCACGCAAAGCTAAGCACATTTCCCTCTGAATCTCCCACCTTTTTTTGGTGGAAGCACAGCGCGCACTCGCCGCGTCCAATCCTTTGTATGTCTTTGAAGTCCTTCGCCTGCTGCCTCGCCGCGGTCCTGTTCTGCACCTTCGGCCTCCGCGCCCAGACTCGCTCTCAAATTCCAGCCCAGTTCCTCCAGCCCCACACACTCGCCTACGCGCCGGGCAAATCCATCACGCTCTCGCTGCCCGCGAAGCTCGACATCGACGTCGCGGCCAGTGGCCTGCGCCGCGTGCGCTTCCTCGCGCAGGCGCCGGACGGCCGCATCTTCGCCACCGGCATGTACAACCTCGCCGACAACACGCGCGGCAGCGTCTTCATCCTCGACGGCTGGGATCGGAAGACTCACACCTTCACGCACGTTAGCCGCTACCTCGATCACCTGCGCAACCCCAACAACCTCGCCTTCTGGACCGACCCCGCCACGCATCAGTCCTGGCTCTATCTTCCGCTCACCGACCGCCTCATCCGCTACAAGTACAAGGCCGGCGATGACGCGCCCTCCGGTCCGCCGCAAATCCTCGCGCGCCTCCCCGACTACGGCCTCAACTACAAGTACGGTGGCTGGCACCTCACGCGGACCATCGCCTTCGCCGCGCTGCACGGCCGCACGCGCCTCTACCTCACCGCGGGCAGCTCCTGCGACTACTGCCGCGAACGCGAGGTCATCCGCGCCACAATCTCCGTCATGGACCCCGACGGCAGCCACTGGCAGATCCTCGCGCACGGCCTGCGCAACGCCGTCGACCTGCAGTTCACGCCTGATCTCGACGGTGGCGCTCTCTTCGCCACCAACATGGGCGACGACCATCTCGGCAACAACCTGCCCGAAGACACCTTCTTCGAGCTCGATTCCAACACCCGTCCCGCGCCGGCCCACACCAACTACGGCTGGCCGGCTTGCTACTTTGCCAACGGCAAACCCACGCTGGACCACACGCCACTCCCCGAGATGCCCACACCCGGCGACCTGCAGACCGAGTCCGAGCGCCCGAAGGACACCGGCGTCGCCAGCCACAGCCGCCCGCCCCAGGACGCGGACTCCGTCTACGGCAAGCAGGCCGGCATGGCGAAGCAAGGCACGCTGCTCGCCGCGAGCGGCGGAAAGACCAACATCTCCGACCCCGACGCGAAGCTCGGAAAAGTGCCTGAGCCATTGACCTCCTGCAACAACGTGCCCGCGGCCTACACCACTTTCGCCGCGCACTCCTCGCCGCTTGGCCTCACCTTCTTCGGCGCAGACAACCCCACTCTCCATGACAAATTCGTCATCGCACTGCACGGAGCCAGCCATCCGCGCATTGGAACCGGCTACAGTGTCGTCGAGTTCACGCCCACCGACCGCACGCCGCACCCGTTGATCACGGGGTTCCTCACCACCATCGCCGGCAAGGCCGTCGTCCACGGCCGCCCCTGCGGCATTCTCCGTCTCGGCCCCGACACCTTCCTGCTTACGGACGACTACCTGGGACTGGTTTATTACGTGCATCCGAACAGGAGACAGTAGGGCTTAGACAGTAGACAGTAGAGAAAAGCAAGCCCGAGGACCTACTGTCTGCCGGTCTACTGTCTGTCTCGCCCCTCACTCCGCTACACTTAAATCCGACAGCCATGCTTGACGAAACCACCTTTCGCCGTGAGTCCGATTCCGCCCTTGAAGCGCTAAAGCAATCTCTCATCCGTGCCGAAGAAGCAGTTGGAGGCTTCGAGACCGAGGAAAAGAACGGCGTCCTCAACATCCTCTTCGATGACGGCAGTGCCAAATTCGTCTTCACCCCCAACACCCCGGTCCGACAGGTCTGGATCTCAGCCCAGTCCACCTCCTTCAAGCTCGAATGGAGCGACCCTACCCATGCCTTCACCCTTCACCGCACCGGCGAAGACCTCCGCTCCCTCACCGAACGTCTGCTCCGCGAGCAGCTCGACGACGACTCCCTCAAGCTGGACTAATCCGATGCATCGCGAATCTAATAGTTCGGCTGTGCTTACAGATACAGCATCAACGTACTATCGCTTCACGAGCACACCGAAGATGCCGCTGCTCTCCGTCGCGATCATCACCCACAACGAGGAGGCCAACCTCGCTCGCACCCTTGCGAGCGTCTCCTGGGCCGACGAGATCATCGTCGTCGACTCCGGCTCGACCGATCGCACCTCCGAGATCGCCCGCGGCTTCAACGCGCGCGTCATCGAGCACATGTGGGCCGGCTTCGCCGCGCAGAAAAACTTCGCACTCGCGCAGTGCACCGGCGACTGGGTCCTCTCCCTCGACGCCGACGAGGAACTCTCTACCGAGCTGCAGTTCCAGATGCAGTCGCTGCTGATGTCCAAGCCCACCGCCGACGCCTTCTTCCTCAAGCGCCGCAACCTCTTCCTCGGCCGCTGGATCAAACGGGGAGGCTTCTATCCCGACCCCAAGCTTCGGCTCTTCCGCCGCACCGCTGCGAATTTCGTCCGCACGCCGCAGTTTGAAGAGCGCCCCGTGCACGAGACCATCGTCTTCGATGGCACCGCCGCCACACTCGACTACGACCTCATCCACCACGCCTACCCGACACTCACCAACTACATCGAGCACATGGACCGCTACAGCTCGCTGGGCGCAGACCTGCTCGTCTCCAGGGGCCGCACCAGCCGCTCCACGCTGAGCTTCGCCTTCAACGTCTGGCTCGTCCCGCAGCTCACCTTCATCTGGAACTACTTCTTCCGCCTCGGCTTGCTCGACGGCCGCGAAGGTCTTCTGCTGCATCTCTATCACGCCATCTACACCAGCTGGAAGTACGCGAAGGCCTGGGAGCGCGCGAGGAAAGCAAGTAGTTAGTCGTTAGTCGTTAGTCGTTAGTGGTTAGTAGTTAGTCGTTAGTCGTTAGTCAAGACACGGGAACCACTCGCTTTCACCACGGAATCGCCTCCGACCCATGGAAGTACCCTCCGGTCGGTCCATCCTCCGGCAGAGTCGCCAGCTCCACAATCGTCTTCGCGCCATCTTCCACACTCAGTGTCGCCGCGCTTCCGCCCATATCCGTCTTCGCCCACCCCGGGTGCGCCGAGTTCACCTTGATCTTCGTCCCGCGCAGCTCATGCGCCAGATGAATCGTCAGCATATTCAGCGCTGCCTTCGACGAGTTATACGCAAACAGCTTCGTCGTATACGTAGGCGACCCCTTCGTCCCCTGCAGCGTCACCGACCCCAGAATGCTCGACACATTCACAATCCGTCCGGCCTTCGACTTTTTCAGTGCCGGCAGCAGCGTCTTCGTCAGCACAAACGGCGCCACCACGTTCGTCTCATAGGTCGCGCGGATGGCGTCCGTTTTCAACTCGCTGGTGATATTGTTCGTCCAGCTCTTCTCCACCATCAGACCGGCGTTATTCACCAGCACATCCAGCACGCCGCCAAATTCCTCATGGATCAGCCGCGCCACGGCATCGATATCCGCCTGCGAG
>DATNGO010000050.1:0-4790 GCA_035605855.1 Acidobacteriaceae bacterium | reverse complement strand
CATTCCTAGCTGATCAGCTGCCCGAACTTCATCTCTCCGGCCATCTCGGATGTGCCGGCCTGCCCAAAGGCTTCATACAAGCAAAACCGCCGAGGAGAGCGCGATGATGAGCGACGCCTATCGCCTGCCCGATGAAGGTTTGTCTTCAGCGGCCGTTCTCGAGCGTATCCATGAGTTTCGCTCCGCAGATCCGACGTTTGGCCGTGGACGCATGACTGCATACTGCATGATGGGATCCGATGATCTGCAGTCGGTGATGAAGGAAGCCTATTCGGTCTACTTCTTTCAAAATGCGCTCCTACGCCGGTTCATGCCGGGCATGCGGGAAATGGAAGAGCAGGTGCGCGCGATCGCTGCGGGGCTGCTTTGCGGCGGGAGGCGGGGCGTACGAGTCAAGTTTACCTCCGGTGGGAGCGAGAGCGTGTTTTGCGGGATTCATGCGGCGCGTGAGTGGGCGAATGAGCATTACCCCTACATCAGGGAACCGGAGCTCGTCGCACCCTACTCGGTGCACGCAACCATCACCAAGGCGTGCCATTACCTGGGGATC
Organism: Acidobacteriaceae bacterium; assembly: GCA_035605855.1. GTDB lineage: Bacteria > Acidobacteriota > Terriglobia > Terriglobales > Acidobacteriaceae > Granulicella. The sequence goes on along the minus strand of DATNGO010000050.1, from coordinate 4,240 downwards.
AAACTGACGCGGGTTCCCGTAGCTGCCGACTACCGCGCCGACGTCGAGGCGATGGAGGCAGCGATTGGCCCCAATACCATCGCCCTCGCCGGCTCCGCGCCATCGTGGCCTTACGGCAAGTATGATCCCATTGCGAAGATTGCGGCCCTGGGCCAGAAGCGGAACCTCTGGGTGCATGTCGATGCCTGTGTGGGCGGCTATATCGCCCCTTTCGTCGCCCGGCTCGGCTATCCGCTGCCGGCGTGGGATTTCAGCGTGCCCGGAGTGCACTCGATTTCGGCGGATCTGCACAAGTACGCGTACGCTCCGAAACCTGCATCGACAATCGCATTTGCATCCGACGATCTCCTCAAATATCACGATGTCCCTGCCAGCGATTGGCCGAGTGCCACTTATTTGAGCGAAGGCGTGATCGGCTCGCGGCCCGCCGCCGCCATAGCGGCGACGTGGGCAGCGTTCCATTATCTCGGCGACAAGGGCTACCTCGAGTACGCCCGCCGCACGATGGAAGCGAAAGAGCGGCTGATCGCGGGGCTGAGCACCCTCGGCATGAAGCCTTGGGAAACGGAACTTTGCATTCTGCTGTTCGACACTGTCGACGTCGGTGCTGAAGCGGTGGTCGGCGGTTTGACGGCGGCCGGCTGGCCCTGCATGGGAACGCAGCGCCCTCCCCTGGTGCAACTCATTATCGATCCGCTGGCAGCAGACGCGGCTGAGGAGTATCTGGCCGACCTCAGGCAGCTGCTCGCGCGGCTGCGCCGAGGAGAGGGCGCGAGTAAAGGCAGCCTCGGGTACGCCGATTGACCTCGAATATAGACTGGTGCTTGGTACATCATATTTGACGCAGTCGATCGGGCGTCAGAAACTTCCATGCAACAACCTGAGGAATGATCTTGGTAGAGCTAGAGCAGATCGGGTACACGTCGATGCAGGATATAGCCTACGAGCGTATCCGCGCGGCATTGGCGCGCGGCACGTTTCGGCCTGGCGAAAGCTTGCCGACTCGTACGCTCGCCAAGGCGCTCGGCGTGAGCACAACGCCCGTGAGGGAAGCCCTTACCCGGCTCGTGGCTCAGAACGTGCTCTGCGTCGATCCTGTCAATGGAACGCCATTTGTTCCCAGCATCACGCCGGAACTGATCGCCGAGATTTACGAGTTGCGAGCCGTGCTCGAGGGACTGGCTGCGGAGCATGCAGCTCTGAACATCACCAAGGAGGAGCTGGCACAGCTGGAAAAAATATGGGCACGGCTCAAAGCCGCGAAAACGGCTGATTACCAGCAACAGCAGCTCATCAGCGAGGAATTCCAAGACTGCGTCTACCGGGCAGCGCGACGACCCGTACTACTCGACCTGATCCGAAGTGTCTGGTTGCGCAGCGGAGTCGTTCTTCATCTACTCGCCGAATCGTGCCCGAAAGGCTTCTCCGTCGAAGGCCATCGCGACAAGCTCTTCAAGGCACTGAAGCGCGGCGATTCGGCGCAAGCGGGCGCCACCACCCGGGCTGCGGTGCTGGCAACGCGCGACATGTTGTTGCGCATCATGCAGAAGTCTTGATGCTTGGAGGACCCGCGCGGTCCCGCCTGGTGAAACTCCAAGATCTGCGAGGGGTCGTTGCTCAAAAGAGCGCTTGTACATTGACGGCATCGAACACTCGCGGCAACCGCACTTGCTGTCAGGAAACGAAAAGTGCGTTCGCCGAACGAGGCCGCATGCGCATTGCCTATTAATTCTGGGGCGATGCGGCCTCTCGAGCAGTAATCCCACCGCTCAGTGCGGCTCTGTCAGCTCTCGCGTGAACCAGCATCGCAGGCTCGTCAGAGCACTCCGCTCTTGTGAACCTTCGGCCCAAGCGAAGTGGTAGGAATCGCCGGCCAGCATGGTTGAGAACGGCAAGGTGAGCAGCCTCGCTTCAATGGCATCTCGCGCCAGCACGAGGCTGACAATCGCGATCCCCTGGCCGGCGATTGCAGCCTGTACCGCCAGGAGGCTGTCCGGAAAATGCTGACCTGCCGCCGTGTCGACCCCCGCGGCTCCCGCTTTGGCGCACCAGTGCCGCCAATCAGGCGGCGGTTGGGGGCGACGGCGGCCGTCAACGTGGAGCAAAGTCACCTGGCGTAGATCCGCCAGCGCAGTGATTCCGAGCCTCGGGCTGCAGACGGGCGCGAACACATCACCGCAGAGCGGGGCGGAGTTCACGAAGGGACCCTTGCCGTAGCGTATTGCTGCCTCCACGCCGCCGGGCCTCAGATCAACGATTTCATCGGAGGTGTGGAGCCTGAGGTCGATCGCCGGAAGATCGCGGCGCAGCCTCTCGAGACGCGACACGAGCCAGTGTCCGAAGAATGCTGCCGTAGAGGACAGCGTGATGCTGGATCGGCGGCCTTCGCGCAGCCGCGCCACTACCTCAGCAATCTCGACGAAGCCCGTATGCGTTGCTTCAAAGAGCTGCGCACCGTCCGGCGTCAGAGCGACGGATCGGGGCGTTCGATCCAGAACGCGCCAACCGAGAAAGCGCTCGAGCTGCCGAATGTGGTGGCTGATGGCGGTGGGAGTGACCGCAAGCTCTTCAGCGGCCCGCTTGAAGCTTGCCCGCCGCGCGACGGCTTCGAACGCCCGCAGTGCAGGCAAAGGCGGCAGGTCTTTCTTGTGCATGATGAATTATATTCACCTTTATGCTTAGAACAATGCCATTTACACGATAAATATCGATCTTATGATGCGTATGACTCATTGGTCCTTTGGAGAGCGGAACATGGCCGAGCTGATCGCGGGGCTAGTGGATGTCTTTGCCGAGACCCCGTTCAGCGGCAATCCACTGGCGGTCGTAGAAGGGGGCGAGGCCTTGGCGGATGGCGGGATGCAACGCATCTCCCGTGAGTTCAACCAAGCCGAGACGACATTTCTGCTGCCGAGCGTCCGCGCCGACTGGAGGCTGCGCTCCTTCACGGCGAGCGGGGCGGAGGTATTCGGCGCCGGACACAATGCCCTCGGTGCCTGGCTGTGGCTCGCTGAGACAGGCAAATTGGGCGCCCTCGATGCGCCGTGCAGGTTCCAACAGGAGATCGGGGAGGACGTGCTGCCGATCGTGATCGAGCGGGTCCACGGTCGGATTTACGGCCGCATGCGCCAGGCGCCGCTACGCCTCCTGCCTGCGCTCGAGGAAATCGCACCGCTGGCGCAGGCGCTAGGCCTCGAGGTTCACGACATTCTGACCACGCCGGCCCCGCGTCCAGGGTATACCGGCGTCGCTCACCTCCTCGTCCGCCTGCGCGATGCAGCCACGGTCGATCGCGCTGCTCCGAAACACGAGCGGCTGTACGCCGTACTGCAGGCAGCCGGAGCCGAGGGCTGCTACGTCTACGCGCACGATCCCCAGGCGCCGCAGAACGCGTATGCCCGGTTCTTCAACCCCACCGTGGGTCTGTGGGAGGACGCCGCGACAGGCACCGCTGCAGGGCCACTCGCGGCCTACCTGAGGACGGAGAGCCTTCTGCGCGATGACAAGCTCGCTATCGAGCAGGGCGCGAAAATGGGACGGCGCAGCATCCTCAATATTCGCCTGACACCGGACCCGGAGCTATCGGGCTCGGGCCTCGTAGTGCTGCAGGGCGTCCTGGCTACCCCGGTCCGATGACCGCTTCGGACACGTGCTGTCGACCTCTTCGGATCCAAGGGCGCCGGCCAGCCTCCGCACCTGTCGATTTCATCGCAGCCTGTTCGACAACCATACAGCGTCAGCTTCTGACGGTTCAGCGCGTGAGCGCGCGCGCAGAGGAGAGTATCGATGATTTCGATTTCACAAAAGTGGACCTTGCCCGCCGGCCAGGCGATCGCCCGGTATAGCGTCGCTTTCTTTTTCCTTGCGTTCGGCGTCGCCAAGTTCACACCTGGAGAGGCGGCCTCCATCCATCCGTTGCTCGTTCACAGTCCATTCCTCTTCTGGCTTCCTCATCTGTTCGACCAGCAGATGGCATCGAACATCATCGGGGTCGTTGAAGTCACGCTCAGCGCAATGGTGGCTGCTCGTCCAATTGCTCCACGCATCTGCACCATCGGCAGCTATGGCATTGCGCTTTCCCTGCTCGTCACGCTGAGCTTCTTGATTACGACACCACACCTTGATCCGGCGCTCAGCAGCTTCATCATCAAGGATCTCACCCTCCTCGGAGTGGCGTTGTGGTCAGCCGGTGAGGCCGCGCGCGCGAGCGCGCCGCGTCTGCTTTCGAAGCCGCAACCGA
>DATNGO010000049.1:0-70099 GCA_035605855.1 Acidobacteriaceae bacterium | reverse complement strand
CAGAGCTGCACGTCGACAAGCCGGAACGACTGTGGACTCGGGCCGCGTGAGGCGGTTCGGTCGGGCTCGCTGCATAAAAATCTTTGTGCCGAGGTTTCTATGAAAAAGAGACTGTATTTCGCGTGCGCGGTGGTGGCGCTGGCGGCGGCTCCGTGCTTTGCCGCGGGGTCGTCATGGGATGGAACGTGGAAGCTGAACGTCGCGAAGAGCAAGTTCACGGGCGACACCTTCACCATCGAGGCAAAGGGCAACATGATGCACTTCTCGAACGGAGTGGTGGCGTTTGATTTTGCGTGCGATGGGAAGGCCTATCCGGTGATCGCGGACCGGACGTCGACGTGCTCGGGATCGCCAGCGGCAGGATATGACTTCGAGTCGAAGGCCGGTGACAAGGTGCTGGCGAAGTCGCACCGGACGTTCTCGGCCGACGGCAAGACAATGACGATCCATGGGACGCAGATGAGAGCGGATGGGACATCGCCGGAGTTCACAGATGTGTACAAGCGGCAGTCGGGGACGAGCGGACTGGAGGGCAAGTGGATGAATGTGAAGTCGCAGGGTGCCTCCGACACGATGGTCATCCAAACGAAGGGTGATTGGATCAAGCTTGACTTCCCGGAGTTCAAGGTGACGGTGGAAGGCAAGATGGACGGAAGCCAGCTGCCGGTTACAGGAACGAATATTCCGCCGGGAGTGACGCAGTCGTTCAAGACAGACGGAGCAAACAAGCTGCACTACACAGAGATGTACAACGGCAAGGTGCTGGATGAAGGGACGCAGACGCTCAGCGCGGATGGCAAGACGCTGGTGGATGAGAGCTGGGCGCCGGGCAAGATGAACGAGAAGACTACGGCGGTCTACGAGCGGCAATAAAGATTGGCGGCCGCCACAGAGCGGTTCCAGCGGTTTCCTTGGGGAAGCAAGGGCATGCGTATGTCCACGGGCCTTGCGACTTTTTTTCAGGGATTTTTTGCTGGGCGTTACTGCTCAGGCGATAGAACGGCGGCGAGGGGTGCTGCCGGGCAAGAAGGTAATAAGCCAGAATGCCAAAAGCAGGCTGAAGCCGAAGCACGCCCATTCGTGAAGCGTGAGCGACGTGCAACCTCCAGTGAAGGAGAACCAGAATCGCCGTGGCGAGGGGTCATGCACGATAACGAGGCAGCTGCGCAGATCTGACAGAGACCCAGCCCAGAAGCGCAGCAGCAAGCAGACGCTGCCTGTCAGGGCCGCGGCGGTAAGGATTGGACCGAGCGTCGCTGCGGTTCCATACGAGCGTAGAGCCCAGAGGATGACGAGGCCGATCACGACAGGCGAGATGTGACGCAGGCCATCGTGCAACATGAAGACGGAGACGAGGGAGAGCGTGATGGAGAGGAGCAGAGCGGAGCGTGTGAATCTGCTGTCGAAACCGGCGCGAAAAGCGGAGCTCGCAGTGATGAGCCAGATACTGAGGGCGATCCATGCGAGCTCGACGAACATGTCCCAGGGCCAGCCGATGTGCTGATCGCGAATAGCCATCATGATGCGGAGCTGCCAGGGGGAGAAGAGCGCTCTCTGGGCGATAAGGAAGAGCAGCGAGAGGAAGGCGAGCACGATGAGCTCGGAGAGATGGATTGCGAACGCGAGACGAAACATTTCGACGCAGGCGCGAGCCGGAGTGTGCTGCTCGAGCAGGTCGCCGGCGATCTCACTGGCGCGCTCGATACCGAACCTGCGGGACAACATCCATTCAGCGATGCCAGTTTTGTCCATGGGATTTCTCAAGAAGTCCGGTTCCTGCCAGCAACTTTTGAAATGCCTGCTGGGATGAGACGAGGCGGCGACGGCCGAGAGACGTGAGCTGGTAGAAACGTTTGGCCCGTCCGCCGCGGACGGGGGTGGTTTCCCCTGTGCGGGAGGAGAGGAGTCCCTTGTCTTCGAGGCGTTCCAATGTGGTGTAGAGCGAGCCGGGAGAGACCACGCGTTGTGTGGCGAGTTGGATCTGATGGCGGATGGTGACGCCGTAGGCATCCTCGGCTAGACGCACGATGGCGAGCAGGATGAGCTGTTCGAATTCGCCGAGAGATTCCCGCTGGCCCATATGGACTACAAAATAGTACTAATAAGATGCGGTGTCAAGAATTGGGCGGGAAGAATAATTGTTTGAAGCCTCTAAAGATGGTTGTCAACGCTCAGAAATAGCAGAGCCCGGACTAAAGTCCGGGCTCTTGGGATTTGTTAACACTTATCGGCGCGGCTAAAGGCGCGCCCTTTCAAAGCTGAGTTACGCTTGCGCCTCGTCGGTCGCGGCGGGCTTCGCCTGGGCGATGGTGTAGTTGGGGTCGCCGATCTTGAAGCGGGCGAAGCGGCGAACGCTGATGTTCTCACCGAGCTTCGCGATCTTCTGGGAGATGAGCTGCTGGATGGTCAGCGACTGCTCCTTGATGAAGGGCTGTTCCAACAAGCACACTTCTTCGTAGAACTTCGACATCTTGCCCTCGAGCATCTTCTCGATGATGTTTGCCGGCTTGCCGGTGGCGGCGGCCTGGGCGCGGTAGATGTCCTTCTCGCGGTCGATGTCGGCGGGCGTCACCTCGTCGCGGCCGACGTAACGCGGGTCGACAGCGGCGATGTGCATGGCGATGTCCTTGAGGAGCTCCTGGAAGTCCTCGGTGCGGGCGACGAAGTCGGACTCGCAGTTGAGCTCGAGGAGGACGCCGATCTTGCCGCCGGCGTGGATGTAGGTGCCGACCGCGCCCTCGTTGGTGGTGCGCGAGGCCTTCTTGGCGGCCGATGCCATGCCACGCTTGCGGAGGACGACGAAGGCTTCCTCCATGTCACCCCTGGCCTCCTGCAGGGCCTTGAGGCAGTCGCCCATGGGGGCGCCGGACTTCTCGCGGAGTTCCTTGACGAGCTTGGCGTCGATCTTGACAGCTTCGGTGGTGGACATAGTTTTCCTTCCAGTGAAATCGATGATTAAGGGCATCGGATGGAGCGCGATGCAGAAAGAGCGTGGCGCTAAGGCAGCCACGCTCTCCCGAAGAGTGTTGCGTGGTGCTTAGGCGGAGATGACCTGCTCGATGTCGGCAGGTGTGGGCTCCTCAGTCTCTGCAGCCGGAGCCTTGCGGATGCCGCCGCCGAGCGCCGCGTTGAGGTCGATGGTCTCATCCTCTTCGGTGTCCTCGACGGAGTCGGCCGCGGCGCCGGCAGAGATCTGAATCTCGTTGCGGGCGACGTCGTCTTCGTCGGCGAGGAGATGCGATTCGGCGACAGCCGGCGTGACGTCGGCGTACTCCTGCGCAAAGGCCTTGTCGGAGACCATCTGCGTTCCCTCGTAGGCGGCGTCGGCGATCTTGGTGGTGAAGAGGCGGATGGCGCGGAGGGCGTCATCGTTGCCGGGGATCACGTAGTCGACCACGGTGGGGTCGCAGTTGGTGTCGACGACAGCCACGACCGGGATGCCGAGCTTGCGGGCCTCGGAGACGGCGATGGCTTCGTTGTTCGAATCAACGACGAAGATCGCGTCGGGGAGGCGGCGCATGTTCTTGATGCCGGAGAGATTGGTCGAGAGCGACTTGCGCTCGCGCTCCAGCTTGATGACTTCTTTCTTGGTCAGCAGATCGTAGCGGCCGTCAGTCGACATGTCGTCGAGCTCCTGCAGACGCTTGACCGACTTCTGGACCGTGACCCAGTTGGTGAGCAGGCCGCCGAGCCAGCGCGAGTTGATGTAGGGCATGCCCGCGCGGGTGGCCTCCTCAGCGACGGCGTCCTGCGCCTGGCGCTTGGTGCCGACGAAGAGGATCAGCTTGCCGGTGGAGGTGAGATCGGTGACGAACTTGGACGCTTCCTTAAACATTTTCAGCGTCTTCTGCAGGTCGATGATGTAAATGCCGTTGCGCTCGCCGAAGATGTACTCCTTCATCTTCGGGTTCCAGCGCTTGGTCTGATGCCCGAAGTGAACACCGGCTTCGAGCAGTTCCTTCATGGTGATGCTTGCCATAACAATTCCTATCTGGGCATCGCTGTCTGTGGGTCCGGCCGAGGGCCTAGGCGACAGACGATTGATCCCGTTGGGCTGGGAGATTTAGTTCCTTGCCGCCAGCGAGCGTGCCGGCGGGTGAAGCTCGAGGTGCGATGGATCAGGGCACAGGGATCAGGGATTAGAACGACAGCGCTAATCCCTGTTCCCCTAATCCCTAATCCCTGAAGCGCTTTAGCGCTTCGAGAACTGGAAGCGGGCGCGGGCGCCCATCTCAACCCAAATGAGCAAAAACGCTCATTTGGGACCCGGCTATCGCTTCGAGAACTGGAAGCGGGCGCGGGCGCCTTTCTGGCCATACTTCTTGCGCTCCTTGCCACGGGCATCACGGGTGACCATGCCGCCGGCCTTGAGCGTCTTGCGCAGTTCGGCATTGAACTCCATGAGCGCGCGGGCGATGCCGAGCTTGACGGCATCGGCCTGGCCGTTGACGCCGCCACCCTTGACCGTGGTCAGGATGTCGAAGGTCTCGTTGATGTCGGCGATGCCGAGCGGCTGTTTGGCGGCGGCGCGCTGTGCGGGAGTGACGAAGTACTCCTCGAATTGCTTGCCGTTGATGGTGAACTTGCCCGAGCCGGGGCGGAGGAAGACGCGAGCGATCGCGCTCTTGCGCCGGCCGGTTCCGTAGTACTGAATCAGATCTGCCATTCGAATCCTCTTGGGTGCTGCCTCGGGGGCTAAAGCCCGTTCAAATTGGTTCCGCGTATTGTCAGGGCTAAAGCCCTGACCTACCGCTAAATCGTTCCACTTGCGGCACGGCTGAAGCCGTGCCCTTTCAAAACTTCGGTTCCGTCGATCGTCAGGGCTAAAGCCCTGACCTACCGCTAAATCGTTCCGCTTGCGGCACGGCTGAAGCCGTGCCCTTTCAAAACGTCAAAGCCCTAGGCGCTGAGCGCGGCGGGCTGCTGGGCGTGGTGCGGGTGGTCGGCACCCTTGTAGACCTTCAGCTTGGTCGCCATCTGACGGCCGAGCTTGGACTTGGGCAGCATGCCCTTGATGGCCTCTTCGACGATCTTCTCGGGACGGCGGGCGAGCAGCTTGGTAAAGCCCTCCTCGCGCAGGCCGCCGGGGAAGCCGGTGTAGCGGCGGTACATCTTCTGGCTCGCCTTCATGCCGGTGACATGGATCTTCTCGGCGTTGATGACGATGACATGGTCGCCCATGTCAATGTAGGGCGTGTAGAGCGGGTTGTTCTTACCCGTGAGAACATTGGCGGCGCGCGACGCGAGACGGCCCAGGGTCTGGCCGCTGGCGTCCAGGACGAACCACTTGCGCTGGATGTCTGTGCCGCTGGGAATCGTCGTAGTCTGATTCAGATTCACGTTTACTCCTTACATCTGCCGTCTTCGTGGCCGGCGTGAAGCGCGAAGATATTGTGCCTGGGTTAAGCGGGCCTCACTGGGCGGCAGGTCGCGCGCAGCACGATTGCTGCGACGACTGCCCAGGCAAGGGCCGGAGTTGCCTAAAGGCGCACAGAGCCTGATGGAACAATGGCCGGGGAGCAGGGCTTCGGAAATCCAGGCCGAACAGCGAGAACGGAAAGAACCGGGCTCGCCAGGGGCGGAGTGAGAGCCTCGCCTCAATGTCCTGTGCCGGGCCGCCTCAAGACTGCCCAAAAGGACACACCGAGGTCTCAAGCGCAGGACTGCGCGAGTCTTCAGAGTAACCGACCCCCCGGCCGGAAGTCAACGATTTGTGAGGAGTTTTCGACGAGCCTGCTGGAGGGTTTTCAGTGCCGAAGGTGCAGGATGACCGCAATAAAGAGGACCAGAATGCCGGCGACGGTCAGCAGGAGCCCCGAACCGATGAAGATGGCGGCGACGCGGCGGCGCTGGGGGGTGGGCGGAGTGATCCCGAAGGTCATGATGAAGGCTTCGGCGATGGATTCGAGGAATTTCAGGGGACTGCCGATCTTTATTTATTTGGATTCTTCTTAGTTCTTTTTATTTGGATTCTGCTTTCTTCTTTTTATGCGGATTCTGCTTCTTCTTTTTCAGGCGGCCTGTCTGAATCTGGGATTGGGGGACGGTACGAAGGTAACGCTGCCGATGGGTAGCGCAGATGGCGCGAGATTGGGAGTGCCTTGCGGGGTTCAGGCAACAGAGACTATTGGGGAACGCAACGAACTGAAGGTAGCGGGACTCGGGTGAGGTGAGGATGCGACGACTGTACGCCGCGGTAATGGGATCTCTGTTTTTAGCAAGCGCGGCAGGGGCGATGGGCGCCGACATGCAAACCAATGGGCAGGCGATTGCCGAGCGGTTGATCGGCAAGCAGATGTTTCTGCGGGGCTTCTGGGCCAACGACAATCTGAAGTTCAACGCGCAGGGGAAGGTGGAGCCGGGGAAGGTGGAGTCCTCAGCGGACACGGTTCCGTTTACGGAGTCGGGGATCGATGTGCGGTCGGTGCGGGTGAATGGAAACTCGCTGATGATCGAGGGCCAGCGGATGGCGCTGGAGTTCCTGCCCAACGACGAGATACGGCGCGTGCCGGCGAAGACGGAGCAGGATCCGGGCGCGATTAGCATGGAAATTGAGGGCGATGGGAGCGGCAACTTCGACAAGGCGCTGGATGCGGTGTTTGCCAAAGACCTCGCGACCCTGGCCCCTTCCCTGCCTTCGTACTGGCAGGCCTATGCGATGACGCACTTCCTGAGGGTGACCTCGGAAAGCCCGGCGAGGCTGGAGAAAGAAAGCTTCATCAGGGAGAGCTCCGCACCGGTGAGCTTCGCGCCCAGCGAGAAGAGTGCGATGCACGTGGGTGGGTCTGTGAAGCCGCCGACGCTGGTGCATACCTCCAACCCGACGTTCACCGACCTGGCGAATGCGCAGAAGTTCACGGGGAACGTGAAGCTCTATCTGTGGTTCGACTCGGACGGCAAGGTGTCGCATGTGAGCGTGGCGAAGCCTGCGGGGCTGGGGCTGGACGAGGCCGCGATCGCAGCGGTCGAGCAGTATCAATTTCAACCGGCGACGCTGAATGGCAACGCAGTGACGGTGGATCTGTATCTGGATGTGAGCTTCAAGACGCTGCAGTCTACTCTTTGGTGAGCCGCGGCGCCTCGATGGCGAACTGCGGCTCTGTAGCGGGCGTGGCTGGGTTGGACGCGAGCATCATGTCGATGCTTTCGATGAGCAGCCAGACGTAGCCACTGACGAGCAGAATCTGTGTGATGAGAAAGGCGATCGCCATGGGCTGGCGTTGAGCGAGCGCGTGGTGGAAGGGCTCCGCGAGGAACTGACTAAAGACCGTGGCCCAGATGCTGTGCGTGCTGACCGCCACGACGTTGAAGACCGCGAAGCAGGCAAGGCGAAGGCGACGATACCCGCCTTGGCCGAGAAGAAGGCAGAGCGGGAAGAGCGTCAAGAGGAGATAAGGCGGCCAGGACTTCTTGGAGAAGATGAGCAACGCCAGGTTGAGCGAACTGGAGCCGAAGACGGCGAGGCGCAGTAAGGGTGTCTCGGCCGGTACGCGCAGGCGGGCGCGCAGCATGACCGCGACGAGGACCAGAAGAACGAAGGCGAGCAGGCCGTCTTCGAAGAACGCGGGCGGAGTGAAGCCGGCGGCGGACTCGAGCAGATAGGGCAGATCGCTGGCGGTGCGCAAGCCGCTTTCCGCTGTGAACGGGTAGAAGATGGGCAGGCGCATCGCGGCGAAGGTGCCGTAGCCGAGGACAAGCACGGCAGTGAAGCCCAGGAGCCAGCGCAGCCAGCGGCGCGCTGCGAGGATGAAAGCCGGTGCGAAGAGCAGGGGAAGGAACTTGATGAGGACGGCGCCGAAGCTGACGACGGCTCCTGAGAGGGCTTCGCGGCGGCGGGCGAGTGCGAGCACGCCGAGGCCGAGCAGCAGAGCGATGACGACGTTGTCCTGGCCGTCGATGGTGACGAACTGCAGGCTGATGGCGCTGGTGACGTAGAGTGCGGCGGCGATGCGGACGGCGGACTCGGAGGCGAAGAGGCGTGCGGCGCGGAGCCAGACGGGGAGGATGAGGCACTCGGCGAGGATGGAGAAGAGGATGATCGCGATGGGCGAGTTCCAGAGGAGCAGGAGGCCGGCGTCGAGGAAGGAATGCAGCGGGGCGTAACTCGATGGGAAGCCGCGGTAGGGCAACTGATGCTGCAAAAGCCAGTGCGCTTCGGGAAAGTAGAAGGACGGGATGTCGCCACGCACGGGCAGGTGGAGCGCGAAGAAGACGCCGAAGAAGATGACGAAACGCGAGAGGATGAAGGCGAGGTTCGCGGTGCGGTCGAAGGCGCGGCGAGTGAGGCGGTGGATGGCACTGCTGGACGCCGCGATGTAACCCGCGACGGCGAAGGCGCAACCGAGCGCTGTCCTGGCCTCAAGACTCTGGATTCCTGTCATCCGTTGGTCCGTTGAGGCGTGAGGAGTGAGTGCATGGGGCGAGTATACGAAAGGCTATGCGATGGTTCGATGGGAGTGGTGTGACTTGCAAGGTGCAGTAGGATGTTGCGCATGCGGAAAATGCTTCTGGTGGGAATGTGCTTTTTGAGCGCGGCTCAATTGTGTGGCCAGGCGGCAAAAACGCCTTTCGATGCGTTCCGCGATTCGGTGATTGACCGGCAGTTTGCCATCACGACCGCCTTCATTGTCGATGAGGCGGGTCACGTTCATGATGTGTGGATAGCCCGGCCTTCAGGCTACGGGATGGATGAGGAGGCCGCAAAAACTGTGTCGGCCTATGTTTTCAAGCCGGCGACCTGCCACGACCGCCCCGTCAGCACGCCGCTAGCGACCGAGATGAACTTCCAAATCTTTTAGTGCTGGAGCTGGGTGGTGGCGGGCTGCTGGCCGATCCTGGTTTGCAGCGGTTTGGGGATGTGGCGCTTGTGTGGATGGACGGGTGGCGTGGGCTGCTTGGGATCGAGGCGGTAGACGATGAGGAGGTTGCGGTCGGGGTCGTCGAGCGCGGGGAAGGCGGCGACGCGGACGGGCTGGTAGAGCGGTGTGATGGCGTCGGCCTTGTCGTCGTCGAGCTCGTTCCAGGCGATGTACCAGCCGGGGTGGTACCTGGCGACGCGCTGATCGAGATCGAGTGTGCCGAAGTCGTCGTCGATGGAGTGCAGACCGGTCATGAGGGAGATGTCAGAGCCGGAGATGGAGAGGATGAGGTGTGAGTGCGTGGGGTCGGAGTCGACGATGCGCTTGATGGCCTGCGCCGCGGCCTCGAACTGATAGGTGGGGTTGCGAACGAAGTCGAGCTGCAGGAGCGCGTCGGGGATGGCAATGGCTAGCGTGACCGCAGCTACGAGCGTTGAGATGATGGCGGCTTCGAGGCGGCCGCGGGCGTGGCGGAAGTTGTCGAGGGCGAGCGCGACCAGGGCGGTGATGGGGACCGCAATGACGAGGTAATAACGCGGCTGCAGATTGTTGTGATAGACGAGGAAGGCGAAGTAGCCGCCGATCCAGAGCAGAAGCGCAGGAAAGAGCGGCTGCGTGAAGAGGCGCGGGCGCCAGAAGACGGCGAGCACGAGCACGATGAAGAAGACCGGGTAGATGACATGGCCCATCCACATGCCGTCACCGATGGCGCTGAGGACGACGGTGGCGAGCGGCTGGAGCTCGACGCCGGTGTAGGCGTTGGCGGAGAAGAGGTAGCGGTAGTCCTCCAGATAGCGAGGATGGACGAAGCCGAAGAAGTAAATGAGCCAGACTGCGATGCCGAGAGCGGCCGGTGGAAGGGCGAGGCGGAGGAAGCGGAGGATGCTGTAGTCAGCGCGTGCCCACACCATATAAAAGATTGCCGGCATGAGGCACACCGCGGTGGTCTTGGTGAGGACCATGCCGGGGATAAGGATGGCGAGCGCGAGGGTGAGAGCGATGGCGCGGAGAGTCTCTCGAGCGGGCGAGGAGCGAAGGGAGTTAAGGCTGAGGGGTTCGAGCTGCGAGGCGACGATGAGCGCAAGTGCGGAGAGCGCGATGACCAGCGGCTCGAGAATGGCCATGCGCTCGAAGACGTAGATGTATGGACTGAGACAGAGGAAGAGGACGCAGAGCGGGCCGGCGAGCGGCGTGGAGCCGGGATGAAGTGCACGGGCGGCGCGCTGCAGTAGAATGTAGAACGCGAGGAGCGTGAGGCCGAAGACGGCGAGTGTGAGAGCGCGCGCAGCGACGGGCGTGACGCCGGTGAACTTGAAGACGATGAGCTCGAGCACGGGCCAGACGGGAAGCGCGACGGCGGGGTTGAAGTCGCCCGACCAGTACCAGTGGCCAGTGAGGTAGTGGCGGATGGCGGCGTCGCCGTACCAGCCCTCGTCGGTGTACTTGGCCCAGTCCATCCAGGGCGAGTTGTTGGGGAAGTCCGCAGTGAGATGGAGAAAGTGAAGCGCAAAGAAGACCGCTGCCACGGCGAGCAGAAGCAGGCCGGGCAGATATCGAAGCACAGCGCGTTTGTGATGTCGACTGCCCGGCATCGGCTCCAATGTAACTGAGGGACGATGGTCGAAGACGTGAGGTTGACTCAAGGGGCGACGAAACTCAGGAGACCGGGGAACTGGAGCTACTCGTAGGACAACGCATCGATGGGGTCTTTGCGTGCGGCCTTGAGCGCGGGATAGAGCGCGCCGAACAGAGCGCCGACGAGCGCAATGATGACAGCGCTGAGGACCCAACCGGGAGTTATCTGGAAGCTAAGCGTGGGAAAGCGCGCGTGCAGCACCAGGCGCAGGAGATAGGTTGCGGCGACGCCGAGAATGACGCCGACGACGGCAAGCAGTCCGGTCTCGCGAAGCACCACGGAGACGATGCCGCCGCGGCCGGCGCCCATGGACTTGAGGATGCCGATTTCGCGTGTGCGCTCCATGACGGCGGTGTACATGGACTGGAAGATGACGAGGAAGCCGATGATGATGGCGATTCCGATGACGACACGAAGAGCGATGTTGAAGCCGGGCATGCGCTCAGGGGTGAGCGTGGAGAGGAACTCCTGGATCGTCTGTACGCTCCAGTCCTCGAGTCCGGGCGTAGAAAGAATCTCCTTGCGGACCTCCTCCTGGTACTGAGGCTGATTTTCGGTGCGGAGGAAGAACTCTGCAGCCTTGCCGGGGTTGCCGTCGAGCTGGTCCATGGTTTCGAGCGGAATGAACTTGCGGCTGCCTTTGCCATGCTCGACGATGCCACAGACGCGGAAGTTGTGGTTGAAGGCCTTGATGGTGTCACCGACACGGAAGCCCTTACCGCTGGCGGCTTGAAGGTCGTCGATGATCATGTCGAAGGGCTGCTGGAAGGGACCGCCGTCGATGAAGACGAACGGGCGGAGCTCGTTGTAGCTGGCGAAGTCGATGCCGTAGATGTTCTCGAGCGAGGAGCCGGCGGTGAGCTTGATATTGGCGGGCGCGACGACCTCGACGTGCGGCAGCCTGCGCAGCACATCGGCGATGCGGACGTTGGCGGCGGCCGCGGAGGTGTTCATCAGGGCCGTAGAAGCGCCGGGATGCACCATGATGTCCCACCCGGCACCGGTGGTCTGCTGACGGCTGCCGTTGAGAATGCCGAACATGATGGCCGCAATCGATAGGATCATGACAACCTCGATCGCAACGGCGAAAGCGCTGATGACGGAGCGCAGGGGACGGTGAACGAGATTGCCGAGGATGAGCTTATTCATGACCGCAGTTCAGAGAGGACCCGCAAGGAAAGTGTACGTGAGGGAGAGCAGCAGGCGGCCTCAGGCAGGTGGAAGAACCGGAATGAGCGGCCCTTCGGAATCAAAGTTGGGTTGGCCGCCGAATAGAGCACCCAGGATGGGCGCGATCTGCGTGGAGAATAGAGCAGCGGCGATGACGCTGGCATTTCCCAGCCATACGAAGTTGATGGCTCCGCCGATGCCCATCTCCGGGGCAACGTGGCCGAAGATGAGAACCAGAAGAAGGCCCCACGGATAGACCCGAAGATCTCCGGAGACAAAGTCGGAGACGAAGAACAGAAGACCCCAGAGCAACGGACCCAAGACAAGCAGCCCAAACCAGCCCTCCCAATGAAAAAGCTCGGAGGCGGGACTGAACGAGATGCCGGTGCTGAAGTCGTCGGCCGAGAGGAGACCACCGATCTCATGGGCGTAGAAGTTCCCGTTTACCGGCATCACCTTGTTGGGAAGAATGAAATGAGGGAGCCAGTTTTCTATATTGTCGAGGACCGGCGAGAACCCCAGGTAATGGCCACGTTCCGAGTACGCGATGAGGCCGCTATCGATGGGCATCATGGTCAGGCGATCAAACAATCCCTGATTGGTGTCAAAGTAGCCGCCTCTCATCCCGAGGGGGTCAGTGCGGTCAACCATCGGATTGCTCTGGAACTGCTTCCGCAACTGGACAGGATGGCTGATAAGGCCGAACGAGTACACGATGCGCTGGTTGACGTTGTATGACTCGGGCACGGAGGCTCGGCCGACCTCAGAGAGAGGGGTCAGGATCATGAACGCCAGAATGCCAAAGGTGACCAGCACGACAATGTGGCGAAGCTTAAGGCGGTAACGCGCGCAGCAGGCGGGAATCAGCCAGCAGATTATCGGAGAGAACAGACCTTGCTTGGAGAACGTCGCCATTCCGCCGTAGAGGAACAGGAAGACCATGGCTCCGAAGGTCAACAAGTTAACGCTGTGACGCCCATGTGTTCTGCGGATCGTGTAGAGGACGCCAAGGATGATGCCGAGCGGGAAGCTGAGATTGAGCCGGTAGATGATGCTGACAAGGCTGCCGCTGCCCGATGGAAGAATTGCGCTGATGGGAATCAGCAGTACAGCGAATGCCATGCAACCGAGGCTCGCCTGCCCCAGGTCGGTGGATTCGGAGCGTAGCAATCCCCCGATGCCCTTGCTGTTGCGGCTCCAGCGACGTGTGAGCAGAACCGCGGCAAGCATCGCCAGCACGCTGGCGTCGTAGGCGGCCATCGTGATGTCGGGCATTTCGAGATTGGTCTGCGCAGCTTCCCCGAGGACTGCCTTCCAGATCAGGCCGGTGAGCCCGGCCAGCGTGACGAACCAGAAGATGTAAGCCCCGGAGGGATGCGCAAAGCCACCCGCGAGGTTGAAGGCCAGCACACTGATGAGAATGAAGGCAAAAACAAGGGCACTGAACAACAGCTCGGTGTGTTCCAACTGCTGAACACAAAACAAAGCAACAGCAAAGATGAACGCCTTCTGCACAGGTATATGTGTTGGAAAAGGAAGGCGCACGCCGCCTTCAGTGTACGGAAGAGAGTAGTGGCTGTAAATGCAGGCAGCAGGGTGTTGCTAAACTTGATTGACTGCGCGACGCAATACGAGGGATAGCGCAGACGGCGAGGCAACGGCTGCGGACGCGAGAAATCTCGGGTGGAGTCGGCGTCACTCTCGTCGTCATGGCGCTGCGCCTGTGGTTCGCCCGCAAGGTGACGTTTTGCGGGACGCCGGATTCCTGCTACGCGCTGGGACTCGCGCAAAGCCTCGCAAAGTATCACACCTTTCGTGTTCCGTTTCTGTTCGACCTGCAACTGAACCACCTGCAGGTGCCGAATACGGGGCTGGAGTACTGGCGACCCGGTGTGTCACTGGTGCTTCTGCTACTGAAGCCGTTCGGTGGAGTGACGTTGCATGGCGCTCTTGTGGTTGCGATGCTCGCCGGCATTGTGTGGGCGCTGGCGGCGTGGTTTGTCGCAATGCGCACGACCGGCAGCAGAAAGATTGCTCTTGCCAGCTACACGCTGTGCCTGGTGCTTCCGGCGGCGTGGCAAGGATCGCTGACGCCCGACCCGACTCTGTTCTATGCGGCAGCGATCGCGTGGTTCCTGGCGCTGTTTACGGTAGAACCTCAGGGGATCGTGCAGGATGTGATCGCGCTGCTGTGCGTGGGCGCGGCGTACATGATCCGGAACGACGCGGGGTTGCTGCTGCTGGTGCCGCTGGTTGTTGTTCTGGTGATGCGAGTGCGGGCAGCGACCGAGCTGCAGAGGAGTGGCAAGCAGGCTCCGGCAGGAAGTTCAGCGGCGTATGCGGTGGCCATGCTGATTGTATTTGGGCTCGTCCTGGCGCCGATGCACGTGCTCTATAAGCAGGTGTTGGGAACGGTGTTTCCGGCGGGTGCGGGTCACGCGCTGTACCTGAATGACCTGAGCGATTTCAGCAACTACGGCGTACCGGTAAGCCTGCACACGATGCTCTCGCACGGCGTAAAGCACCTGGTCGCTATGCGGGTGAGCGCAACGGCGATGATCGTCTACAGGGTGCTGGCTCTGGTGCTGGGTTATCCGGCGCTGGTGTTTTTGCCAACGCTCGCGGTGAGGTGGGAGGGCGAGAGAAGGCCGGAGGCGCGCCTGCCGGAATTGGCCGGACCTGTGGCGTTCGGTGCGGTCGTGCTGGTGGTTTACTGCCTCGTGTTGCCGGCGGTCGGGGTGTTTTCGGCGCTGCGAAGCTCGACGGCGCTGCTGCCGGTCGTCTCCGTCATAGTGATTGTGGCGATTCTGGGGGCGGCGAGGACCCGGCGGGTGGCCATGGTCCTGACTGGAACCGCAATCGTGCTCTACCTGGTGAGCGGGGTGATGGATGACCGGCGCTCGATCGGTCCGATGAATCAGCTTGGGGATGCCGACCGCGCCCAGGCCCGGGAGCTGACGGCGATGGGAGCGAGGCCGGATGGGACGACGCTTGTGATGACCCCGGATCCTGTTCAGTTTTCAGTCACTACCGGCTATCAAGCAATCCCCATGCCGGGTAACGGGTTAGATGCTATAACGAACGAGGCATTGGACTTACACGCAAGTCATGCAATTCTGGACGGCGAACATCTTCCCGGAAGTCTTACCGAGGTGACCGCGAGGCTCCATCCGGTGCAGATTGAGACGATCCCCGGGCAGACGGTTCTCCTGTTCGAGCTTCCCCGGGAGCCCGGACAGCGGTAGTCCCAGGGTCTCGCGGAAATTAGCCGTCGCTTCGCAGCGGGCTCGAAATAGCGGAGATTGCACGTGGGGTTCGGAACGGATCTTCAACAGCAACGGGTCAAGCGCGGCGTGGAGCTGGAAGCAATCGCCGCGAGTACGCGGGTCTCAATTCGCCACTTGCGGGCGCTTGAGGATGAGCGCAGCTCTGACCTGCCGGGCGGCGTCTTCAACAAGGGCATTCTGCGCAGCTACTGCGAATTTGTGGGCCTGGAGGAGCGGGAGTGGATGGCCCGTTTCGCCGGCAGCGAGCTGAATGCGAGCACCGAGCCGGACTGGGCGGCGTTCGCCGAGAGCGTGCGACAGAATCGGCTGAATAACAGCATTCGACAACAGCGCCGGTGGTTCGGCGTGCTGCTGATGGTGCTGGGTCTGGTGGCGCTGGCCTGGGTGGCGTGGCATTTCACAGTGCGGCCGCGGCTGATCGCACAGCCCAAGGCCGCTCTCACAACGAGCAGCCGAGTCTCGCAGGCGTCAGTTCCCTTCCGCTACGACTCGGTCTGATACCAGCGGTAGCCATGCTTCTGCTCGAAGTCGGCCTCGCGCAGGCGGCCGACAACCTGTTCACGTCGCAGGCTGCCAACACCTGCCGTAATCAAATCAATCAAGGCGATGGGCGCGACGTAGCTTGCCGCAAAGGACAGGCTGTTGATCGGAACGATCACGAGCTGGTCAGAAAAGCGCGCGAGGGGCGAGAGCGGCGAATCGGTGACTCCGACGCAGTAGGAACCGTTATCTTTAGCGCGCTGCACACCTTCGATGGTCATACGAAGACCGCGGCGAAAACTGATCCCGATGGCAACATCTTTGTTCCCCGCAGAACGCGCGAGGTGGGTAGCGCGACCGGGACTGGTGGCGGCAACGACGGGGAGACCGGCGATTGTAAGGTGGTACTCCATGTACTCGACCAGCGGCGCGGCCATGTCGCCGCCGAGGAGCAGCACCCGCTCGGCCTGGTCGATGCGGGAGGCGATGTTTTGAATCTGGTGGAGATCGAGCCGTTCAAGGATGAAATCAATGTTCTGCTGAATCTGGCGGCGTGAGCCGCGGAGGATCTTCGAGGTCTCGGTGTTGCCGCCGGCCTGCATGCTGTCGAGGATGGTCGCGCTCGAGACGGAGAGGTAGTGCAGATAGTGCTGGAAATCCTTGTAGCTGTCGAAACCAAGTGCGCGGACAATGCGGACAACGGTAGCCGGACCGGTCTCGAGGCGGCGGGCCATGTCGCGGACATTGAGGAGGACGAACTCGCGGGGGCTCTCGAGGACAGGGCGGATGATCTCGCGACGGGCCTCGCTAAGCTGCTGCAGCTGCAGGGGCATACTGGTGGGGAAGTGCGGGTGTTTGGGTTCTCTTTTGATCGCCATACGAGTGTATCCCTCGCGAAATACCGCTGATCACTGCAGCTTTGACCGGCACAACTCGCGGGGCACCGGGCCGTCCGGACGGCGGGGGTGAACCAGGTGGTTCCAGAGGGTGCTGGCCTTGGGTTCACAAGGTATACCATTTTGTGAAACATTTGTACCGCTCTCTTAAGGGTTGCCGGATTAGGGCGTATCCGAGGTCTGAAGGAGTTCCCTGAAGCGATCCGATTCGCATAGTGGGACGCCTCCGGGGACGGTGCTGAAATGCATGAAATTCGCGCGAAGTATGCGGAGAAATGAGAGAACGGGATGACTCGTCAGATTTCAAAATGGCAACCCACAAAATGCGCTTGACACCATGGGGGCGTCAGCTTAATGTCGGCTTGAACTTTGAAAAATTTACACCACGTGAAACAAATGCTCCGGCCGGAGCCGTTGGGAACACTGCACGTGGACATTATGAACGGATTTGCGTGAAGTTCCTTGAGCCTTTCGGCCCGAGGGCCTTTTGCTTTTTCTGAGCCCTTGTGGCGCTGACAATTGCCCGGGATCGATGTAAACGGGACCCAAGACGCACCCTTGCGACCTGCAGTTCAGAAGTTTTTTGGAGGCAACAGATGACTCAGTACATACGAAAAATGAGAGTGGCACTTTGTGCGGCGTTCGTGGCGACGGCCCTGGTGGCAGCGGGGGCGCAGGACACAAGCAGCGGCAGTATCAGCGGAACAGTTACAGATTCCACCGGCGCGGTTATCAAGGGCGCGACGGTAAAGCTGATCAATACCGACCGAGGTGCAACGATACGCACGGTCACAACGAACGGCTCCGGCTTCTACACTGCGACCTCCCTGCCGCTGGGTACCTACACCGTAGAGATCGCGGATCAGGGATTCAAGACGCAGGATGTCAAGGGGCTGGTCCTGCACGTGGCCGACCAGCTGACGGTGAACCGGTCCCTGTCTGCGGGTAGCGCAGGTGAGACGGTCTCGGTCGAGGCGAATCAGGTTCAGTTGAACCTGCAGGACGCAACTTCGGCGGGCCTGATTAACAGTAACCAGATTAACCAGCTGGTGATGGTCTCGCGCAACTATGAGACCCTGTTGAATCTTCAGCCAGGTGTCGCGTATGGCGGTACGACAGACGTGCTGCAGCGCGGACCTGTCGGCGTGAACGGCGCGTCGAGCGTCGTAAATTTCTCGGTGAACGGCGGGCGCAGCACCTCGAACAACTGGACCATCGACGGAGCCGACAATCTCGACCGCGGCGCGAACCTGACGCTGTATGTGTACCCGAGCCCGGACGCGATCGCGGAATTTAAGACGCTGCGTGGTCAGTACAGCGCGCAGTACGGGCGCAATGCTTCGGGACAAGTGGACGTCGTGACCAAGTCGGGCACGAACCAGATCCACGGTAGCGCGTATGAGTACTTTCGCAATGACTTCCTGGACGCGGCCGGCTATCTCAACAACTTTCTTGGCCATCGAATCAACAAGTATCGTTACAACGACTTCGGTTTCACCCTCGGCGGCCCGCTGGTGATTCCCAAGCTTTACAACGGGAAGGACAAAACCTTCTGGTTTGTGTCTGAGAACTGGCTGAAGGAGATCACGTACACAACAGGCACAGGTATCGTGCCAACCGCCGCGGAGCGCAAAGGCGACTTCAGCAACTCGTGGTATCAAACGCCGAGTTCAGCGAATCCCAAGCAGTTGGTTTGGACGCAAGGCCCGGTAAACGTCTGCACCGCGTTCACCTATAACGCCTCCAATCAGACCAACACCTGTACAGCCGTGGGAACGCAGGTTACAAACATATCGCCAACAGCACAGGCGTACTTAAAGGACGTTTACAGCCACGTTCCTTTGCCGAACGAACAGGCTAACGCAGCGTTGGGAATCGACCCGCACACGATCACAACAACCCTGCCAAACCAGTATCCGAATCTGGACACAGTGGTGCGAATCGACCAGATGGTGGGACAGAAGCTACAGTTCTCGTATCGCTACATACACGATACTTTCCCGGACTTCATTGGTGCGGGCACGTTCGTGGCGGTACCGATTCCGGGTCTGTCGGGCACGGTGTCGAATAACCCGGGCACGCAGCATGAGGGCAAGGTCACCTGGACAATCAACCCGACGATGGTCGCCAACATCGGTTACGCGTACTCAAATGGGTCGATCCTCACGACCCCGCAGGGCGCGCTGCTGTCGTCTGAATCGCCGGACATCAAGGTTCCGACGCCCTATACCAACATTGTTGGTCTAGTACCGACGCTCGGCTTCAGCAGTTTAATGACACAGCTTGGCGGCAGTGCGGTGTATGCCGACCATGGAATCAACCATCAGCCCTTTGCCGATGTGACGAAGACCCTGCACAATCACACGCTGGTGGCCGGCGTCTCATATGACCACTACGAAAAGACTGAGAACAATCCAACGAGCGGTAACCAGGGAACGTTCGCTTTTCAAGGCGATGGAGCCTACGCAAACGTTACACCGCCGGCCGGGTCGGGTCAGAACTCATCGGTGAGTGAGGTCCAGTCGTTCTCGAACTTCCTGACCGGCAACGCCAACAATGGCTTCTCTCAGGCTTCAACCAACAACAGAGTCGATATCAACCAGAGCGTCTTTGAGTTTTTTCTTCAGGACAACTGGAAGGTGAAGCCACGACTGACGCTGAACATCGGTGCGCGGTATAGCTATTACGCCCCGTACATCGATGACTCGCGGCTCCTCAACAACTTTGACCCGACAACCTACTCGGCCGCGAAGGCCCCGACGATTGCAAACAATGGACTCATCTGCTTTACCGCTCCGTGCAACCAGTCGGGCAGCAACGCGGGTCAACCCACAACGCCCAATCCGAATGCTGATTATGTAGGAACTAACTACATCAATGGCTTGATCTTTGGCTCACCGAGCGCAGCGAACAACAACCAGGCTTCGCGCTTTGGCAATGCTGTGGGATCGATGCAGAAGGTCAACCTCGCACCGCGTTTCGGCTGGGCATATGACGTCTTCGGTAATGGCAAGACAGCATTCCGAGGCGGCTATGGCTGGGCTTATGACTCGCTCGAGACGAGCTACTGGGAGACCACCGACTGGGGCAACCCGCCGGCGATCTCCACCTACTCGCTGACCAACGCCGTGCTGGATAACCCTTCGGGCGGTGCAGTCGGAAGCGCAAAGTCCGTGACTCCAGGCCGTATTCAGGCGGTTCCGCTTGAGGTGAAGACACCGTACGTGCAGCAGTATTCGATGGATCTGCAGCAGGCGTTCACTCCAACCTTTCTTGTGGATGTGGGCTACTTCGGAACCCATGGAACGCATCTCGCGGGCGCTGTGGAGATCAATCAGCCGGTTCCCAATTCCTGGCGCGGTGTGGTTGATCCACGGACGGCGAACTCGGGCTGCGTGGTTCCGGGTTACTCGGGTCCGGCGTTTATCACCACCGCTTGCGACAACGTGCTGAATCAGATCAAACCGTATCTCGGTTACAACGCGATCGACGCGATGCGGACGATCTTCAGCTCCAACTACAACGGCCTGCAGGTGAAGGCGACGAAGCACTTTTCGGGTCGGACGTACATGGACGCGAACTTCACCTGGTCGCGCGACCTCACCAACTCACCGGCCGACTACTCCGGCTTCATTCAGAACATCTACAACGTAAACGGCGATTATGGCCGTGCGTCCGACGACCGCAAGTTGATCCTGAACCTCGACGGTGTCTTTGAGCTGCCCTGGTACCGCGATCAGCAGGGTCTGAAGGGCCACTTGATAGGAGGGTGGGAAATCTCGGCAACCTACTCCGCAGCCACCGGACTTCCGCTGACGGTGAGTGCAAGTGGCGGCGTGTCGATGCAGAACGCTGCGGGATTTGCGACGATGGCACCTCCGAACAACCCTAACAACATCGTGAACGACAACATCGGTTTGGGCGTTCTTGGACCCACCTCCGCCGGTCTGCGGCCGAATCAGATTGGCGACCCGCGGAACGGAAACGGTATCCGCCTGAAAACCAGCAAGGCATACGAGCAGTCGCTCGACCCGTGGTTTAACACCGGCGCCTTCCAGGCGCAGGATCCAGCCGCCACTGTGCCAGGGACTGCGAAGCGAGGCACGATCGATTTGCCGGGCTATCAGCGCGCTGACGTGGGAGTCTTCAGGAATTTCAAGATCTATGAGAACTTGACGTTCCAGTTCCGTGCTGAAGCATTCAACGTGGCCAACCATACCAACGTGAATACGGTTTCGGGTAGCGCAACCTCGACCCTCTTCGGAACGGTTACGGGGTACCGCGACGCCCGCATCCTGCAGTTCGGTGGACGGTTCGACTTCTAAATCTCTTCCAACGACTTACTTACGGCGCTCGCTTCGGCGGGCGCCTTTTATTTTGCGGATAGGGCAAATCGCCGTTAAGTGCGTGGGGACCCCGTTCGATGCGGAATTCCTTCCAATGCGTGGACTGTGGGAGCATGGCGACCGTCCGCAGAGTAGAATAGGGGGGTTCCGCAAATCCGATCCCATCGGGTGTGGAGCGACCGGAGTCTGCCAAGTCTGCCTGCCCGCAGGAGGTAGAGCGTGTGCGGTGGATGAAACCGGTCGTCGGGCGTTTTCGTGCAGGCGTTGCTTAACGGCACGGAGCGGGTCCGGCTATCTCATTCAGGAGTTTTTCGCTTTGGCGAGTACAACCGATCGTTTCCTCTTCACCTCGGAGTCCGTGACCGAAGGTCATCCGGACAAGATTGCCGATCAGATCTCAGACGCGATTCTCGATGCCTGCCTTGAGCAGGACCCGATGAGCCGCGTGGCGTGCGAGACACTGACCTGCACCGGACTCGTCGTCGTTGCCGGCGAGATTACAACCCAGGCCTACGTTGACTTCCAGACGCTGGTGCGTCAGACGGTTCGCGAAATCGGCTATGACGATGCGCTCAAGGGCTTCGACTGCAATACCTGCAGCGTGATCTCGACGATCAATCGCCAGAGCCCCGACATCGCACAGGGCGTGGACACCGGCGGCGCCGGCGACCAGGGCATGATGTTCGGCTTCGCCACGAACGAGACACCAGAGCTGATGCCGACGCCGATCTCGCTGGCACACCGTCTGACCGAAAAGCTGACAGAGGTTCGCAAGAACGGCAAGCTGCCGTATCTGCGACCCGACGGCAAGAGCCAGGTGACGGTGGAGTACGACTCGAACTACCGTCCCATGCGCGTGGATGCGGTCGTGATCTCGACGCAG
This sequence comes from Acidobacteriaceae bacterium, assembly GCA_035605855.1. Taxonomy (GTDB): domain Bacteria; phylum Acidobacteriota; class Terriglobia; order Terriglobales; family Acidobacteriaceae; genus Granulicella. The sequence continues at coordinate 48,543 of DATNGO010000049.1, read as the reverse complement.
CACGCAGAGAATGTCAGCAACGAACAGCTTCGCAAGGAGATCCTGGAGCAGGTGATCAAGGCCGTGATTCCGGCCGAACTGCTGGATGCAAAGACGAAGTATCACATCAACCCGACGGGCCGCTTCGTCATCGGCGGACCGATGGGCGACACGGGCCTGACCGGGCGCAAGATCATCGTCGATACGTACGGGGGCATGGGCCGGCATGGTGGTGGCGCGTTCTCGGGCAAAGACCCGACAAAGGTCGACCGCTCGGCGGCATACATGGCGCGCTATGTGGCGAAGAACATTGTCGCTGCTGGACTGGCGGAGCGCTGCGAGGTGCAGCTTGCCTACGCAATCGGCGTTGCAGAGCCTGTGAGCGTGCGCATCGACACCTTCGGCACGGGCACGGTGAGCGAGCAGCGGCTGGGTGAGCTGGTTCGCGAGAACTTCCAGCTAACGCCGAAGGGCATCATCGAGAGCTTGAACCTGCGCCGTCCGATCTTCAAGAAGACGGCAGCGTACGGGCACTTCGGACGCTCAGGTGAGAGTTTCACCTGGGAGGCGACGGACAAGGCCGCGACGCTGAAGAGTGGCGCTGCTGCGGAGTTGGTCGCAAAGTAAGAGGGCCTGAGCAATACGCGCGAAGGGGAGCCGCATGCATGGCTCCCCTTCTGCTTTTGCAGCAAGCTTCCGCATTGAGGGCCTGAGGGCCTGGTGCGCGCAGTGACGCTTGCTAGAACGTGAATGTGGAGTGGAGCAGGAGCGTACGGTTGGCTGCGGTTAGCGAGCTGAAGTCCGTGGCGAGCGACAGGGGTCTCCCAAAGAGTGTCGATGGGACAAGGACGTGGGTTTTCGGATCGAGGCTCGGCGAGAGCACACCGACCGGTTGTCCCGGATTCACGTGATTGAACAGATTCTGGATCTCAACTGAGAAGCTCAGCGTCCAGGGACGTTCCACGTGTGGGGCTGGTTTGGAGCCCGGAGTCCCGGCCGGTTGAGATGCGACCCTCATCGCTGTCCGCGGCCCCACGTGAAAGGCTTTCGTCATCTGCAGATCGACCCACAGAAGTCCCGGCCCGTGGCCATAGTTGTAGGGAATGATGGTCTGCGATGGCGTGGGGGCAGTATCGAAGTTTCCGTAGGCTGTACGGACCACGGAGGGGCGTGACAGATCGGTCGCGAACGCGGGGCGGTCGTTGTAGATTGTGTCACCGTTGAGGTCCGTTCCCGTGGTGATGTTGAATGGCCGGCCAGAGCGCGCTGAGATAAACGGCTGCACCGTGAAGCCATCGGGCAGATTTACAGCGGCACCCGTGTAGAAGCTCTGCCCGTTGTCGGAATCATCGCGGCCGTAGTCTTGCCGTATGTTGTAGGGGTTTGAGGCGAACGAGGAAGTCCCGTTTGCGTCACTATGGTCTCGTTGCGCAACATAGAACGCGAAGAGATAGAGTCGACGCGTAGGGTTGAGGTTCAGGTTGGTAAAGAACATCTGGGCATGTCCCGTGCCCTCGGCTGTGTACTGGTAAATATTTTGCGTGCCGCCGAACGGCCGGAGACCGCTGTTGGGGTCGTCCGGATTGTAGGTGCCGGGAAGGGGCGCGTTGGCATTCAGCAGCAGATACGCCCGGCGTCCATTCGCCTCCAGGTAGTTCACCGCAATGTTCCCAATGTGGCCGATGATGCGCTCGGCAGTGATGCTGCTGACCAGCGTGTGCGATGTTTTCAGCCGCGGATCGACGCGATAGATCGTCGGTTCAGCTGCCGTAAGAGACGATGACGGCGGCACTGCCGGATAGAACTTCGGGCTCTTCACGAAGTAGGCGATCTGACTAATGCCATTCTGGCCCACCGGAAGCAGGAGATCCGCGGCCGTGAGGCGCTGATAGAAGAGGCCCGCACCGCCGCGCAGCGTAAGGATCGGGATCTTTGATGTCTTACGACCAATCGCCCAGGCGAACCCCAGGCGCGGCGCCGGATCGTTGTGATCCGGAATCGCGGATTGGGTCTCGTAGCGAAGACCGTAGTTTAGCGTAAAGCTGCGCGAGATCTTCCAATCGTCTTCGCCGTAGATGCTCAGATCACCCGTGCTGACAGCGGTGTTCGACCGGCCTGCGGTAAGGCTGAACTGGGTGGGGGCTCCGGCCTGATAAGAAGCGATATCGGGAAAGATGTATTGGCCGTTGTAGCCGGCGCGTGAATTATTGCTGTCGCGGAAGAGACGATAGCGCAAGCCGGCGCGGATGAAGTGGCTCCCCCGATCGACGGACAGATTCTCCTGCAGCTCATATTGATCCTGGTTGTCGTGCAACATCTGCGTGGGTGAGCCGCCGCCAGAGAACGCCCCCTGCACGATGATCGTGGGCCCCGTAGTGTTGGGATCCTGCATGGTCCGCGTGCGGATGTACTGGAAGCGCGCGTCGTTGACGATCTTCGAATTGAATATCTCGTTGTCATCGAATTGAAGCGTCTGTGTCAGCGCGTTGTTGGTGTAGCCTTCCTCGGGCAGGACAAGCAAGCCGACACCAGCGTTGGTCTGATGCACTCGATGAATCTCATAACGTCCGTTCATCTGGTTTGCAGCCGTGAACTTATGGTCGAGCCGCAGGGTGTAGTCATCCTCGCGTTGCGGATTCGGCACGGCCTCAGAGAGCGTCAGAGTGTTCACGATGGCGTTGTTCTGGAGATCGCTGGTGTTTCCCGCGAGGAAATACGATGTGCTCTTCCCGATGGGCCCACTCACGTTGCCGCGAAAGAGCAGCTGATAATACGGCGGCTGCACTGCGGGATAGGGGTTGTTCCAGTTCAGCGAAGGGTTGCCGGAGTTGATCGCGCTGCTCGTTCCGCCGACATCGAACATGCCATGAAGCCGATTCCCTCCGGCCTGTGTCTCAATCTCGACGCGACCGAATCCGGGACGGTCGTAGACCGTCGAGTAGGGATCGCTATTAATGCGAATCGCGCGGATAGCGGACTTTGGTGGAACCTGTCCGTTGCTGAAACCATCGACATAGAACTGGGGGGCGGCGAGACCAGTCCCGCCACCGGCCATCGCGACGAGCTGTTGACGAAGCGTTCCGGGGTCGTCAGAGAGAATTTCGAGCTGGTTGCCGGAGAGGCTCAGCGCACTCGGTTTGTCGGTGTTATCCGCCCACGGGTCGACGCTGATCACCTCCGCAGCCGCCTCAATCGCGAGGCCGAAGTTCAGGGTGCGGTAATCGCCGGCTTCCAAAGTCGCATCGCGACTGAGCGCGCGAAAGCCCGGCGCGCGCACCGTGACGGTGTACGTTCCACCGGGCAGCGTCACGGTGAAACTTCCGGTGCCGTTCGTGGAGGCGTCGCGGTCCAGCGTGTCGCTATGGATATGAACCGAAGCACGGGGAATGCGTGCTCCGGACGGATCGTTCACGGCTCCGGTCAGGATGGCCGGCGCATCAAAGCTCTGCGCTTCCGACGGCTGCCCGCCAAGAAACCAGGGACCCGAAACCAAAAGCAAACTCAAACAACTACGCCAAAGCGGCATCATCCACTGTACCGACGTGAGCTACACGGGGGACATCTCTATGTGACCGCGCCGCTTGGGTAAGAGTACTGCAACAACCCCAAAAGAGGTACACAAAAGTAGCCTCTGTCGCGAAACGGTACACTCGGCCTTAGAAGCGGATCGAACGGACGGATCCGCCTGATGCCCAATGTCATTTCGGGTGCACAGAACGGAGTGTCAGCAAGGAATTCTGGCATGAGTATGGTGACATGGCGACGATGAGTGTAGTACCGGAAGCAATGATGCGAAGACCTGCCGTATTCGATTCCGAAGCCGCGTGGCAGCAGGTGCTAGCCCGCGATGCAAGTGCTAATGGACACTTCGTATACGGCGTGCAATCGACTGGAATCTATTGCCGGCCAGGCTGCCCGAGCCGGCGTCCTGCACGAAACAACGTGCGCTTCTTCGCAACCTGCGAAGAAGCCGAAGCATCGGGGTTCCGTGCCTGCCTGCGATGCGAGCCCAGGCGGCGAAGCGCGCGAGAGGATCCACATGCCGGGGCAGTGACACGTGCGGCGGAAATGCTGCGCGAGCAAGCTGGTGAGTCGATCTCGCTGGATGCGCTGGCGCAGTCTGTCGGGCTGAGCCGGTTCGCGCTACTGCGTGGTTTTCAACGCGTGCTCGGCATCACGCCATCCGAATTTGTGCGGGCGCAGCGGCGGGAGCGTTTCCGCAAGGAAGTTCGCAGATCCTCGGCGTCCGTGACGGATGCGGTGTATGCGGCGGGTTTCGGCTCTTCGAGCAGGCTGTACGAGAACGCAGCGAATGCGCTCGGCATGCGGCCCTCAACGATGAAAGCGCATGGCGCGGGTGAGACGATCCGGTGGTCAACCACAGAGTCGCCGCTGGGGCGCATACTCGTTGCGGCGACAGGCCGGGGGCTTTGCGCGGTACTCTTCGCGAACTCCGACAAAGAGGCTGAGAGGGAGTTGGAGTCGCTCTTCGCGAAGGCAAAGCTGCAGCGCGATGATGCCGGACTCGGCGAAGCCGTACGCGTTGTGTTGTCGCAGATGACAGAAAGCGCAACCGCTGCTTCCCTGCCCTTCGATGTGCGCGCGACCTCATTCCAGCATCGCGTCTGGGAGGCTCTGCGAACAATTCCCCGCGGCGAGACGCGGACCTACTCGCAGATTGCGCAGACGATTGGTTCCCCAAAGGCCCTTCGCGCAGTCGGAGCTGCGTGCGGCGCAAACCCATTGGCCATCGTAGTGCCCTGCCACCGTGCAATTGGCTCAGACGGACGATTGACCGGTTACCGCTGGGGGGTAGAGCGCAAACGGCAACTGCTGGAAATTGAACGCGGCAGAGCGTAAGGGATCGAGTCAGCCCCTGATTTCATGAGATTGCGGCGTTTTCGTAAGCCAAAATCGGAACTGGCTCGCACGAATCCTCGTAGAATTAAGACAGGTCGCTTTGTGCGTCCGAGAAGGTCACCTGCCATGAAACTGCGTTCTGTATTGCTTGTTCTGTTGATCCTCTGTGGTTTCTATCTGTTGTCCACCCACTTCTTTCCCATAGGAACCATCGCCAACCTGGTGCGCGGTTCGCAGGAAGATGGGTCCGGCATAACGACCTCGACGGTGAACGGTCCACTGGGAACCTTCAAGCTGACCGAAGCCGAAGCGGCACCGGCGCTCGACCCCGAAGAGGAACAAAACATAGCTGTCTACAAGCGCGCTTTGCCTTCGGTGGTGAACATCACCTCGGTGCAGGTTGCATATGACTTCTTCTACCAGCCGGTGCCTGAACAGGGCCAGGGCTCCGGCTTCATCATCGACAAGCAGGGACACATCCTGACGAACAATCACGTCGTCGAAGGCGCGCAGTCGGTGGAAGTCACACTCTCCAACAACTCCAACAAGAAGAAGTACAAGGCAATCGTGCTGGACAAAGACAAGGCGCACGACCTCGCACTCCTGCAGATCAATAACGCGCCTGATCTTCAGCCTGCAACGCTGGCCGACTCGTCCCACCTGCAGGTGGGACAGCAGGTCTATGCCATTGGTAACCCGTTCGGCTTTCAGGGCACTATGACGCGCGGCATCATCTCCGCACTGCGGTCCGTCCAGCTGCCCTCGGGAATGAAGATCGACAACGCGATTCAGACGGACGCGTCGGTAAATCCAGGCAACTCCGGCGGTCCGCTGTTGAACTCACGCGGTGAGGTTATAGGAATCACGACGATGATCGCCGGCAACCCGAACGGGGGCGCCGAGCAGTCGGCCGGTATCGGCTTCGCGATTCCGATTTCAATAGCGAAGGCTGTGCTGGACGATATCGCGCGTTACGGTCGCGTGCGGCGACCTTCGATGGATGCTGTAACACTCGACATCAGCCCGGACCTTGCGCAGCAGATCGGGTTGCCCGCAGATTACGGTGTACTCATCGAGCGCGTTCTCCCGAATGGCGCGGCGGAGCATGCCGGTCTGCGTGGTGGATCGCAACGTGCTTATCTCGGCTTCACTCCCATTGTGCTTGGCGGCGACCTTATCGTTAAGATCAACGGGCAGGAAGTTACGAATAAGCAAGATCTTTCGAACGCACTGAACGAGCACCACGCGGGCGACACCATCACCGTTACCGTCTTCCGCGGACAGCGGCGAATGGACGTGAAGGTCACTCTCTCCGACGCCACCCAGCAGCCGACTCAAGGTGAAGAGACCTAGCTTACATTGCATCAGCGCAGCACAAAGGAGAGTGGCCCGGAACAATCCGGGCCATTCTCTTTTGCTTGCTTGCCTTCATCGATTAGAAGAACAGCTTGGCGATGAACTGCATCTGGCGTGGACCATAGAGCGCGTTGTTCGTACCCGAGGTCACACCGAATGAACTCAGCGGCGAGGTAACAAACGGAGAGATGCAGCCCTGCAGGGCCGAGCCCGCAGGGACTGTACTCGCGTTGCACTTAACGCCACCGACCGTCGCACCCGCATTGATGTACTGCGAGTAGGTTCCGTTCACCGACGTGATGATCTGGTGGTTGAGCAGGTTGAAAGCCTCCGCCGTCAACTGCATGCGTATGCTCTCGTGGATCGGGATATCGCGCGACACGCGGAAGTCGATGTCGTTGAATCCCGGGGCGTAAATGCTGTTGCGGCCAACCTGCGGAGGACGACCGGTCGTGGGTGCACCAGAGCTCGAGCTCATCGCTCCGCCGTAGATATTGCCGTCTGCTCCATAGCTTGTGCCCGTGCCGGAGTACACGGTGCCGCTCATACCCATGGAGATCGGCTGGCCACCGGAGGCAATCAAGGAACCGGCGAAGGTGAAGCCATCCAGTGTGTACTTGACGACCTTGTTCGTCTCGAACACCTGCGGCGTGTAGACGAGGCTGCCCGTGAAGCGATTCCGAATGTCGATGTCCGACGGTCCGTTGTCGCCGCGGATATTGTTGGGATCCAGCGGAACGTCGCCGCCATAGAAGGTGCCAAACGCGCCCTGCACCTGGCCGGTATCGGTCGCCCGAGCCCACGTATAGTTGGCCAGGATCTCGAAGCCGTTCGCAAACGGACGGCGTCCCGTCACAGCCAGCGAGTTATACCAGGTGTTTGCAGCGCTGAAGCCGGTGTTGATGGACGTAATCGCAGAACTGCGGCGATCCGACTGCAGATACACCGGCACTGTGAGCTGTTTGATCACGTTGCCGCTCGTGTCAATCACGTTGTAGCTGCGGGTTCCGTGCGGAGTCTGGCCAACCAGATTCGAATCCAAAAAGACCGGCAGGCGCAGGGCACGAGTTCCAACGTAGCCGACCGAGAGCGACATGTGACCAGGCAGCGCCTGCTCCAGGCTCAGGTTAGCCTCGTGCGCCAGCGGGGGAACGAAGTTGGGATCGAGACCATGGAAGCTCTGCGGTCCGAGAATCGGCGGGCCGTTTACAGCGGGGGCTGTGCCACCGCTCGGAAAGAGCGACAGCGACAGAGGCGGTCCAGTGACGGGGAAAGGAACAAAGGGATAGCGCAAACTGCTGGCCGCGCTGGGAACTGTTGGGCAGGTAGCGCCGGCCGTCCCCACGCTCGATTGGCAACCAGAGTAGTTGTAGTTCACCTGGACCACACCGTTTTCCACGCGCATCGCGTAGTACGTGCTGCCCTGGTTCAGCGCGGAGAACATGCCGTAGCCGCCGCGAACCACCGTTCCCTGCCACGGCTGCCAGCTGAAGCCTATGCGTGGCTGCACGCGATCGAGCACGTTCTTAATGGTCTGGCTGTAGTAGGTCGAGAGCGGCGCGAAGTTATTGTTGACGAGGCCGGGCGCTGGCGTGAGCTGAACGTCATAGCGGACTCCGGCATTCAGGGTGAACTTCGGCGTCAGCTTCCAGCTGTCCTCGGCAAAAACGTCGTACATCTTCATCCAGAAGTCGTCCTTGCCTTCGGTCGCCGGTGTCGTGTTCACCTTGTCGATCGTCTGCACGAATCTCGTGTAGTGATAACCCGCATACGGATCGGTGTCACCGGACTGTCCCTGAAATGCATCCTTGATCCAGTTCTGGAAGTTCAGCAGCGTGTTGGCGTCGGAATAGGTGTAGATGCCACCGCCCTGAAAGAGGTTAATCATCACCTCGTGAATGATGTTCACGTCGCCGCCGAACTTGAAGGTGTGGTGCCCCTTCACAGTCGAGAAGACATCGGTGAACTGGATGCGGTGCTCGTCAGGTTCAGCCACGCGAGGTAGCGCGTTGGGCATACCGAAGGTCACGATGCCGTTGGCTACGCTGGGTCCCGCAGCATTCGCACCTGCCGTCTCAAGATCGCGACCGTACTGGAAGTGAACCTGGTTCACCGATGCCCTGCCAATCTGAGACGTCAGGCCTCCCACCAGGAAGCGCTCGTGGTAGCTGGTGGGCCCGTTCGTCGAAGGTGAGCTGTTCGTGAACGTCGGCGCGCCATTGTAGCCATAGGTCGAGTCAAAGTTCACGATGTTGTAGTCGACGAACGCGTCGTTCCGCCCGTTGACGTGCCAGTCCAAACGCGGGAAGAAAAGGTTCTGCTTGGCAAAGCGCGACGGCGGAACACTGCCGGCCGCCACGTTCGAGACCTGCTGCAGGAAGGTGATGCCGCTGATGCACTGGGCCGCCGTGATGCCGGTAGTGGGAGTGTATCCAAGTGTGCCTGGAACGGGGCACTGCGTCGGCGTAATTATGTTTGTACTGCTTGCTGTGCCTGCCGGTGTGAGCGAGATCGTATTCGTGTTCGAATACAGCACCCGGCCCACGCGACGGAAGCCGTCATAGGTGAAGAAGAAGAAGAGCCGGTCCTTCATGATGGGACCGCCCGCCGACCCGCCGAATTGTTGCTGCTGGTGAATCGGCTGCGTCAGCAGGAACGGCGTCGCCCCATTGTGCAGCGCCTGGAACTTGCTGTACGGGTCGAGGGCGTTCAGCGCCGGATAACGGAGGTAGTAGAAGAGATCGCCGTGAAGCTGGTTGGTGCCGCTCCGGGTGATCGCGTTCACCTGTCCGCCGGCGGCCTGGCCGAACTCTACCGAGTAGTTGGAAGCCTGCGCCTGGAATTCCTTGATCGAGTCGATGGAGTAGACATACGGTGCGCCGGAGGAACGGCCACGAGCCTCGGAGAACAGCATCTGGTTGTTGTTCGAGCCGTCCACGTAGTTCTGGTTGTAAAGACCGCTGATGCCGTGGAAGCTCACCAGACCCGTGCCGCCGTCCTGCGTAACGTTCGGCGTATTCAGTACGAACGCGCTCCAATTGCGCGATGCGATGGGAAGGTTGGAGATCAACTTCTCGTCGATCGTCTGCGAGACCTCGGTCTTGTCCGGATCGAGAATCGGAACCGCCGCCGTAACCTCGACCGCCGAGGTCACCGACCCCGGAGGCAGAGAGGCGTCGACCGTGAGGATTTGTCCTACGGTGAGCGTCAGGTTCTTGTGATCGATCTTGCCGAATGACGCGGCGCTGGCAACCACCTCGTAGTGACCCGGCTGTAGGAAGTTCGCCGCGTAGAGACCGTCGCCGTTGGTTGTCAGGGTGCGCGACACACCGGTATCGACATTTGTGACCACAACGGTGGCGTTCGGAACCGCAGCCCCCGATGGGTCGGTAATAGTTCCTACGATGTTTCCGTTTCCAGACGTCTGGGCCATCACCGGCAAAGTGGAACAGAGTGAAAACACGAAGGCCATAACGGCCACGCTGAGTGCCTTAATCAAACTCCGAGACATAAAAGCAAGCTCCTGTTTGCGTTGTACAACGGCGAGACCGAAAACATGGTTCGCTCGTGAAGGGGTGAGGAGGGCCCCCTGAGTGCTCGTGCTGCAAAAAAACTAACCTTTAAGAATCAAGACTAGGATGACCGAGTTATTTGATGTCTGTCAAGATAAACAACCTCTTAGCGGAGGTTGTCATGACAATGTAAAACGCGAGACGCGGCTAGTGAAGTATCTCCGGAATCACGGCATACTGCAGGAGAAGCTCGAAAGGCACGATCTCCAGTGTCGCCTCATGGGTCGCCTCAAGAACCACAGGGCATGCAGCTCCCGCGCGCTGAACCTGCAGCCACCTCGCTGCGCATACGCACCAGCGGTCACCTGGCTTGAGCCCCGGAAAACCGAACTGCGGCATCGGCGTGGAAAGGTCGTTCCCCAGTTGAGCCGAAACCCTCAGAAACTCTTCGGTAACGACGCAGCACAAAGTGTGCACTCCGAAGTCTTCGGGACCGGTCTTACAGCATCCATCGCGGAAGAAGCCGGTCATCGGCTCGGTACCGCATGTCTCCAGAGGCTGGCCCAGAACATTCTTCGGGATAGAACCGCGTGCCACTTCCATGGCACGATTCTAAACCTCACCGCGGAAGCGCTCCACCGTTAGTTGACCAGCGCGGCAGGTTCAGATGACAGGCGCGATGGCCGCAACACAGGGAGCTGAACCCGCACTGTTGTTCCGCGGTGCCGGCCGCTGGTGCAACTGCGAAGCTGAAGCCGTCCTCCCTGCTCCTCAAGGATGCCGCGCGTCACCCACAGCCCGAGCCCGGTGCCGCGCTCGCCCTTGGTTGTGAAGAACGGTTCGAAGACCGAACGCATGTTTGTGCGATCAATGCCGTGCCCGGTGTCGGAGATCAGAATGACACTGTTCGCACCCTCAACGCGCGCTCGCAGGCAGAGCCGCCCGCCCTTGCTCTCCATCGACTCGATGGCGTTGCCCACGAGGTTGGCAAACACCTGGCGCAGCGCAGGGTCATAGTTCGCATTGCGCACGTCATCGTCGATCCGCGTGCGAATCTCGATCTGCTGTTGCGTCGCACGCGAAGCGAAGAGCTGCACCACCTCGTCGAGCATCGTGTACAGATCGAGTGTGCGCCCCGGCAGTTTGCGATAGAAGCTCAGGGTCGAGCGCGTGATGTGCCCCACGCGCTCCAGCTCGCGTGCCGCCACGGCAGCGAGTTCACGCGCCTGTGGCGAGAGATCATGTGCCTGCAGCAGATAGACGATATTCGTCAGCGCCTCGAGAGGGTTGTTGATCTCATGCGCCAGCGTGTTCGCCATGCGTCCGGCGGCGGCCAGGCGCTCAGAGTTGATCAGACGCGTCATCAGTTCGGTGGTCTCACGCTCCGCCGCCTTGCGCGCTGAGATATCCTCGACCACCCACAGAAGGCTCGGCGCCGTCGAGTCATCATGCCGCAGCATCGAGACGGTAAGCTGTGCCGGAAACGTTGTGCCGTCATAACGCATCAACTCGTGCTCGACGCGATGCCCGCTCTGCTCACCGGCAACGAGGGCGGTCAGTTGCGCAGACTCGATCTCACGCTCCGATGGCAGCAGAAAGTCCGTCAGCGAGAGCGAGAGAAGCTGCCCCACCGGGACGCCCAGCATCTCCGCAAGCCGCTGATTCACTATCTGAAAGCGGCCGCTCGTTGTAGAGTGCGCCATGCCCACCGCAGCCTGGTTGAAGGTTGCTGAAAAGCGCTGCTGTACCAGCCGCAATTCTTCTTCTGTGCGAATACGCTGCCGGCGCCGCTCCGCATCGGCCAGTTCTCGCTCAATCGCCGGCAGCAGGCGATCCAGGTGGCCCTTGAGCACATAGTCGTGCGCTCCAGCACGCATCGCGTTCACCGCAGAGACCTCATCGATCGTGCCCGACACGATGATGAATGGAATCTCAACGCCGATTTTCTGAATGATGGCCAGCGCTTCGCGCGCACCGAAGCTCGGCAGCGTGTAATCCGCCAGCACGAGATCGATGGAGTTCGGCTCCGCCAGCGCGCCGGCGAGCTCGCCCGCCGTCTGTATGCGCGTCGCCTGTACCGCATACCCGGCGCGCGAGAGGAAGCGCTCGAGCAATAGTGCATCTGCCTCATAGTCTTCTATGAGGAGCACTCGGAGTGGCTTCCGCGTCGCGTTTACTGGGGCGGTGGACATTGATTGAGCAGCAGCCAATACATGCCGAGCTGACGCGTCGCCTCGGCGAAGTCAGTAAAGTTCACCGGCTTGCGGATGTAGCTATTCACACCCAACCGATAGCTGGAAACGATATCTTTCTCTTCATCAGACGACGTAAGGATGACGACCGGTAGCAGCGCCGTCTTTTCCGTCGTGCGAATCCTGCGCAAGATCTCCAATCCGTCCACCTTCGGCAACTTCAGGTCGAGCAGTACAAGCTGCGGCAGCGTCCTGGCTCCGCTGGACGCTGCGTTGAGGTACTCCAAAGCCTCAGCACCATCATGAGCCACTTGAATCTCATTCGCTACATTGGCCTTGCGCAGCGCTCGAATCGCCAGCGCCTCGTGGTCGGGATCATCTTCAACAAGAAGAATCATGCTCACTCTCAAGTCTCACATTCCGGTTGCTGACGGTCAGCGCCCGACAAGGAGCTCAGGCCGCCAGAGTGAAGAAGAAGGTGGCTCCTTTGCCGGGCTCTCCTTCCGCCCAGATGGAACCGTGATGACGGCGAATGATCCGCGAGACGGTCGCAAGCCCGATGCCGGACCCCTTGAATTCCCGCTCGCCATGAAGACGCTGAAAGGCGGTAAAGAGACGGTCGACATACTGCATCTCAAACCCCGCCCCGTTGTCACGAACGAAGTATACGATCTTGCCATTTTGTGGGCTACTGCCGAACGTGACCGTCGCGTCCGGTGTCCGAGCTGTGAATTTCCACGCATTTCCAATCAGATTCTCCAAGGCGATCCGCATCAGGCGAGGATCGGCCTCTGCCATGACGCCCGGTTGCGCAATCCAGTTGACCTGGTGCTCAGGATCGCCGGCCTGAATCTCTCGAAACACCAGCGTCGCCAGCTGCGAGAGATCCATGCGCTCGCGCTGCACGTCCGAGCGCGTCACACGCGATAGCTGCAGCAGCGAGTCGATCAGCGTGCCCATCCGCTGTACGCCGTTGCGAACCCGCAAGATGTAATCCTTCCCCTGCGCGTCAAGCCTTTCCCCAAACTCCTCCTCCAGCGCCAGAGAAAATCCATCGATCGTGCGCAGAGGCGCGCGCAGATCATGCGACACCGAATAGCTGAACGCCTCCAGCTCCTGGTTCGAAGACGCAAGCTCTTGCGTCCTCTCCTTCACGCGGATCTCCAACTGCTCGTTGGTCTGAGTCAGCTGCCGGTTCAGAATCGCGATTTGCTCCGAGCTGGCCGCAATGCGCTCACGGTCTCGCCCCGAGCGGACAAGCAGTTCGAATGCCGCGACCAGCAGAAGAAAATCCAGCACGAACGCCAGCGTAAAGCTGCCCCATACCAGGCGCCGTGCCGAGGAGGCATCGGCTGTGCGGTTCGCAAGCAGGTTTTGCTCCTCCGCCTCGATGTTATGAATCGTCATCTGCACGGCGTCGATGCGGTCCGGCGTGTCCTGCAGCATCGGCTTCAGCAGCGCAGGATCGAGTGCCCCATGGGGCTGTACTCGTCGAACCGCGAGTCCCGCATCCAGCGCCGACAGCTTGGCTTCAATGCGCGTGTTGAGCATGGCAATGCGCACCTGTTGCGACGTGTTGTCACCGGTCAGCCGATGCAGGTTCGCCATGCTGTCGTGAATCTGATGTATCGCTGTTGTGTACCGCGTCTCGTACCCGTCCATCCCCGTCAGGATGTAGCCCCGGGCCGAACTCTCCGCCGTGCGCACCTGCGCAACCAGTGTCTCCGTTTGCGAGATCACCTGCAGTGTGTGCGCCTCCCAGAACTGCGCAGCGATAAGCGTGTGAAGCGCGCGCGCAGCAAGCCATGTGTTCAGCAACACAATGGCAATAGCGCCAACCAGCACCACACGATACCAGGATGTTTTTCCCATCGCTCCAGAGAAGGCGGATGCGCAGATGCCACTTCAGGTTGCGCCCTACAGTGCCGAGCTTACCAACGGAACGGGTGCGGGTGCATCCAACAGTTTTTCGCCCGGCCGGTCCTCAAAGATCGTCGGCCGCTTCAGCTTCATGCGCTTCAGCCGCAGATCCAGCGCGGTGCCCAGAACCCCGAAGCCATACTTCACACTGCGTTGGAAGTTGATCGACGAAGCCTCTTCGAAGTACTTTGTCGGGCACGAGATCTCACCCACGCGAAACCCAAAGTAGAAGGCCTGAACGAGCATCTGGTTATCGAAGACGAAATCTTCCGAACAGCTCAGCAGCGGCAGCCGCTCCAGAACCTCGCGGCTCCATGCGCGGTAGCCCGAGTGATACTCCGACACCTTTTCGTGGATCAGAATGTTCTCCAGCAGCGTGAGCACACGGTTAGATACGTACTTGTACTTCGGCATGCCGCCCTTCAGCGCACCGCGTCCCAGAATGCGCGACGCCATCACGGCCTCATACTCGCCGTACGCGATCATCGAGACCATCGCCGTAATCAACAGCGGCGTGTACTGGTAGTCCGGATGCACCATGACAACAATATCGGCGCCCTCATGCAGCGCCGACGCGTAGCAGGTCTTCTGATTGCCGCCATAGCCACGGTTCCTGTCATGACGCAGCGTTACGAGACCCAGTTGCTGCGCGATTCGGACCGTCTCGTCCTTGCTGCAATCGTCGGTCAGAATAATCGTGTCGACAACGTCGCGTGGAATCTCCCGGACGGTCTTCTCCAGCGTCTTTGCAGCGTTGTACGCCGGCAGAACGACCGCAACCTTCTTCCCGTTTAGCATGGTCAATCCTCTTGATGCACTTGCCACTGCCGAATTTTCCGGATCCAACCAAGCCAGCGTTGACGCTGGCTCTTCCAGTCTATAAAGATAAAAATTTTCTGCAATCACCTGGGTCCAGCCGACGTTGCACATTGGATGACCGGCTGATTCAATAACTTTCTGAAAGGCCCGACCTATTGACCGACGGCGCTCGCCATCTGCTGACCGAGGCGGACGCTCTCTGCAATGCCACGATCTTCCGGATAGTAATAGCAGGTATCGGCTATCTGCAGCCCCTTGATGGGAGTCTGAACCGGCGGTATCTTCGCCGCAAATCCGGGCTCGCAGATAGGCTGGCCGTAGCGAAGACGGGCAACCTTCGTCGCGCGAATGTCTTCCGTCGTCAAAGCTGCGTTGCCGCGCTGCAGGCAACGGAACGCCTCGTCGATCAGCTTGTCCTCCGGCCACGCGAACTTGGGGCGCGACACAGGCATGTAATACGGCACGTAAACAATGCTGTCGCCGCCCATATCGCGCAGGTTGGACAACTCTATAAAACCAGGGATCTCAACTCCGGGCTCCGATACGTTCACCCAGAAGTGGGGAGTTACAGCCTGCTTCAACTTGAAGATGACGCAGATCACGCCGATGTTGTGGATCGCCTCGTAGCGTCGCTTCCAGTCCTCAGGCAGGCTTGGGACGAGCGCCGAGATGTACGGCGTCGGCGAAGTGCAGATCACCGCATCTGCGGCATAAAAAGCCCTGGTTGTGCGTACTCCTGTGACGCGACCTGCTTCCGTTGTGACCTCTGCTGCAGGCTCTCCAAGATGCAGGCGGCCACCATGTTTCTGAAAGGCATCGGTCAGCGCATTCACGAGCGTGATCGAGCCGCCCTCAATGTAGCCAAGCACTTCCTGCATCATGCTCGAGCGCGATCTTCCAATGCGGCGAATGCGGGTCCATATCCACGAGGCTGACACGTTATCGGCATACTCGTAGAACTTGTAGTCGAACAACGGCCGCCACAGCCTCTCGTAGACTCCCTTACCGCACCACCGCACAATCCAACTCTTTGCATTCTCATGCTCAATGGCCGGCCACTTGTTGCGACGAACGGAGACGAGTGCGAACAGCCCATACCGGATCTTCTGCCACAACGAGAGATGAGGAAAGCGCAACAGCGCAAGCGGGTCACCCCAGCGGTGTAGCTTGCCTCCTGTAACAATTCCCATCGTTGTCGGTCGCCACCGCAATGCATCCCCGAGGCCGAGTTCATCCAGGATTTCGAAGGTTGGATAGTCGGTCTTGCAGATGAAGTGATAGAAGCGCTCAATCGAGACGCCATCGAAGTCGAAGTGGCCGGCCATGCCGCCCGGCTCGGGAGCCGCTTCGACCAGATCCACCTCGTGTCCGCTCTTCGCCGCCCGGTAGGCAGCGGCCAGGCCCATTGCACCGGCTCCAACAACGACAACTTTGGCCATTCCCGGCGTTCCTTAGAGTCCGGCGAAGATCTTCTCCGGTGGATTGCAAGACAGATGCTGAATTTCGTCCTATGGGGCTGAGTCTACTGGAATCCGCATACGGTTCCAAACGGCCCCAACGTTACCGCGCAGCCAGAGCAAGCTGCTGCTCGTATTCCTCGTACGGCCCCTTGTGATCGGTGATATGGAAGTCGGTGGGTCCGCCCTCGAAGTGCCAGATGCGGGTGCCGACCTCTTCGACGAGGTCCTGATCGTGGGTGACGAGGAAGACCGTGCCATCGTACTTCTGCAGCGCCGTGTTGAGCGCCATGATGCTCTCAAGGTCCAGGTGGTTCGTCGGTTCATCGAGCACGAGGATGTTCGGCTTCTGCAGCATGAGCTTGCAGAAGAGAAGGCGCGCAGCCTCACCGCCGGAGAGCGCCTCGGTCTTCTTCAGACCCTCTTCACCCCGGAAGAGCATCTGCCCGAGGAGCCCGCGAATGTCTTCCTTCGCCGCCTTGGGATCGAAGCTGTGCAGCCACTCCGCGGCTGTCGTGCCCTTCGGGATCGATGCGGTGTGGTCCTGCGCGAAGTAGCCGATCTGCGCCTCGTGTCCCCACTTGACCTCGCCGGAGTCGATGTCGGTCTTCCGGGCCTCATCAAGTCCAGAGTTGGCGAGCAGCGCCTTAAGCATCGTGGACTTGCCTTGTCCGTTGCGGCCGACGAGCACAACTTTGTCGCCACGGAGGACGGAGGCGGAGAAGTTACGAATGACGTGCTCGGTGGTGCCGTCGGGCTGCGTGTAGCTCTTGTTGACGTGCTCGAACTCGAGCACATGCTTGCCGCTGGGGCGTTCCATCTTGAACGCGATATACGGGCGCTGAATGTTCGAGCGGGCGAGCTCTGTCGTCTGCAGGCGCTCTACTTCCTTCTTGCGCGAGTTCACCTGCGAGCTGCGCGTACCGGCGGAAAATCGCGCGATGAACTCATTCAGCTGAGCAATCTTCTTCTCGCGCTGCTCATTCTGCGACTCGATCCGAGATCGGACTGAAGTTTTCTGCATCACCATGTCGTCGTAGCCGCCGGTGTAGACAATGATCGTCTCATAGTCGATATCGGCGATGTGCGTACAGACCGAGTTCAGGAAGTGGCGGTCGTGCGAGATGGTGATGACCGTGCCGTTGTAGCGGTTGAGAAAGTTCTCAAGCCAGTGGATCGAATCGAGATCGAGGGAGTTTGTGGGCTCGTCGAGGAAGAGGGCGTCGGGGTTTCCGAAGAGCGCCTGCGCGAGAAGGACGCGGACCTTCTGGCCGCCCTGGAGCTCGGACATTTTGCGCTCGTGGAGCTCGTCGGGGATGTCGAGGCCCTGGAGAAGAATGGCGGCGTTGGCTTCGGCCTCGTAGCCATCCTCTTCGCCGACGATGCCCTCGAGCTCGCCGAGGCGGATGCCGTCCTCGTCGGTCATCTCGGGCTTGGAGTAGATGACTTCGCGCTCCTCGAGTGCGGACCAGAGGCCCTTGTTGCCCATGATGACCGTGTCGATGACGCGGAAGGCGTCGAACTCGTACTGGTTCTGCTTGAGGACGCCGAACTTTTTGGGACGAACGACGGTTCCCTTCTGGGCGTCCAGCTCGCCGGTGAGCACCTTCATAAAGGTGGACTTGCCGGAGCCGTTGGGGCCGGTGAGGCCGTAGCGACGGTCTCCGTGGAAGGTGACGGAGACGTCCTCGAAGAGCAGCTTCGAGCCGTAGCGCATGGTGACATTAGAGACAGAGATCATCTCTTATATTTTCGCACGACTCGGGGGCAAGAGTCCCGGCACCCCCCCTCCCCCCGTTTTTTGCGCAAAGTCTTCACAAAATAGGACTTAGGGGTGGACTTCAGTGCGCATCGGTGGACAGGGTTTTGAAAGGAGAGGCTTTCCGGAGGGTGGGTTTTGTCAAGTCCGGGAGAGCACGAATGACGTGCCCTCCCGGGTCGATTAATGGGTGACCATGGACCGCAGACCGAGGGTGGTTGTGCAGCTTACCCAGTAGGAGTCGCCGCTGTGGGAGACGGAGGCACCGTCGGGATGCTTGCCGTTGATGAGGACGCTGGTGCTGGCAGGTGAGTTCTTGAAAGGGCCAAGGCGGATGGAGACGGGGCCGACGGGTTTGTTCGCAGAGATGTTGAAGCTCATCTGTCCGGAGAAGCGGACGAGGCGATAGTTCAGCAGAGCTGTCTCCACCTTCCCGTCGTGTGAATAGAGCGCTGGGTACTTATCGACAGCGACCTCGGTCCAGCCGTAGGGCATGCGCGGTGTGATGCGGAGGTGCTGCGGGTCGAGGTCGTCGACGCCGAGGAGGATGCGGAAGGTTTTGACGATTTCGGCCTCCTGCACACCATTGCCCTGATCGCCGGTGGGGAAAATGAAGCGGCCGGTGGGGTCGAGCTGAGCGCCTTCAGGGACGATGAACGCGGCTGAACCACGACGCGGGTCGTAGATTTCCTTCGCGGTCCAGTCGAACATGGTGGTGACTTCGTTCATGCGGTCGAGGAGAAGAGCGGACTGCGTGACAAAGCCCTGACCGTAACCCATAGCCCAGCCGTAGAAGCCGAGCGGCTTGTAGGTGTCGACGAGGCGCTGGTAGGCGGCCTGGTTTGCCGTTTCCCACTGAGGACCGTCGGCGTGCGGCTGATAGGTGGTGTAGTCAGCCTGAAGGATGATGGGGCCGAGGACAGTACTCCTGTTGGGCCAGCCGGCGTAGTCGAGCGTCCAGACCGAGCCGTACCTGGCGTCGTTGACCAGATAGTGGGAGAGCATGCCGGCGCGCATCTTTGCAGCGCGGTCGCGCCAAAGCGCAGCGGAGTGCGTCTGGCCGATGGAGTCGGCCATGCGCGCGAGGGCTTCGAGCGAGGTCATGCAGATGTAGTCGGGGTATACGGAGTAGCCCTTGCCTGCGGCCGACTCGCCGGTGGTGTAAAGCACGCCATCTTTGGCGCCGGAAATTTCAGGGTGATCGAACTGCCAGGGGATCCAGTCGCCGGCGGCCTTTACGTCGGTCCAGTGAGCGCGGAGCCAGGCGTCGCGATCGGGGAGACGCTGCCAGAGCTTGTAGAGCGCGAGGCTGATGAGACCGTGGCCGTCGTTCTCAAACGGCGTTCCGGGATCGGGCCGATTGATGACGCGGCTCCAGTGCGGGGGCAGAGGATGGCCTTTGTAGGTGAGAGACGGGTTCTTCTGGTAGATACGCGCGTCGCGCAGGGCGAGATCGAGTCCGCGCGTAGCGGGATCGAGGAAGCCGAGATCGGCGAGTTCCTGCATGGTGCGGCCGAGATCGCGCGACCAGGAGGCGTCATAGTAGACGCCGACACCGTTGCGCCAGGTGCCGAACTCGCCGCCAGCGGACCACGGGGCGCCGGAACCTGCAAGCGCTCCTTTGGTGGAGGTGTGGTAGAAGCCGGAGGCGTCGACCTTGTCGAGCATGTCCTGCACGTTGGCGTAGAAGGCGTTCTGCAGAATGGTGGCGTCGTTGTTGCCTTTGAAGGTGACGCGTGGGCCGGTGTAGCCGGCGGGCGCGGGCTTCAGGGCGACGGGCTGCTTGACGAGGTCAACGCTGGTATAGAGCGCGGCGCTGAGGTCGTTGAGACGGGTCTTCGAGGTGGCTTCGCCGGTGCCCTCGAGACGCAGCGGCCTCTGCTTCATGAAGTCGGCGAATTTGGGGTCGAAGGCGTCGAAGGGCGTGTAGCGCAGGCCGGGGACGGCTTGATCCTGTGCGGTCTCCGCGGTGATGCCGGCGATGGAGACGGAGCCCTTCTTGGTTGTGGACGGCACGATCTCGATGCTTGCGAGCGGCGTGGGGCGCGGGTTGATCACCGCGACGTAGTTTCCGTCTTCAACGGGAGCGGCGGGGTAGAGATGCGTGGCCTGTGCGAAGGCGCTGCGCAGATGGGCATCGGCCGGGAAGGGCTCGCGAGTCTGATAGAAGGGCAGGCCGAACCAGACGCTCTCGCCAAGGATGAGCGGGAAGTTTTGCGTCGAGCCGTCGGCGTAGGTGAGGCGGATGGCGCCGAGGTTGTCGCCGATGAAAAAACGCCGCGACATGTCGAGCGGGTTCCACCAGGCGGAGGGGCGCATGGTCTCGGTCAGGCCGAGGAGGAAAAGCTTTTTGACCGGAGCGCCGACCATGATCCGGGTGGCGGAGGAGGATGTCGCAAGGAATGGGACGCCGTAGCGGTAGATCAGCTTCTGCGTGGCGTTCGGGCCGCCGGGGATGGGGAGGGTGAAGAACTTGTCGGGCTGGCTGGTGAGGGCGGCGGTGGATTTCGCGGCGGTGCTGTTTGTAGCGGCGAAGCAAAGGCTCGGCGCGATGGCCAGTGAAAGCGCTGCGAGCAAGCCGCGCCTACGGACCCAAGTGTTCCTCATTCTGTCGCTCCTGTGTTTTGTCGCGCTCTTCGCAGGAGGTAAATCCTTTGAGAGACCGGTTGCTGGCTATTGATAGTAATCGATTGAAGGCAGGGCGCGACATAAGAGGGCCGGAATTGGCGAGACTGTGAATTTTTTCCGGCGAGGCTCTTGACAGCTTCCCGAGGCAGGCGTAATTAACCAATAGGTTATATAACCTACTGGTTAGATACAGCCATGAATGACGCGATCAGCAATACATTTTCAGCACTGGCGGACCCGACGCGGAGGGCGATCCTGGCGCGGCTGGCGCTGGGCGAGACCTCGGTGACAGAGCTGGCAGAGCCCTTTGAGATGAGCATGCCGGCGGTCTCCAAGCACCTGAAGGTGCTGGAGAACGCTGGGCTGGTGGAGCGAGGGCGACAGGCGCAGTACAGGCCGGTGCGGCTGCGCGCCGAGCCGCTGCGGCAGGCGTGGGGATGGATCGAGCAGTATAGGCAGTTCTGGGAAGAGAGCTTCGACCGGCTGGACGCCTACCTGAAACGGCTGCAGGCGGAGGACGCGAAGGGAAAGAAGGAACGGAAGACAACGAAGACACGTAAGGAGAAGAGAGATGTCCGCAAGCTTAATTAGCAGTGCAGTGGCAGACGGAACCGGGCAGGGTTATGAGCTCAGCATTACGCGGACCTTCGATGCTCCGCGTGAGCTGGTGTGGAGGGCGTTCACCGAGCCGGCGATGTTGAAGGAATGGATGGGACCGCGCGGCTTCCAGGCGACGCGGGTTGAGATTCCGGCTGAAGCTGGCCAGCGATGGTGGTTGGAAATGACGGGCCATGTGCCGGCGACGCAAGAGCCTGTGAAGCTGCGGCAGGGCGGCGTGATGAAGGAGATCCGGCCGCCGGAACTGCTCTCTTACACCTTTGCGTGGGAGGATCGCTCGAGCGTTGGACTGCCGGAGAGTCCGTTCAAGGAGAACGTGGTGACGATTCGACTAGAGGAGCGAGGAGGAAAGACGGTGATGCACTTTACACAGGCTCCGTTTGCAACAGAGAGCGAGCGCGATGGGCACACGGGCGGATGGAACTCGGCGTTCGATCGCTTTGCGGAGTTCATGCTGCGCGAGCAGCCGGAGCGCAAGCCGGCGGCGGACGAAGTGCCGAGTGAGTTGCACCTGCGGCGGTTCTTCGCGGCGCCGCGGCAGATGGTGTTCGACGCGTGGACGAAGCCGGAGATGGTGAAGGAGTGGTTCGGACCGCGGTGTTTCACCATTCCGGTGTGCGAGATGGAGGCACGCGGCGGGGGAGCGATCCGTATCGACATGCAGACACTGGACGGGGGGACGGTGCATCGGCTGATGGGGAGATACGTGGAATTCTATCCGCCGTATCGCTTCCATTTCACGTCAGGGCCGGTCGATAAAGAGGGCCGGCACATCTTCGAGACCTGGACGTCGGTGTTCTTCGAAGAAGTTGAAGGGGGCACCGAGGTCGTACTGGATGTGCACGTGACCAAGACCACGCCGGAGGCCGCGATGTACCTGAAGGGCATGCGCGAAGGATGGAGCCAGAGCCTGGACAAGCTGGAGGAGTTTGTAGGGGCCAGACAGTAGAGAGAAGACAGTTGACAGTAGAAGAACAGGTATCAGAGAACATGCCGAAAAGGAGAGATGTAATGAAGACGAATGTGCACCTTGGTTTCCAAGGAAACTGTGATCAAGCCTTCAGCTTCTACGAGAAGGTCTTCGGGACGAAGCGGCTGATGACGATGAAGTATGCAGATGCGCCAGCCGGCAATCCGGTGCCGGCAGACGCGAAAGACCTGGTGATGCACACGGCGCTGCCGGTGGGCACCATTACGCTGATGGGAGCCGATGCGCCGCCGGGACGAGGAACGCCTCTAGGTGGTTTCCAGATCTCGATCGAAGATGAAGACCAGGCCACGGTGAAGAGGTTGTTTGATGCGCTGAGCGAGGGCGGGAGCGTGATGATGAAGCTGGAGAAGACGTTCTGGTCTCCACTCTTCGGCATGTGCACGGATAAGTTTGGCGTGGGCTGGATGGTAAGCGTGCCGGGGCAGCCGCCGGCCTAACGGCTCGTCTGTGGCTGGGCTCCCGCGGAGGAGCTTAGCCACAGACGGCGTCGTGGTCGGGGCGGCGGCGATCGCGGATATCGGCCAGGAGGTAGTTCGCTGCGACGATGCCGAGGGGAAGAAGTGTAAGGACGATGTTCATGGTCTTCTCCTTTGGTTGGGTGAGAGCCCGCCCATACACGGACACTCGCCATGTATGGGCTTAGATTGAATTGAGTGGTGGAAGTTTCGGTGGATAAAAAGAAATCTCTGTCAACGCAATCCGCCGCCGGCTTGCAGGAGCGAGCCAGTAACCCAGCGGGCGTCATCGGAGGCGATGAAGGTGACAACGTCGGCGATGTCGTCGGGCTTACCTGATCGGCCGAGCGGAGTGTCGGCTACGGCGTTGTTCTCAAAGTCCGAGCCTGCGATCCCTGCGGTTTGCGTACCTTCGGTGATCGTGAGGCCAGGGTTTACCGCGTTGACGCGAATCTTCTTCGGTCCGAGCTCCTTGGCGAGAACGCGGGTGATGGCGTCAACTGCACCCTTGGTTCCGGTATAGATCGCCGAGTTGGGCGGCGTGAGTTCGCTGACCACGGAGCCGATGTTGATGATGCTTCCGCCTTCGGACGGAAAGAGCTTCACTGCGGCCTTGGTGGTTAGCAGAAGGCCGGTGACGTTGGTGGAATAAATGCGGTCGATCTCCTCTTCGGTGATCTCTTCGAGAGGAGCAAAGGAGTAGACACCCGCGTTGTTGACCAGGATGTCCACTTTGCCGAAGGCATTCTTGGTCTCGCTGAAGAGCTTTTCGATGTCGCCGGATTTGGCGACGCTGGCACCGACGGCGATAGCTGTTCCGCCAGCCTCGGTGATCTCAGCGACGATCTTGTTCGCACCGGACTTATCTGATGCATAGTTGACAACGACGGATGCACCTTCAGAGCCAAGGGCCTTCGCGATACCTGCGCCGATTCCCTTGCTGGCTCCTGTAACGACTGCAACCTTTCCTGTGAGCTTTCCCATTTTTTCATCCTTTCGAACGGCGTCGAATTGTTCGACGTATATCGAAATGGATGAGGGAGTGCAGGGAAGGATTCAGGAAGTGTCGATATTTATCGAAATGTCACCGAGCGTAGAGCGACTTATAGCTTGGCGAGTTCCGCCAGGTAGGCGTTCCAGACATCGCGCTGGAGCGTAAGCGAGGCGCAGCGACCTTCGCGTTGGACGTCGATGAGGCCGGCGTCCGCCAACTCCTTGAGATGGTGCGAGATGGTGGCGGGGCTGAGGACCTTCTGCTCGTCAAGGGAACCGCAGGGCGTTGAGTCGTGACGGGCGATCTGCTGCAGGATGGCGAAGCGGCGAGGGTCGGCGACGGCGCGGGCGATGGTCTGCATATGGTCTTCCGTGAGATGTTTTCGCGCTTTCGTCATGGTTAGTTAGATGATAGTCGAACAATTAACGATGCCATTGGCTTAGTTCTGG
Organism: Acidobacteriaceae bacterium; assembly: GCA_035605855.1. Lineage (GTDB taxonomy): Bacteria > Acidobacteriota > Terriglobia > Terriglobales > Acidobacteriaceae > Granulicella. The sequence continues at coordinate 24,554 of DATNGO010000049.1, read as the reverse complement.
GGCTTGCGAGAGGCGGGCATCTGGGCGGGCTGCTCGGAGTGGATGGTGACCTCATAGTTGTGACCGAGCCAGCGGTTGGAACCGGGCCAGTGGAGGGTGAAGAGGATGCTGCCGGTCTGGCCGGGAGCGGCGGTGATATCGGCGAAGGCGCCGAAGTTGTCGACGGGAATGGCGTCGGTTTTGTTGGTGGTGGCCCAGTTATCGGGGGACCAGACCACGGTGAAAGGGTTGGGGTCGACGACCCGGAGGGTTCCGCCGCAGACCATGGCGGAGATGGGCCGGGTGGTGCGAAAGATCTCCATGCGGCTCTGGAAGGTGCGCTTTTCCCTGGGGACGGCGTAGCGCTCCTCGACGACGGAGATGCGGTCGAAGACACGTCCCTCGACGACGGAGTGCAGGAGTCTGAGGTACTCGGCGTGTGCCCAGCAGAGCGGCTGAGCGGAGCCAGCGGAGCGGCCGCAGTAGAGAGATTCGGAGGGCATGTCGGCGTAGTCCCATACTTGCTCAGGGAGCATACCGCCGAAGGACGAGAACTGTTCGATGGCGTCAATGAGGTGGGTGATGTCGTTGCCGGCGGCGAGTTCGTAGTGCGCGCGTTCGCCGGTGAGCAGCGGCCAGGCGCGTCCCTGGCCGTAGCCGACGTAGGGTCCGCCGTCCTTGCGCTGGCCGTAGCCGTCGTGGTTGTAGCGACGCCAGCAGGGGCCGTAGGGCGTGTTGATCTTGAGAACGTGATCGACGACTTTGAGGGAGTCGACAATGAGTGGGTCGTCGGCGCGGCGGACGCCGTAGCGGACGAGCTCGAGGAATCCGGCGTCGATGATTTCGCGGGCCTCGAAGTCGGCACGCTCGCCGGGCTCGCGGTTGTTGATATGGATCATGCCGGGAGGGATGGCCGGATTGTGGAAGGGTTCGCCTTCAGCAGGCGGCCGGATGCGCATGTAGTGGTAAGGAACGTCGGGCAGCAGGACGCCGGCGGTGGTGCTGGTCCACTCGTCGAGGTGAGCTTCGATCCAGTCGGCGTAGTCACATAGAAAAGTTGAGAGCTCAGGAAATTCGGCGTTCGCGATGTCCGCAGCGCATATGAGCGCAGAGATGACAATGGCGAGGGTGGACGGGCTGTAGCCGGCGTTTTCTTCCCAGCGCTCTTGTTGAGTTACGGGCGCGTAGCGGACGAGAAAGCTGGCGGCGCGTGTAACGAAGGGAACGATGTTAAATTCGCCCAGCGCCTTGAGCTTCCAGAGACGCCACGCGAGGACGACGGGGAAGGCAACTTCATCGAGCTGAATACCAGACCAATAGGGCGTGCCGTCGATCCAGAAGTTTTGCGAGAAACCCCCATCAGGGTGCTGCGTGCATGCCAGGTAGACGAGTGCGCGTAACGCCGTTTCTGCGCGGCCGCAGGCCAGCAAAGCCGACGCGGACTGAATCATGTCGCGGGTCCAGACGAGGTGATAGCCGCCGAGGTCGTCATCAGACTTGGAAGCTCCCCAGGGGATGGATGCAGAGGCGATGAAGGCGCCGGAGTAGACCTTGTCCTCGTGCGCGAGGATAACGTTGTGGGAGATGCGCATGACGCGACCGCTGTCCGTGGATGCGGAGGCGAGGCGCTCGGGCGAGGCAGCGCGGTGCCACTGCTCGATGAAGCGTTTGCGGTGGATCTCGAACGGCGTGGAAAGGCTTTGCGTCATGGCGGCGAGCGCGGCGTGATGGTTGCCGCCGAGGGCGATGGCGATGGTGAACTCGCGCGTGCAAGCGATGTTGATTTCGCCCATGATGGCAATGTTGCCATCGAGCGCCTGGCCGAAGTTCCAGGTCATGCGGTTGTGGAGGGAGAGATCCTGATAGCCGTCGCTGGAGCCGACGAAACCGCAGTTGGTGCGGCTAAATCCGCAGTCGGAGCCGAAGGCTAAAGAGATCCCGTTCTTCCACGCGAGGATGGCGCGATGACCGGCGATATCGAGGGCACGCGCGGAGTTGCCGGCGCCGCCGCCGTCGAGGTGCGGAGCGAGCAGGCCGTAGCACCTGAGCTTCGAGAGTATCTCCTCGTCGCCCTCGATCTTGACGTGCATGAGGACGACGGGATGGTGTGGATCGGTGATGAAGTCCTTGGTGACGGTGTAGCGGCCGCCAAGGTCATTGGCGACGACACGAACGGCGAGGGCGTCAGGGTCGATGTAGTGGAAGTCGTACTCGAAATCACGCTTCTCCTCATGGAAGAAGGTCTCCTCGTCGGTGAAGAGCAGCTCCATGTCGCGGGTCTGCGGTCGATCGATGGTGGGGTAGTAGATTTCGTTGAGCGTGCCGTGGGAGGCGGTAAACCAGATGTGACTGGAGGCGGAGTAGGCCGTGGAGACTGCGTCCTTCTTGCTGGAGGTCCAGCGTGGCTCCAGCCCCGGAGCACCGAAGGCTGCACCGTCATCGTCCAACCAGCGGTAGGTTTGGTTGAGAACACTCATCCCTGCCAGTCTATGCGGAGGGCGGCACCACGTGTCCAGAGAAGTCCCGGACGCAGAGTTTTCTTGTGTGCGCTAAGCTCAAAGGTGCTGAGTCGCAGGGCTTCCGTGCTGCATCCTAGCGAAGAAGGCCACGAAACTCATTGCGCGGAGATGTGATTCCGCTGTTACTTCGCAACCTGCTATTACTCGCAACCTAAGGAGAACCGTTATGGCATTCGAACTCCCTCCCCTGCCGTATGACTACGCCGCACTCGAGCCCACGATCGACGAAGCGACGATGAAGCTGCATCACGACAAGCACCACCAGGCGTATGTGACGAACCTGAATGGCGCAGTGGAGAAGCATCCGGACCTCGGCAAGAAGACGCCGGAAGAACTGATCATGAATTTGGACAGCGTGCCCGAGGACGTGCGCACTACCGTGCGAAACAACGGCGGCGGCCACGTGAATCACACGATGTTCTGGCAGATTATGGCGCCGAAGGGCGGCGGCAATCCGACAGGAAACATCGCCGCACAGATCCAGGCGGACTTCGGCGGATTTGAGGACTTCAAGAAGGCGTTCAACGACGCCACGGCAAAGCAGTTCGGCTCAGGCTGGGGATGGCTGGTGTGGAAGGGCGGCAAGCTCGCGATTACGACGACGCCCAACCAGGACAACCCATTGTCGCAGGGGCTGTACCCGATCCTGGGCAACGACGTTTGGGAGCATGCCTACTATCTGAAGTACAACAACCGCCGGCCGGATTACCTGGCCGCGTGGTGGAACGTGGTGAACTGGGCCGAGGTGAACAAGCGCTTCGAACAGGCGAAGAAATGAGCCTGTGAACTTCCCAACGAAAGGGCCGCTTCCGTAATGGAGCGGCCTTCGTTTTTCGGGTGATGCAGAGGCTCGCGAGTCCAAGAGGGGAGTTGGCACGTCTCAACGAGTATCGGAATGAAGCCCTCCTGAGGCGGATATGTGGATCGTACGGCTGGCCCTGCGCCGCCCTTATACGTTCGTCGTGCTGTCGCTGCTGATGGCGGTGCTGGGCATCGGGTCAGCGATTGAGACGCCGAAGGATATCTTCCCGTACATCAATATCCCAGTCGTTACCGTTGTTTGGACCTATGCCGGTCTGACGCCGACGGAGATGGCAGGACGCATGGTGACGGTGTGCGAGCGCGCACTGACCACGACCGTCAACGACATCGAGCACACGGAGAGCGAGAGCCACCAGGGCGTCGCCGTCATCAAGGTGTACTTTCAGCCTGATGTTCAGATTGCCGCGGCGGAGGCGCAGGTGACGGCCGTCGTGCAGACGATTCTGAAGGTCGTTCCGCCGGGAACAACTCCGCCCTCCATCCTAAAATACGACGCGTCGTCGGTGCCGGTCGTGCAGTTGAGCCTGGGTGGGCAGGGACTGAGCGAGGCGGACCTCTACGACCTGAGCCTGAATTTCGTGCGACCTTCGCTGGCGACAGTGCAGGGTGCAGCCCTTCCCTCTCCTTACGGCGGCAAGGTGCGCGATGTGATGATCGACACTGATCCGAGCCTGATGTATGCGCACCATCTTTCGGCGGCGGACGTTTCGGCGGCCATGAGCCAGCAGAACCTGATTCTGCCCGCGGGAACGGCACGCATCGGCGACCGGGAGTTTGTAGTCAAGACGAACTCGAGCCCGGAGACGATCGCTGCGATGAACGACCTGCCGGTACGGGCGGCAAACGGCGCGGTGGTGTACATCAGGGACGTTGCGCAGGTGCACATCGGCTATGCGGTGCAGACGAATATCGTTCGCGAGAACGGCAGGCGCTCGGCGCTGCTGACGGTGCTGAAGAATGGCAACACATCGACGCTGGATATCGTGTCGAACGTGAAGAAGCATCTGCCGAGGATTGAGGCGGAGCTGGCGCCGTTGAAGATTACGCCGTTGTTCGACCAGTCGATCTTTGTGCGCACAAGCATCGACGAGGTTGCGCGCGAGGCCATCATCGCGGCCGGACTGACGGCGCTGATGATCCTGCTGTTCCTGGGGTCGTGGCGGTCGACGCTGATTGTCTGCATTTCGATTCCGCTGTCGATTGCGACATCGCTTGTAATTCTGAGTGCCATTGGCGAAACGATCAACGTGATGACGCTGGGCGGGATGGCGCTGGCGGTCGGCATCCTGGTCGACGATGCGACGGTGGAGATTGAGAATACACATCGCAACATGGGCCTTAGGAAGCCGTTGACGCGAGCCATCCTGGACTCTGCCAAACAGGTGGCAGCACCGGCGTTTGTTTCGACGCTTTCGATCTGTATCGTGTTTGTTCCTGTGGTACTGCTGACTGGCGCCGCGAAGTTCCTGTTCACGCCGCTGGCGATGGCAGTTGTCTTTGCGATGCTTGCGAGCTACTTCCTGTCGCGCACCCTGGTGCCGACGATGATGCACTTTCTGCTGAAGAAAGAGCTTGCGCTCTACCAGGATCCAAGCGAGAGCGATCGTGAGGCGAGGCGGAACTTCATTTGGCGCTGGCACGTGCGGTTTGAGCACAAGTTCGAACGGCTGCAGCACTACTACAAGCAATTGTTGGAGTGGTGTATCGATCATGCCGCTGTAACGCTGTCGCTCTTCGGATTGTTGCTGTTGATCTCGCTGCCCCTAACCTTTTTCATCGGGCGCGACTTTTTTCCGTATGTCGATTCGGGCCAGATGCGCCTTGAGGTTGAGCCTCCGCAGGGCTTGCGCATCGAAGATGCGGAGCAATACTTTGCAAGGGTGGATGCAGAGATTCGACGCGTGCTCCCACCGGGCCGGGTGAACATGCTGCTCGACAACATTGGCCTGCCGAACAGCGGCATCAATCTTGCGTTCTCAAGCGCGCCGGCCATCTCGAGCTCCGACGGAGAGATTCTGATTTCGCTGAATCCGGGGCCGAAGCAAACCGAAGAATTCATGCGGACGCTGCGCGACGATCTCCAGAAGAAGTTTCCAGATGGGACGTTCTTTTTTGCTCCGGCGAACATCACGAATCAGATTCTGGACTTTGGTCTGCCGGCGCCGATCGATCTGCAGGTGGTCGGGCACGGTAAGGACAACTATGCCCTCGCGACCAGGTTGGAGAAGGAGGTCGCCGCGATTCCGGGCGCCGTGGATGTGCATGTGCATCAGCAGGTGGCGTACCCCACACTGGATATAAACGTAGACCGCACAAAGGCGAGACAGATTGGACTAACGCAGCAGGACGTTGCGCAGTCCACACTCATCTCGCTGTCAGGAACGGCGCAGGTTGCGCCGAACCAGTGGCTGAATCCGCAGAACGGCGTGAACTACAACGTGATCGTGCAGACGCCGCAATACCGGATCTCGTCCCTTCCGGAGCTCTCACGGACTCCGGTTACGACACCGCAGGGAAATGCAACGCAGATTCTGGGCAATCTGGCATCGTTCAGGCGTGATCAGTCGCCGATCATCGTGAATCACTACGATATCGAGCCGGTGTACGACATCTATGCGAATGTCGATCTGCGCGATCTTGGCAGTGTCGCGCACGATATTGAAAAGGTCATGCGACATGAGCAGGTCTCGAAGGCAACGCAGCTTGAACTGCGAGGCCAGGTGCAGACGATGAATGATTCGTTCGCTCGACTGGGACTCGGAATCATCTTCGCGATCGGGCTGGTGTATCTGCTGATGGCGGTCAACTTCCAGAGCTGGCTGGATCCGCTGATCATTCTGATGGCGATTCCGTGTGCGTTCTGCGGCATTCTGTGGACGCTGTTCCTGACACAGACGACGTTTAACGTGCCGAGCCTGATGGGTGCGATTATGACGATCGGCGTAGCCACGGCCAACTCAATCCTGATGGTCGTATTCGCGAACGACGAGCGTCTGGAAGGCCGGCACCGCCGCGAAGCTGCGCTAAATGCCGGACACACGCGACTGCGGCCGGTGCTGATGACGGCCCTGGCAATGATCATCGGCATGTTCCCGATGGCGCTCGCGCTGGGTCAGGGCGGTGAACAGAATGCGCCGCTGGGACGCGCGGTGATTGGTGGTTTGATCTTTGCGACGGTGGGAACGCTATTCCTGGTGCCGACGATCTATTCCCTGCTGAAGAAGCATCCTCCGATCGACTACACCAAGGAGATCGAGGAGGAGTATCACGAAGGCGAAGAGCCAAAGAAGCAGACATCCCACGGCAGCACACAGGAGCAGCCCGCGTAGATGGCCGACGAGATGGACGACCGGAAGAATCGATACAACGAGCGCGAGCTGCGACGAGAGTTTGCCGACCAGGAGCATCGAGAGCGGCAACAACTCGCGCGGTCGTTTGAAGACCCGAACGCGCTGGACGATGCGCGACTGGGCAAGAGTTTCGAGGAGACGAACTCCAGCCGCACGCGAAAGAAGTCGCCGGGTGCAGCGCGCGCGCAGAGACCAATGGACCGGCGCAAGATCGCGATCTTTCTGATTGCATTCCTGCTGCTCTTCTTGATCGTGGTAATTGCCGGATGGCTTCCGCGTCGCGAACGCGAGAAAGAGATTGACCGGCGCGCAAAGGAACGGCAGGATGCGAAGCCCGTGGTCGATGTGGCGAAGGTTGAGCGCTCGCAGAACCAGCAGGGCATAGTGCTGCCGGGAACAACGATCCCCCTGACCGAGGCGTATGTGTATGCCCGCGCGAGCGGGTATCTGAAGACACGGTTGGTAGACATCGGCGATCACGTGCGCAAGGACCAGTTGCTTGCGGTGGTGGACGCACCGGATCTTGACCAGCAGGTGGCGCAGGCCAAGCAACAACTGATGCAGGCGGAGCGGCAGCTGGATCAGCAGAAGTCACAACTGGAGTTGGCCACGGTGACGGTGCGGCGCTACCGCGTGTTGGTAAAACAGGGCGTCTTCTCGCGGCAGGATGGCGATCAGCAGGAGGCGAACTACGCGTCGCAGGTGGCGAACGTGCAAGCCGCACAACGAAATGTTGATGCGTATCGCGCAAACCTCGGCCGCGTGGAGGCACTGCAGAGCTATGAGTACGTGCGTGCGCCGTTCGCAGGCGTAATTACGCAACGCAATGTGGATGTGGGCGCGCTGATTGCGGCTTCGGGCATGACCTCGGGTGCGGAAAGCGCACCGGCCCCGGAGGGACAGACCTCGACCTCTGGAGGATCGCAACAGGCAGGCCAGGTGAATACGGGAGGAAGCTCCGGTGCGTCAAGCACAGCCGCAACGCCGACGCAGTCACCAGGACAGGGTGGGCCGCTGTTCGGCATTGCGCAGATGCGACGGCTGCGAATTCTGGTATCGGTACCGGAGGGATATCTCACCGCGATCCATGTGGGCGGTCACGCGCAGCTTACGTTCACGGAGTATCCGGGTGCGAGCTTTGCGGGTGATATCACGCGCACGGCGAACTCGGTCGACCCGAACACCCGCACGATGCTGACTGAGATTCAGGTGGACAATCGCAGCGGCAAACTGGTGCCCGGGATGTACACGGTGGTGACGTTGCCGCCGGCGCCCGGAATCGAAGGACCGCTGCTGGTTTCCGGGGACGCGGTCGTGATCCGGCATGATCGGCCAACGATTGCAAAGGTCGTAAACGGCGAGGTCCATTTGCAGCCGGTGACGATTGGACGCGACTTCGGCGGCGTGGTGGAGATTTTGACGGGCCTGGAGGCGGGCGACGTCATCGTGACCAATGTGACGGACGATGTGACGGACGGTGCGGAGGTGCAAGCGCATTTCACAAAAAACGCAGAGGCAGCAGCCGCGCAGGCCACCTCAGCAGAACACAGAAGGTCAAAGCACCCGGTAGGACAATGAGTCGTTACGAATGCGATCTTCGATACGCCTCCCTGATTGGTCCGGTTGGCTTGCCCTAAAGCAAACCGGGGAAGCGCGATGCGCTTCCCCGGTTTTTGCGTGGGTCAATCAGGGTTAGAACAACACACGCGCCCAGAGGGTGACTGTGCGACCGCTGTTTCCGGAACGTGAGACGACCGGGTTGAACTGACTGGACGCGCCGATCAGGGAGGTGTTAACCCCTAGAGGGTTCACATTGTTGTGGTTGCCGATGTTGTTGATCTCGGCACGCAGATTCAGCGTGCCACGATCGAACTTCAGCGCGGCGAGACCAAAGCCCTTCTCAATCGACATGTCATGCTGCATATAGCCCGGGTTGAGGAAGGTGTCGCGTCCGACCTCCTGGTGCAGGAAGCTCTGACCACGCTGCACGAGGAAGTGCACTGTTGTCGGATCGACGAGGACATGCGCCCCGGTCGTGTTCAGGGTTTTGACGTCGTAGTATGTTCCCTGCTTTCCGCCGGCGAAGTAAGAGGAATCGATACCCGCGCTTAGAAGCGGCGCGGTTGCATTGCCAATAATAGGACGATCGTTCGCCGTGCTGCTGTCGCCGTTTGTATCGTAGCCGCTGACACTGAATGTGCTGTACGGTCCTGACTGGAAGCGCTCTACGCCCGCAATGGTCCAGTGGCGTGTGAATGCACCCACCATAGCGTTTGCGAAACCGTTCGATACATTGAAGCCACGCGGCTGCCACACGTACGAGAACGTCACGTTGTTGCGATGGTCCCAGGCCGAATTGCCCCACTCCTGCGCCATACCTTGCGCCGACAGATCCGCCTCGTACGACGTCGCAGAGTTGAAAGTGTTGAAGATCTCCGACGAGTTGTCCAGGTCTTTGCTGTAGGTATACGCAAAGCGGAACGTAAGCCCATGCGTGAACGCACGCGAAAGCTCGGCCTGCAGCGAGTTGTACTCCGACGTCCCAAAGTTGCCGCGCGCGTTGATCACGCCCCGGCCCGGGTTCAGGCGAGTCGTCGCAGCAGTTCCGTTCGTGGGAGTGAAGTAGTTGTACTGCCGGTTCGTATACAGCTTCACGCCGCGGCTGCCGACGTAGGCAGTCGTGAGCTTGAGGTTGTACGGCAGCTCCCGCTCGATCCCGAGGTTGTACTGGTAGGTGTATGGATTGACGAGGTTACTGGTCACCGAGGTCACCGACGACGTCGGGCTGAGAACAGGAACCGCCAGGCTGAGAAGCGTGCTCGAGTTCGGCGCACCATCCGTGCCGGTGTAGCTCTGGCTATACGCAATCGCGTTCGGCGAGCTCTGCACCTCATTCACGATGATGTTGCTGAAGTCGGTGTCGAAGAAGATGCCGAATCCGCCGTGAAAAACTGTCTTGCCGTCAGAGAAGAACCCGGCGTGCGGAACATACGCAAAGCCGAAACGCGGTGAAAGGTTGTTCTTGTCTGACGGGACCTTGTACACGGCAGTGATCGGATCTGTCAGTGCAGTTGCCGGATTGATCGCCGGGTACGCGACGTTGTTTTCCGGCGGCGTGAAGTAGTCATAACGCGCGCCCAGGTTCAGCGTAAGTTCCGGGGTGAGCTTGATGTCATCCTGGAAGAAGAGTGCGGTGCGCCAGTTGTGTGGATCGACGCGGGTGTTGCCGAAGGTCTTGGTGACGCTTCCCGAGGTTCCGATGTAGTTGTTCATGAATTCGCCGAGCGAGCTGCCGCCGTAGCTGCCACCGCGGCCGTAGTTCAGCTGGCCGAGCGCGTTCTGCGAGACATACTCCTGCTCGATCTGTCGTCCAAGGTCAGCACCGGTACGGATGCTCTGGCGGCCGATGTGCATGCCCACAGTATCCTGCAGCTGATACAGATCCTCACCGCGACCCTGAGGAAGGTTCTGGTTGGGTCCGAGATTCGGCAAACTGTTACCCGAAAACACGAGCGTCGGCTGTTTGATCAGCGGGTTGGCCAGCGTCGCTGCGGGGAAATCGAACAGGAAGTTGAGGCGCGTCTCCGAGACGCGAAACTCGTTCAGGAAGCGCGGACCAAACACGTGGGTCTCGGCGACCTGCGCGAGCTCAGAGTAGCCACCCTGCTGCGAGTCGAAACCGGGCAGCGAGGCATTGTTACCGAAGTCGGGAAACAGATGACCGCGATCGTGGATGTAGCGCACCGAGATCGTGTCCACGGTGCTGGGTGTGTAATCAACGCGGACGCCGAACTGCGTGTTTGTGTTCGACTGCGGGGTAGATGGCCGCTGGAACAGACCCGTGGTGACCGGGCATCCGCCGCTCGGGCAACCCGGCGCAATGACGTTCAGCGTCTCGTTTACCTTCTTGCCCGTAATCGGGGAAAGAGTTCCGGTATTCAAGGACGTATCATTGAACGTCGACAGGTAGGCGTAGTTGGAGAGATAGCTGGCAAACAGCGCCGCCTGCTGCGCCTGCACACCACCAGCGTTCGTCTGGATGGACTTGAGCTGGTTGACGCCATCCGCATCCGGAAGATCCGTCAAACCCTCCAGCACATTGCCGTAAAACCGCTGCCACTGGCTTCCACCGTAAACAAAGAGCTTGTCTTTGAAGATTGGCCCACCACCGGTGAACCCAAAGGTGTGGCGATCGAAACGCGTCTTTGCAGGCGTGAAGGTTGCGCTCTTCGCGTGCCGCTGATTGGCCGTCAACGCATTCAGTCCTGAGCCTGTGTAGCGCTCATAGACGGAACCATGAAACGAGTTCGTTCCACGGGCCGTCACCAGATTGGTTACGGCACCACCGGCCCGCCCGTATTCTGCCGACGCCGAGTTGGTGATCACCGTAACGTTGGAGTACATCCCTGGAATGTTTGGCTGGAAGCCCTGGCCTGTAATGGCCACGTCGTTGATCTCCTGGCCATCCAGCAGGAAGTTATTGCCGCGCGGACGGGCGCCGTTCGCGGAGAACACCTGCCCCTGCGCACCCGCGCCGGAGCTGGGCTGCACAATCACCTGGACGCCCGGAACCGTTGTCGCCAACTCGATCGGGTTCAGGGAGAAGATGGGCATGCGCTGGATGTCGTTCGTGCTGATCACGCCTGCGATCTGGCCGTTCTCCGTGTTGATCGTGTTGCTGACCGCCTTAACCTCAATCACCTCGTTGGCCTGGCCAACCGCCAAAGACGCGTCATATGAGCTAACGACAGACGGGTTGATCACGACACCCTTGGCCACCTTCGTCTGAAAGCCAGAGTCCGCAACTTCTACGGTGTAGGGGCCAGGGGGAATGCCGTCGATGCGGTAGGTTCCATCCGCCTTCGTAACACCCGTTCTTACCTCATGGGTGTCTTCATTGGTGATCGTGACCGTGGCATGGGGTATCACTGCGCCGGTCGTATCGCGCGCTACACCCGCCAGAATTCCCTGGCTTGTTTGACAAAACGCAACGCAAGGCGCCAGCAGCATTACCGCGGCGCCCAGCACCACACGAGAAAGCTTGATCATGGTTTACGGCCTCAAGGAGAGATAACCCCTGTATATGCAATCGAGAGGCCAAATCTGAAAAGCCGCAATTTGGCGCCGTGACGGAATGCTTTGCAGACGTGACGGAATGCTTTGTGGAGTGACGGAATGCACCGGCAGACGACATTTATCGGTTATTCATAGATTTCTCCATAAACCCGTTAGAGTCGCGCGACGACTTGTGCTACAGATTGAGCTTTTTGAAAACTCGTTCGGGGATGGCGCGGATGACAGACATAATCAGACGCCACTGACCTGGGACGTAAATGATGTCCTGACCTTTATCGATGGCCGTCACGATCGTGGCAGCGACCTTATTCACGTCGGCGAAGCGTTCGTGACCCTTCATGCCTTCGGTCATCGAGGTCCTCACCGGACCTGGCTTGATGGTCATCACATGGACGCCTTCGCGGTCGATGCGATTGCGAAGGCCATCAACAAACGCCGTGAGGCCGGCCTTGGAGCTGCCGTAGACGTAATTGGATTTGCGGCCGCGCTCACCGGCGACAGAGCTGAGTACCGCGAGTGTACCGGAGTGACGCTGCGCGCAGTAATTCGCCAGCCACGTAAGCAGACTGACAGGCGCGGTGTAGTTGGTGTGAACGATCTGCGCGGCGTCGTGAAAGTTACGTTCAGCTTTGGATTGATCGCCGAGAACGCCGAGAGCGAGATAGGCGATGTCGAGGCCGCCGAGCGAGTTGATAGCGTGTGCGAGCAGATCGGCATGATGCTCTGTGCGGTCGAGATCGACGACAGCGGAGTCAACGTAGCCGGCGCCGCGCGTGCGTGCATCGGCGGCGACTGCAGCAAGACGGCCAGCGTTGCGCCCCACGAGGAAGAGATGCTCGCCGCGATTGGCCCAGAGATGAATGCAGGCCTCGGCGATGCCGGAAGTAGCGCCGAGGACCAGGATGCGGCGGGGTTCGGCACGCGGAGCCTGGGAGTCGCGGCGCTTTGGAATCGACGGATCGGGCGCGGGAGTTGTGCTCATCGCATAAACCCCTGTCCGCCAACGACACGCTCCCAGAAGCTGGAGGTGAGCGCAGGATCCTTGTAGCGCGCGAAGCGCTGCCACTGCGGATAGAAGGCCTGGAACTGCAGGGCGGTCATGCGTGCGTCTTTGGCCGGATAAAGGCGGCCGCCGAACTCGCAGGTCATCTCAGCGAGGCGATCAAAGAGCGCGAAGCTCTTCTCCGGCTTAATGGGGAAGTCGAGCGCGAGCGTGATGCCGGGCTTGGGGAAACTCATCATGCCTGGCGAGGGAACGTCGCCAAAGGCTTTGAGCACGGCGAGGAAGCTGGCGAGGCCGGACTTCGCGACCTGATGCAGAATCGCAATGGTACCCTCGCGCGCGTGTTCCCACGGGATGACGTACTGGAACTGCAGCAGGCCACGCTTGCCGTACATCTTGTTCCACTTGAGCACAGCGTCCAGCGGATAGAAGAAGGGCTCGTAATCCTGCAGTGCAGCGACGCGCTGCTTCATCTGCTTATTGAAGAAGAGAGTGTTGAAAGCACCCACGCTGGCGCCGTTCAGCACCCAGCCCGGCAGCTCGATCGGAAAGACGAGCCTGGGTTCACTCGAGGGCTTCAGCTCGTTGGGAACCTGCGAGTGGTCGCCCTGCATGAAGATGCCGCGCGCAAAGTTCTTGCCCGTAGATGTGACGTCGATCCAGCTGACCGTGTACTCGATGTTCTGCGACTTCGCGGTGAGATCGAGGAACTCGTCGATGCCGTGGAATTGAATTCCCTGGTAGTCGATCTTGCGGCTGACGATGGGCTTGAGCCGAAGCTGCGCCCACGTGATCATGCCTGTGATGCCGAGCCCGCCGATGGTTGCCGAATACATGTCCGAGTTTTCAGTCGGCGAGCAGCGCAGCCGCGTGCCGTCTGAACGCACGAGTTCAAACTGCGGCACATGGCAGCCGAAGGTGCCGGCGATGTGATGGTTCTTGCCGTGAATGTCGTTAGCAATGGCGCCGCCGAGCGTGACGTACTTCGTACCCGGAGTGACGGGCAGAAAGAAGCCGCGCGGGACCGCGAAGTCCAGGATCTGCGCGAGTGTGATGCCAGCCTCGGCGGTGAGGACGCCGCTGGCTGGGTCGAAGCCCAGCAGACGGTTCATGCCGGTAGTGCGAACGAGCGTGCCGTCCTTGAGCAGGCAGACATCGCCGTAGCTGCGGCCCATGCCGACGGGCAGAGCGCCGTGATGCACACCGTCGATGACACGTGGGAACTGGTCCTGCCAGTGGATGGAGCGCACGTCCGCGTCGTAGACCGGGTAGCGCCCCCAGGATTCGAAGGGCGGCTTCACGGGACTTGTGTCAGGTGAGGCGGTGGTTGTGGGGGTCTCAACCGCGGAAGGCATGCACCTAGGATAGCGGATGCGTTCATGGGCGCGGTTAGCACCAAAGGTGTCAGCCGAAGCGCTGATATTTCTTCCAGAATTCGGGCCACGGAAGGCGCGGCGGCCCGCAAACAAAAATGTCGGGGTCGTACTTGCTCTCTTCATTGTTCAGGTGCGCGGGATACGGCACGTGTGCGCCCAGCCGGCAGTCGGTGAACACCGCGTTAGCGTCCTCCAGATCGAGTCCCGTAACGATGAGCGTGCCCGGCGGCGGTGTGGGATAGCCGCGAAGCCAGGCGGAGTTTGTCGTGCTGATCGGCGCGGGCAGATGGTAGCTGCGGCCAAGAATCTCAACAGCTCCCTGCTCTCCATAGTTCGCGGTGACAATGCCGAAGCCGGCACGCTGCGCGGGTGTGAGTGTATCCCGCACTTGAGCGACCGTCTGGACGAAGGTATCCCAGCCTTGCTCTTCACGCAGGTCCCCGCTGCGTTCGAGCGCAAAGGCCTTTAGCGGCCCGCTCGAGGCAATCGGAACCAGGATGCACACAAAGTAGACACCGAAGCCCATGATCCCCGTAAACAGAACGGCGAAGATGCTTCGTCGCAACACAGGGCGCCGAGAACAGGCCCACCGTGCGATCTCCGTCGCACCGAACGCGACGATGACTGGAAAGACCGCAGCGGTATAGTATCCGCGCGCCTTCATACCCGCGAACAGAAGAATCGTGAGCACAAAGGCGATACTCACCGCGCGAAACCGCACGCTGCGCCATGCTGCAACAAGACCCACAATCGTCAGCGGGATGGCGAAGGCATTCTCTGACAGGATCGCCTGGAAGAGCCAGAAGTCGCGCGCGCTGCCGCGGCCGATCCGGAGATCGCGCGCATGGATGTATTCGAGGAAATGCAACGAGATGAAGTTGTGATGCGCCTGCCAGAGAAGGTTTGGCAGAACAATCAGGAGCGTGACGGCACAACCGAGAACAAACCACTTGCTCGCGAGGTGGCGACGCGCGGGGGTGAGTACAAATCCCGCGAGCAGAGCTGCGAGAAAAAAAACGACCGTGTACTTGGCCATGAGGCCGAAGCCGGCGAAGGCAGCGATCCAGAGCCACCAGCGCTCGTTTTCACTGTCGAGCAGCCGCACGACCCCATAAGTCACAAGCACCCAGCCTAGCTGCTCGAAAGTCGTGTACTGAAACTCTGTGCCTTCAAACAATGCGACGGGCGCGAGGGCAGTGGCGAGAGCAGCGATGGCTATCGCAAAGCGGTTGCCCCCGAGCGTCCGCGCGATGAGACCGGCGGTGACAACGATGCTGGCCTGCGCGAGAACTGAGAACAAACGCAGGCCTTCGAGCGAGAATCCGAAGAGCGCGATCGAGAGCCGTTCGACGAATGGCGTCAGCGGCGGATAAGCAACATAACCCCAGTCAAGGTGGATCGCGTCAGATAAGAACTGCAGTTCGTCACGATGAAAACCGTAACGCATATTGGTGAACAGGTGCAGCAAAAGAATGGCGCCTGCGATTGCCAAGGCGGGGAGAAGGTCGCTGCCGTTTGCACGATGTTCTGCTGGGTGCACCATAGAATTGTTCGCGGAGTCAGTCTTCAAATACGCATCTCGGCAGATCGTCTGGTTCTTCGAATCCGATACGACATCGAGCCGGGCGAGGTTCCGCAATTCCTGCGTTGCCTGAACATGAATCGTACATAAGGAAGGCGATGAGCGACAGCAGCAAATTGAATCCGCGTGAGGTCTACCAGAGCAGCACGGCCGTACGACAGGCGGAGGCCGTACTATGCCAGCGGCGGCATGTGCTGCTAGGGTACGTTCGGCTCGCGCTGGTACTTGCGGGCATTGCCGTCGCCTGGTTCTCGTTTTATCAGCAGCAAATGTCGCGGTGGTGGCTGCTGGCAATTTTTGCGCTGTTTGTTGTCGCGGCGAGGCGACACTCGGCCGTGCTGCGGCTGAGGGCCGAAGCCCAGCGGGCAATCGCCTTCTTCGAGCGCGGGACCGCAAGGATCGATGACCGTTGGGCAGAATTGCCTGCGCGTGTTGCAGCGGTGAACGCCGCAGGAAGTTTGTTCGCAGACGATCTCGATTTGTTCCGGCGAGGTGGACTGTTCGATCTTCTGAATACGGCGAGAACCTCCGCGGGCGACGATGCACTCGCCTCATGGTTACTCGAGCCCGCAGATCGCGACGTGATTCTGGCGCGCCAGGCGGCGATTACAGAACTCCGCGAAATGACAGAGTTGCGCGAGCACCTTGCAGGTTGCGGCGGCGCAGACTTTGAAGATCTGGATGTTGCCGGTCTGGCTCGGTGGGCATCGAACACGGAGCCAAAGATTTCCGGATCTTGGCGCTGGATATCTCCCTTGCTGGTTGCCCTTACGGTTGCAGCAACGGCGTGGTTCCTTGCAACCAATCGGGGGTGGCTACTCTTGCTGGCGGTACTCGTCGATGCGACGATCACCTTCGCATTACGGAAAGGGACACAGACATTGTTTGTGAGTGCGGAACGAGCCAGCGACAGCCTGAAGCTGGCCTCAGTTCTGATTGAGCGATGGGAACAGGAGAAATTTTCATCGTCTCTGCTCCAGGAACTGCAGCGGGCGCTCCATCGAAACGGCAGCGCGTCACGCGCTCTGGCACAGTTGGCGTTCCTCGCACGAATGATGGAGCATCTCGGCAACCTGATGGTGCGAATCTTCGACGCGCCTCTTCTCTATTCGGTGCAGCTCGCCGGCGCCGCACAGTCCTGGAGGCACAGGTATGGCGCATCGTTGGAGCGATGGCTCATTTCGTTGAGCGAACTGGAGGCGTTGCAATCGCTCGCAACCTACAGCTTCGAACATCCCGGCGATCCGTTCCCGGAGTTGGTAGATGGAGAACCCCGTTTTGAGGCGAGCACGCTGGGCCATCCGCTGATTCCCGAAGCCAGGTGTGTGCGTAATGATGTTTCGCTCGGCGACGAAACACGCTTGTTGCTGGTAAGTGGATCGAACATGTCCGGCAAGAGCACCCTCTTGCGTGCGGTTGGCATCAACGTGGTGCTGGCGATGGCAGGAGCACCTGTGCGTGCCATCCGCGTGCGCATGACCCCTCTGCGCGTGGGTGCGAGCATCCAGGTGAATGACTCGTTGCAGGAGGGGCGGTCGCGATTCTACTCAGAGATCCTGCGGCTGCGTGCCATCTGCGCGCTCGCGGAGGAGCGGCCGCCGGTGTTGTTTCTCCTGGATGAGCTGCTGGACGGAACGAACTCCAGCGATCGGCTGACCGGAGCCACGGGAATCGCCAACGCATTGATGGCGTCCGGCGCAATTGGGCTCATCAGCACGCACGATCTCGCGTTGACGGCGATTGGAGATGGTGCCCACACGCTTCGCAATGTGCACTTCGAAGAACGGATCGAGAATGGCGAAATGCGCTTCGATTTTCGGCTGCGTGACGGTGTCGTGACGACGAAAAACGGTGTAGCTCTCATGAGAATGATCGGGCTGAAGGTTTAGCGGCACATCCCGTCGAGCTCTTTCGAACGATCTGTCATATAGCGAATGTTGACGTTGCGGGATTGCGCGACCAGCTCGTTGAAGGTATTGCCTCCAGGAGACGGGATCTTTGAGTCGAAGCTGTAGATGGGATCAGCCATCGCCTGCTGCAGCGTAATGAAGCTGAAGCCACGCGAGCGGAAGAGCCCGATCAGTTCCGGCAGCATACGCGCGTCAAATGCCCCGACATGCATCAGCAGAACATACGGAACGTCGCGGTGGTAGAGCGTCTCCGCAATCTCCCGGTACACACGGATGGACTCGTCGGCGGCATCGAGATAGCTGTCGTGGAGTGAGTTGATGGCAGCGCTGTCGTGCTTGGCTGCGCAACGAGCATAGGGCTCGTTCCAGTCGTAGTCCTGAAAGTCCATCGAGACCTCAGCGATGCGATAGCCGTGCTCAGAGAGCCACGTGCGAAGCTGTTCGCGCTTCTCGATAGTGTCGCCTTCTTCGAGAAATGGAAAGCGGAACCAGTGCCAATCGTTGTCTGGCGAGACCTTGCGGAGCAGTGGCTCGTTGCGCTGGATGTTTGTTTCATACTGCGCGACGCTGAGTTTGTCGAACTCCGGATGTGACCACGTGTGGTTGCCAAGCGGATTGCCCGCCGCGCGCCACGCCTGCAGAATGTGGATCTGGTAGGGATACTGTGCGACGCGAAAGCCATTCACGAAGCCATAGATGGGAGGCATGTTTTCGCGCTTGAGTGTCGCGAGGATCGAGTTCACAACCGCCGGCCGTGCCGTGCCAGGTGGCAGCGGGCCATGCGCGGGGAGATCGTCAAAGGTGAAGGCGATTTGTAAGGGTGTCTTTGCATCTGTAGTTGTCTGAGCAGATGAGACGCCGAGGCCAAGAGCGAATGACACAGCGGTGACGAGAAGGCCGGCGCGGCATGCTGCTCGGCGCATCGACGTTTTTGTCGTCGCGATCGTCATCCCAGGATCACTCTTCGTCGTCGCCGATGGGCATACCCGGCGGAGCCTCGATTTGCCTGGACGAAACGAACTTCTGCGGATCGCGCTCGAATTCATGGATGCGCTCGATCATGGCGGCGCGATGAATCTCTTCTGCGGTGTCATCGGGCGGAGGCGTGGTCGTCCACTGCTTCAGCAGATCGTTGATGTGCGCACGCGCGATCGCGCGCGCCTGCGTTGCAGCCTGCTCGTTGACAGCGAGAGCCAGCATCGCTTCGAGGCCGCGGAACTCGACGGCGCGCTCCACCTCAGACGACATGCTGTGGCCGGCTTCGGGACGTTCCGCCGTCGTCTTCGAAATCGCCTCAAGCACGCCGCGCAGCGAAGGGGACTGCGCAACGCGCATGTGGTACTCGATGAGGCGGCTGGCGCGCTCCGGATTGCAGAGCAGTGCAAGCGTGAGGTCCGCGGATGACTCCGCGGCAGCGACGGGATCAAAGGTAAGACCGGTGTGCGCCGGGAACGACTCCTGCGTGCGCGCAAGCGCGGGCGGTCGCGGTGGAAACAACCTGAGGAGTGACTCCGGCAGTGTTAGCGTCTCGGGTGAGAGCGTCTTCAGCACCGCATCGAGCGCCTTCTTCTGGTCGGCGGGAGCGACGATCTTTGGCATCAACTGTCCATCGCCGCGAACGTTATAGCGGTATTCGAGGCCGCCAACCTCCTTGGCCGCGGCCTCGGTCTGATAGCGGTGAAACAAATAGATGGGAACAAGTGTGTCCTCAAGCTGAGCGACATCGGTACCGGGCTTGATGGCATTCTCGCCAAAGCGCGCAAGCGCAGCCGAACGCACCTCCAACACTCGATTCAGCTCGTCAGCGGGGTCAGTGCCGTTATCCCACAGGTGCGCATGGGGGTGCGCAGAGCCAAGCGGACGTGCGTCCTCATCGGTGATGAAGATGAGGCCAGTCTTCTCTGAGCCGGTCAAAATCCTGTCGAGCGCGGCGACGTCCTCAGCAGGCTTACCGTCACGGTCGAACTCGCGATAGCCATAGTCGATCGCAACTTTGTCCCACGTTCCGATGCCGGCGGGGTAAGCTTCGCTCAGGTCCGGCACGCCATCCTTCAGCGTCACGTACGGATGCGGGTAGTCCATCACCGACATCGTCTGCGTGGGTGGATGCGGAAATGCAGATGCAGCGAAGTTGTGTGCAAGACCGAGCGTGTGCCCCGTCTCGTGGGCTGCAAGCTGGCGAATGCGTCCAAGCACCAGCTGCAGCATCGGGTCGTGCTCACCGGACACTTTGACATAGCCCGGGTTGTAAGGCGCAAGCAGAGCTTCGGCGATGAGGTAATCCTGGCGTCCGCGCAGGCTGCCCAGCGTTACATTGCCTTTGATGATCTCGCCTGTGCGCGGGTCTGCGATCGCCTCACCGTAGCTCCATCCTCGCGTGTAGCGATGCACCCACTGGATGATGCTGTAACGCACGTCCATCGGGTCGGCGCCCTCGGGCAACAGGTCCACGCGGAAGGTTCCGGGAGCCCAGCCAGCGGCCTGGAAAGCCGCGTCCCACCAGCGCGCACCTTCCAGCAAGGCAGTGCGAATCGGCTCCGGCGCGCCGCGGTCGACGTAGTACTGAATTGGTGTAACGGCCTCGCACGCACGCGTGCAGTTCGGATCGCGCTTGATGAGGCGGTGACGAACGATGAAGTTCTGGTCGAGCGAATCGCCCAGCGGCGCATTCAGCTCGCGATAGCTGGTGGGAAAGTAGCCCGCACGCGGAGAGAAGCGACGTGGCGTGAAGCCTGGCGGTGGCAGCTCAAGAAACGATTGGTGTTCGCGCACAGTCATTACCGTCGGATCGGGCGTGACGTCGCGCACGAAGTGGCCCTGCGGCTCACCTTCAAGTGCGAAGGTCAGCTCGGCCTCGACCTCGGTGTTCTTCGGGAACGCCCTGGTGTGGTCGAGCGCGATGGTGGAGCGATTCGCATCGACTTTGTAGCTGCCCTGCTTCAGTCGTGCGAGCGTCTGCGCAACCCGGTGAACGTCGCGCAGGAAGAATTCCGTAGCATCGACGAGCACCGTGCCGTCAGGGCTCTCCGCCTCGACCTTGAAGCCCCCGAGCACGGACTCGGGAAACGACTGCAGCACCGCAAGCCGTTCAGCAGGATCAGGGGAGCTCGTACGAAACGCGGCGTTAGGCTCAACCAGCAGAAGCTTCGGTCCCGTACGCTCGAAGTGCACGATGCGGCCTTCAGAGATCTGCCCGCGATCCAGTCCAAGGTCGTTCGATCCCGTGCCGTACGGCAGCGAGTCCGTGTAGATCAGATCCTGCGAGCGCGTGTGCGCTGCGTCGGCGCTGAGCGGCACCTCGAGATACAGCCTGCCGGACTTCGCGTCCCAATCGAGCGGCAGCAGGCCCGGCATGTGCTGCATGGAAGCGGTGCGTGCAGCTATCGTTGGAGTGGGCTTCTCGGCCGGACTGTTGGGCGGGTTGTCCGTCTGGCCGGGAAGCGTGCACGCGAAAAGCATCGCTGGAACCAGCAGAATAGCCGTGGGACGCATGTCTCCTTGTACCATGCAAACTGCCCCATGCGACGGGAGAACGAGTGCTCGAGAACTTTCGACTGCGAGTGTTTCGCGAAGTAGCCAACCAGGCGAGCTTTCGCCGTGCAGCCGAGGTGCTGTACATCACGCAGCCCGCGGTGACACAGCAGATCAAAGCGCTGGAGGAGGAGCTCGGATCGCGGCTGTTCGATCGCAGCGGCGGCAGGGTGCGGCTCACGGCCGCCGGTGAGGTGCTGCTACGCCACGCAGGCGAGGCTGAGGCGACGCTGAGTCGCGCTGTCGAGGAAATTGGATCGCTCGAGGGTGAGGTGCGTGGTGCTCTGCGCGTTGCCGCATCGACCACGATCGCGCAGTATGTCCTGCCCCGCCTTCTTGCAGAGTTTGCGAGGCAACATCAAGGCGTCCAGTTGGAGCTCGAAAGTGCGAACACGCAGCGTGTGGTGGAGGCGGTCGCGAGTGGGGACGCGCCGATCGGCCTGATCGAGGGGCCGGCACATCGGCAGGAACTGGTGGTTGAGCGATGGCTTGAGGACGAGCTGGTGCTTGTGGTTCCCACCGGGCACGAGTGGGCGGACGAGGAGATCGCGCTGAGCGCGCTCGCATCGGCGAAGCTGCTGGTCAGAGAGCGTGGTTCAGGTACGCGCGAAGTAGTCGAACAGGCGCTGAAGCGAGCCGGCGCGCCGGTTCACCGGATCCAGATTGCCATGGAGCTCGGCTCGACCGAGACGCTGCTGGCCTGTGTCGAGGCAGGCCTGGGTGTTGGATTCGCCTCGCGGTTCGCGCTCGAGCGGCAACGTGCGCTCGGGACGCTCGCGGCCGTCAAGGTGAAGGGCTTACGCATCACGCGCCACTTCAGCATGGTGCATCCGCGCGGGCCGAAAACCAATGGCGTCGCAGGGATCTTCGCAGCACACCTGACCGCGTTCTCGCGGGCAGTCGAGACTCGGCGCGCGAGTCGTCGCAGCGATAAGAAGAGCTAATCGGGCAACGGAATTACTGCTTGGACTTAGCTGTTGTGGGCTCCGAGACTGGATATCGGAGCTTCATGAACCGGACTGTACTCTTCTTTGTAGGGATTATCCTGGCTGCCGTTGGAATCCTGTCGCCTCCCCTGGCGCTGGTTGCGGGCTTGATCTTCGGGCTCACGATGGTGCATCCGCTGGCGCGCGAGAGCCAGACGGTTGCGAAGTTCCTGCTTCAGGCATCCGTGGTCTTTCTTGGCTTTGGAATGAACCTCGGCGAGGTGGTCCATGCAGGGCGCGAGGGATTTGTTTTTACAGCCTGCGGCATTGCGTTCGCGCTGACTCTCGGGCTCGGCTTCGGCAAGCTGATGCGCGTCAGCCAAAAGGCTTCTCTGCTGATTACCTGCGGAACAGCCATCTGCGGCGGAAGCGCGATCGCCGCGATAGCCCCGGTCGCAGATGCCGGTGAAGAGGACATGGCGGTGGCGCTGGGAACAGTGTTCACGCTGAATGCGGTGGCACTGTTGCTCTTCCCTTTCATCGGATGGCACCTGCATTTGTCGCAGACGCAGTTTGGTCTGTGGGCCGCGCTGGCGATTCATGACACGAGCTCGGTGGTCGGTGCGGCGGCGCGCTACGGACAACAGGCGCTGGCGATAGGCACTACAGTGAAGCTGGCGCGCGCTCTATGGATTATCCCCGTCGCGCTGGTCACGGCGATGATCTTCTCGCGTCGCACGGGCGGGAAGGCGAAGATCACGATACCGTGGTTCATCGGGCTGTTTGTCCTGGCGGCCGTCGCGAGAACCTATGTTCCCCTGAGCGTCGCAACGTTCACGAGGATGAGCGCGCTCGGAAAGAGCGGGCTAACGGTTGTTCTCTTCCTCATTGGAACGGGGCTCTCCCGCGAGACGATTCGCCGCGTGGGCGTGCGCCCAATGGTTCAGGGCATCGCGCTGTGGGTTGTGGTCGCGACGGTGTCGCTGCTGGCAATTCGCGCGGGGTGGATCGCGCTATAGCAGGAAGGAAAGTGAATCAGGAAGGGCGTGGCCGAAGCCACGCCCTTTCGATGTTGCGGAGATGCCTGCTTACGCAGCAGCCTTCCCGGTCTGCGCGAGTGCGGCCTTGGCCTGCCCGGCGAGAGCGGTGAAGCCGGCAGCGTCGTTGGCGGCAATGTCGGCGAGGATCTTGCGGTCGAGGCCAACACCGGCCTTCTTGAGGCCGTTGACGAAGGTCGAGTAGCTCATGCCGTTCAGCTTGGCCGCGGCGCCGATGCGCACGATCCAGAGCGAGCGGAACTGCCGCTTCTTCTGCTTGCGGCCGATGTAGGCGAACTTGAGGCCGCGCTCGACGGCTTCCTGAGCTGCCTGGTAGAGCTTGGATTTCGTGAGGAAGTAGCCGCTGGCACGCTTGAGGATCTTTTTGCGGCGGTCGTTGCGCTTTGTACTGCGCTTTACACGAGGCATCGTGTGCTCCTTTTTCTTCGCGTCGTCGTTGTAGCGGCTGGAGGTAAGGTGTACCTCTTCACTCGCTTGCTGCTTCGAATCTGGTGTCGGTGGGCGTTGTGCTCACCGAGGGGCCTCGACGCTTTGCTGGCCCTTTGAGGTTTGGAAACCTGCGTCTCGATTCGAAAATACGTTGCTCGCTACGTTTTAGGCGTAAGGGAGCATGCGGGCGACCTTCGGTGTGTCGGCCTTGCTCACCAGGACGATACGGCCAAGCTTTTTCTTGGTCTTCGTTTCCTTGGAGGTGAGGATGTGGCGCATCTTCGACTGACCGCGCTTGAACTTTCCAGTCGCAGTCTTCTTGAAGCGCTTGGCCGCGCCGGAGTGGGTCTTCAACTTGGGCATGGGTGTTCCTGTGCTGAAACTGCTAGATAAACGGCAGGATTCAGTATAGCAGAGGGTCTGGCGGGGGCGGTGCGGGCGGAGCTGGACCCCCTCTCCCCCCTGTTTTTGCGCAAAATCTAGAGAACATAGGACTTAGGGGTGGACCTCAGTGTGCAAAGTCTTGATTCTAAAGGGCCGTGGACTTGTCATGCATCGGGCTTTGATTTCGTGGTGCCGCGGGAGATGGAGGCGGGGCCCCGGTTCTGGGATAACTACAAGAAAATAAATCAGATCCCCTTCTCCACCCAGCCAGCAAGCTGGCCAGGGACCCCGATTCGGGATGACAACAAGAAAAGCTAGGGCAAAGGGTCCGAGGGTGGGCGTCAGTCGATGCGCACGAGATAGGGGGCGGCGTTGGGGTCGGGGTTGCCGATCCAATCCTGCATCGCAAGGGCTTCGGAGCGGGCGTGGCCGGCGGGATCGATGCGGACCCAGAAGCCGGTGGGGCCCTGGAACTCGGCGACTTTGGCGGTGCGGTAGCGGTCGATGAGCGCGGTCTTCAGGTCACGGGCGTCATGCTCTTTGGTGAAGGGGCCGGTCTGGACGCACCAGTGGCCGGGGGGGTCGGCGGAGGCGTGGGCGAAGGCTTCG
>DATNGO010000048.1:0-68925 GCA_035605855.1 Acidobacteriaceae bacterium | reverse complement strand
ACAGCCCGGTTGCGGTTGTCGGTCAATACCTCGACGATGATGGCGACGCCACCGGGGCCGTAGCCCTCGAAGATGATGTCCTCATAGCTTGCGCCTTCGATCTCACCCGTGCCGCGCTTGATCGCGCGCGAGATGTTGTCGTTAGGCATGTTCTCTGCTTTGGCGGCCACGATGGCGGAGCGAAGCCGCGGATTGCCGTCCGGGTCTCCGCCGCCGGCCTTGGCTGCGACCATGATCTCCTTGATGAGACGAGTGAAGATCTTGCCGCGCTTGGCGTCGAGTGCGCCCTTCTTATGCTTAATGGTCGCCCATTTTGAATGGCCGGACATACTGAAACCTCGTACTGAAATCTGTCTTGCAGGCTCCGGACCGGGCTTGAAAAGCCACTCAACGAAGCGTTTGCACCGTCCGTGATTTTACCATGCGAACCTGATCTGATGCCGTGGGGAGGAGCTACAGGATCTCCGGCGCAAACAGGTCATCAAGGGTCTCGCGGCGACGGATGAGACGGGGTTTGTCGCCTTCGACAAGGACCTCGGCGGGGCGGACGCGGGTGTTGTAGTGGGAGCTGAGGCTCATGCCGTAGGCGCCGGCGTCGAGCAGCGCAATGAGATCGCCCGCGCAAAGCTGCTCGATTTCGCGATCGCGGGCGAAGAAGTCGCCGCTCTCGCAGACGGGGCCGACGATGTCGGCGATCTCGTGCGGGCGGTTCGAGCGAACGACGGGGATGATCTCGTGATGCGCGCCGTAGAGTGCGGGGCGGATGAGGTCGTTCATCGCGGCGTCGGTGATGATGAAGCGCTTTGCGCCGTTCTGCTTGGTGTAGAGCACGCGAGAGAGCAGTGCGCCGGCCTGCGCGATGAGGAAGCGGCCCGGTTCGAGAAGGAGATGGACGCCAAGGCCGTTGAGCGCACCGCGAATGGCGCGGGCGTATTCGGCGACACGGTCGGCGGGGTTGAAGTCGGCGCGGCCGTACTCGATGCCGAAGCCGCCGCCGGCGTCAAGGTACTGGATGTCGATGCCGTCGCAGCGGAGGTCTTCGATGAGTGCGCGCACGCGCGCCACGGACTCAGCGAAGGGCGCAGTGTCGCGGATCTGCGAGCCGATATGCACGCTGACTCCGGCGGGTGAAATGCCGCGGAGCTGCGCGGCCTGGCGGTAGACCTCGCGGGCGCGCTCGATGGCGATGCCGAACTTGTGCTCGCGCAGACCGGTGGAGATGTAGGGGTGGGTCTGCGCGAAGACGTCGGGGTTTACGCGGAGTGCAATCTGCGCGGTTTTGCCGAGAGTCTGCGCGCGTTCAGCGAGGAGTTCGAGCTCGGCTTCGCTCTCGACGTTGAAGAGGAGAATTCCCGCATTGAGCGCGGCGTCTATCTCCCAGACCTGCTTGCCGACGCCGGAGAAGACGACGCGAGAGAGGGCTTCCGCATTTCCGGCGCGGCGCACGCGTTCCAGCTCGCCTCCCGAGACGATGTCGAAGCCGCAGCCGAGGTTCGCGAGGAGCTTGAGGATGGCGAGCGACGAATTCGCTTTGACGGCGTAGCAGATGGTGTGGTCGACGCCGGTGAACTCTCGCGTGAGCATGGTGACGCGGTCGCGAATATCGTCGGCGGAGTAGACGTAGAGCGGTGTGCCGAATTGCGCGGCGAGGTCGCCGAGCTTGACGCTGCCGCAGCAGAGTTGGGCTGGCTGGCCAGAGAGGGGGATGTAACGGAAGGGGCGAGGGGCGGGAAATTCACTCACGAATTGGTCAGGTCCGTTCTGTGCGGATATTCATAGGGCGCGTTCGGCATGACGATCCACGCGATCAGATAGGCCAGAATGGGTGTGCCGGCGCCGCAGAGCGCGATGACGCAGAGCACCAGACGAACGATGACGGGATCCCAGCCGTAGGCCTGCGCGAAACCCGCGCAGACACCGGCGATGACACGTCCCTCGCGCGGGCGAATGAGATGCGTCCGGAACGGTGAGGTCGATTCAATCATCATGGGACGTCCGCATCCACTGCAGAATCTTGCTCCATCCTGGATACCAGTACCGCAAGCCGGGCAAACCATCGCTGCCTCCTCAAGACTACATCGTGCGATACGCGTGCAGCGGGAGAGCGGTTCCGTTGTAAGCGAGAAACTATTTGCCGACGTAGGGAGTTCTCAGGTATTTGCGAGCGAGGTCCGCCTGCGAGGTGTCGGAGCCGGTGGCGGCCATCTGGTACATCTTCATGGCCTCGGCGCGGCGATGCAGGATGTCGTAGACCTCGCCGGCGCTGACCTGCGCGCGGCGACGCAGCCAGTCGCTGCAGTTGGGCTGTTCGGAGGCCTGAATGTAGGAGTTCACCGCATCTTCAAGCTGGTTGTAGCCGCGCTGCGTCTCGGCCAGACCGAACAAGGCTAGTTGAAGGCGAGGGTCGATGAAGTAGCCGGGCTTCTGCGCGTCGGCGAGGACCGCCTTGTAGGCGGCGATGGCCTCATAGCCGTGACCTTCGTCCTTGAGAAGATTGGCGACCTCGAGCACGAAGAGGAAGTCGTGCGGATACTGCTCGGTGAGGCTGCGCTCGACCTGCAGGGCTTCGGCGTAGTGACCGTCGTGGCGCAGGAAAAGGCTGAGCGCGGTGCGGGATTCGACGGTGGTGACGACGCCGTGCTCGGCGGAGTTGCGCAGAAGATCGAGGCCTTTTTGCTTGGACCCGCCGACGCCGAACATACCGACCATGAGGCGAAGGAAGCGTGGGAGGCTGGCGACGGCGAATTGCTGGATTCCGATGGCCATGTCGGCGTCGGCGTACTGGGGATCGATCTTGAGCACGGCCTCGCTGTCACTGCGCGCTTGCAATCCCTGGCGAGCGGCCGCGGTGAAGGAGTGGTCGGCGAGCGTGATGAAGGCGGCATGCATGCCCCTGGCGTAGCCGCGGGCGAAGAGCGCGTTCTTGTCGTCGGCGTTTTGATCGAGGCGCGCATTGCACATGCTGATGATCTTGTCGGTCAGGCTGTTGATCTGGTCGCGCGATTGTTTGGAGATGTTGATCTCGCGCTTGGAGAAGAGGAAGCTGTCGTGGGCGTAGTAGGTGGTGTCGAGCAGGTCCTGATGGTAGAGCTGGCGGAAGATGGTCACGACAAGGATGTAGTTCCAGGCCATGGGGTCCTGCGGGTGCTGCTGCGCGACCTGGTTGAAGTCCTTGAGAGCCGCTTCGAAGTCGAGGTTGTAGAACTGGTCGAAGCCATGGCGGACGAGCGGGTCCAGGTTGAGAGGGTCGGTGTGGGTGTTTAAGGGCTGCGCCTGCGCTGGGAGGCAAAGGATTAGAAGACAGGCCAATAATGGCAGCAGCCTCGGTACAGATCGTCGCACCCGGAGTCTCTCCTCTGTTTGCGCAGCAGATTAAGCGCGGCGCAGATACACTATACCTTTGACGCGCGAACGAGCCGTAGTTTGTGCCGGGCTTGGGATGCCGTTAAAAAATACTGACGATGACCCTCTCGATTGTGCTTCCGCCCATTCTTCTGCTGCTTGCCTGCGGCGCGTATATCTTCTGGCCGCAGCACAGGCTGGCTGCGGCGCCGGAGAAGACGCGGCTGGACTATCTGCGCGAGCGCAAGGAGGTTATCTATGAGAACCTCCGCGACCTGAACTTCGAGTACAAGGCCGGCAAGTATCCGGAGGCGGATTACGCCGTTCAGCGCGATTCGCTGGAAACCGAGGCCGCCAGCGTGCTGGCGGAGATGCAGTCGCTCGGCGGTTAGCGCGGCTATTTCTCTGCAGTATCGCAGTCGCCATTTCTCTGGGGTTTCGCGGCTGCCTTGTCGCTGAAGTATCCTGAATTGTGCCTCGAATTCAAGAAATCCTCCGCACCTTCGCTCTAGCCTCACTCTGCTCGGCCGTTACGGCCTTTGCGGCGACGCCGATTACGGGTGTCGTGACCAATAAGACGACCGGAAAGCCTTCGGCCGGCGATACGGTGACGCTCATCCGGCTGGCGCAAGGCATGCAGGAGGCGACCCACACCACCACTGATGCGCGCGGCCGCTATACGCTCGAAGTGCCCGATGACGGGTTGCACCTGGTGCGGGTCACGCATGATCTGGCGAACTACTTCCGCCCGGCGCCGGCGGGGACGACAACGGTCAATCTCGACGTATACAGCGCCGGGGCGAAGGTGAAGGGCGTCAGCAGCGAGGCGCAGGTGATGCGCATCGAGAGCGATGCGAGCGGAAGCGCGCTGCGCGTGGTCGAGAACTTCTTCCTGAAGAATGATTCGAAACCGCCGATGACGCAGTTCTCGAAACAGCCGTTCGACTTCTGGCTGCCCGATGGCGCGGTGGTTGAGGGCGCGGCCGCGGAGTCGCCCGATGGAATGCCGGTGAAGCAGGCGCCGGTGCCTCTGGCGGAGAAGAACCACTACACGTTCCTGTTCCCGATTCGACCGGGTGAGACGCGCTTTCAGATTACGTACCGGCTTCCCTACACCGGCAAGCTCGCGATTGAGCCGAAGCTGTCCATGCCGACCGACACGGTCGCGATCATGATTCCGAAGGCGATGACCTTCGCCCCGGTTGCGGGTGCGCCCTACAGCCCGGTGGACGACGAGGTGAACGCGCACACGCTTGTGGCGCGCAACGTCACCCCGAACCAGCCGATGGGATTCACTCTCTCGGGGACGGGACAGCTTCCGCGCGATAACAACGCGCCGACGCAGGGTGGAGGTCCATCGGCACAGGGCGCGCAGCCATCGGACAACTCGCAGTCTGCGACTGCGGACACCCGGCCGGGTGGTGGACTTGGAAATCCGCTGGACGCTGAGGGCACGCGTGATCCGTGGGCAAAATACAAGTGGTGGATTCTGTCCGGTCTCGCAGTGTTGCTGGCTGCGGCCGCCGGCGTCCTGCTGCGTAAGCCGTCGGCTGGCTCCGCGGCGCCGCTGGCGGGGCTGAACCCAATGGAGCCGCTTCCGGGAGCTGCGCTGACGCCGCTGACTCACTCAGCGCAGTTGCTGCAGGCGCTCAAGGAAGAGATGTTTGCGCTGGAGACCGATCATCTGCAGCACCTCGTCTCCGATGAGGACTATGTGGCGCAGAAGGCAGCGCTGGAGCTGGTGCTGCGACGCGCACTGCAGCGCTCGAGTGCAGCTGCGAACGCGCCGGAGCTGATCTCCCGTTAATTAGATGACCACACTTCTACGCATTCTTCGGCTGTATTCGCTGGCTCTGTGGGCTGGCGGCGAGGTGTTCTTCGTGCTCGTTGCGGGCATTGCGTTCACCGTGCTACCAGATGCGCACTCTGCCGGGTTGGTGGTGCGCAGCGCGTTGATTGATCTGCATCGGATGGGCATCGGCGCAGGTGTGATCTACCTGCTTGCCACCCTGGGGCTGCTAGCGATGCGTCGCGACGCTCATCGTGCGCGTGCAGTTGAGGTGGCGCTGGTGGGCGTGATGCTGGCTCTCACGCTGTACTCGCAGATGTCTGTAATCCCACGAATGGAGAGTGACCGGCTTTCGATAGGCGGCGATGTCACCGCAGTTTCAAAGGACAATCCCGCGCGACAGGACTTCGACCGGCTGCATTCCCTTTCCGTGAATCTCGAAGGAGCGGTGCTGCTTTGCAGTTTCGTGCTGATCGCGCTGGCTCCCGTTCACGATCGCCGCACCCAGACGAGCGCTTCGAACTAGTCGCAAACTTTTTCGCACAGGAGAGACGATGAAGCTGCTGGTGACGGGTGGTGCTGGATACATCGGAGGCACAGTTGCAACAATTCTGATGCAGGCCGGGCACGAGGTTACGGTGCTCGACAACCTGTGCCACAGTAAGCGTGACGAAGTGCCGGCCGGAGCGATGTTTGTGCAGGCTGATATAGCCGACCGCCCGCGCGTGGAGAGTTTGCTGCGCGAGTTGCAGCCGGATGGGGTGCTGCACTTCGCGGCACTGATCGAGGCCGGCGAGTCGATGCAGAAGCCGGAGATCTACTTCCGCAACAACACCGCGTCGACGCTCGCACTGCTGGAGGCGATGCATGCGACGGGAGTGAAGAAGCTGGTGTTCAGTTCGACGGCCGCGGTCTATGGCGAACCCGAGCGCGTTCCGATCGATGAGTCGGCGAAGCTCGCGCCCACGAATGCATACGGCGAGAGCAAGCTCCTGGTGGAGCAGGTGCTCGTATGGCTGAACCGCATCCACGGGCTGCGGTATGCGTCGCTGCGCTACTTCAATGTTGCTGGTGCGCTCCCAGGGCGTGGTGAGGATCACGAGCCGGAGACCCACCTGATTCCGCTGATCCTGGATGTGGCGCTTGGACGGCGCGAAAAGATTTTCATCTACGGTGATGACTACGACACGCCGGACGGCACGTGTATTCGCGACTACATTCACGTGGTGGACCTGGCTGCCGCGCATATACTCGCGCTGAATGCGCTGGACGCGCGAGATCGGCTGATCTGCAACCTGGGCAATGGGCAGGGATTCTCGGTGAAAGAGGTCGTAGAGGCAGCGCGGCGGGTGACGGG
Source organism: Acidobacteriaceae bacterium (assembly GCA_035605855.1). GTDB lineage: Bacteria > Acidobacteriota > Terriglobia > Terriglobales > Acidobacteriaceae > Granulicella. The sequence goes on along the minus strand of DATNGO010000048.1, from coordinate 62,437 downwards.
ACATCCGATTCCGGTGGAGATCAAGCCGCGGCGCGCGGGTGATCCGGCGCGACTGGTGGCAAGCTCGGCGCGTGCTCAGGCGGAGTTGGGATGGAAGCCGAAGGCTCCGGACATCGACGAAATTCTGGTCTCCGCGTGGGAGTGGCAACAGCGACGCTATACAGCTTCGCCCAAAGATAATTCAACTTTTCGCTGAGGCTTGATTCGCTATCCTTGGGATGGCAAAGCGTGCGGCGTTCAGTGTCGCAATACGATAAGCTATTATCAGGCCCTCTTGCGCGGATTTCGTTCTTTTGAGAAAAACATCATCGACACACAAGCAAATTCCGCCGGTATAGCGACGGCAGGCTCGGCACTCGGACCGAGACGCAAGGTCATCCTGAGGGACAGTATTACGCTGCTGATGCTGGCCCTGTCTACCGTGGCGCTCTATGCGATTACGTCGATGCTCTTTCGAAGTTTCTCTGCGCGGCGCGTGGCGCTGAGCCAGCAGTTTGCTATCAGCGGACAGCAGGCGTTGAGCCGAGGCAACGCCGAACAGGCGATTCGCGACCTGAGGATTTCGCTTTCCTACGCGCCGGATGAGACGAGCCATCAACTGTTGCTCGCGGAGGCGCTGGCGCAGGCGCATCATCCCGAGGAGGCGCAAGCATACTTCCTCAGCCTGCTGGATGAGCAGCCGGCCGATGGTTTTCTCAACCTGCAGCTGGCGAGCCTGGCGCGGCTGCGAAAGGATTCGCAGGCGGCGATTCGCTACTACCGCGCGGCGGCGGCGGGTAACTGGAAAGGCGATTCGATGACTAAGCGGTTTCATGCGCAGCTCGAACTGGCCGATTATCTGGCTGAGCTTGGGGATCTTCGTTCTGCGCGCGCAGAACTGCTGGTCGCGACAGCGGATGCACCTGAGGATGCGATGGCGGACACGACGATTGGGCAAAGGTTTGAACGGGTCAATGAGTTACCCGAGGCGCTGAAGTTCTATGAAAGGGCGCTGAGGCTGAACCCCAAAGACACTGCGGCGCTCACAGGCGCCCGCCGAGTGATGGAAAAAATGGGAGAGGCCTCGCCAACGGAAGGCGCGCCTCAGTGAATCAGGTGAACGGGAGAGTTGATGAGTGTTGAAGCAGCATTAATGGACGCAGCCGCGCCACTGGAGATGAGTGACTCGCTCCCGGTGCGCGAGGAACGTCTGTTTCTGCTCCTGTCAATTTTCATCGGCATCCTCTCCGGCCTGCTCGTCGTCTCGTTCCGGATGGCGATCGAGTGGGTCAGCATTCTTCTCCTGGGCGTCGCGCCGGCACCCGGACAGAAGCGGCTATTCCTGATCCCCGCCGCGGTGGGCATCGTCGTTGCGGTGCTTGCCAGATATGTGTTTCCGGCCGTGCGTGGCAGCGGCGTGAATCAGACAAAGGCCGCACTGTACATCCACAACGGATATATCTCGGTTCGCACGGTTGTCGGAAAGTTCTTTCTGTCGGCGCTTGCGATCGGCAGCGGACAGTCGCTTGGGCCGGAAGATCCTTCGTTGCAGATTGGCGCCGGCGTTGCTTCGCTGATCGGGCGGCGTGTTGGACTCTCTCGATCGAAGCTCCGGTTGTTCGCTCCTGTTGGCGCGGCTGCGGGCCTGGCTGCGGCGTTCAATGCGCCCATCTCCGCGATTCTGTTCGTGATTGAAGAGGTGATCGGGAAGTGGACGGCAGGCGTGCTCGGCTCCATCGTTCTGGCTGCGGTCGCGAGCGTCGCTGTCGCGCGGTGGTTCTGGGGGCCGCAGCCCATGTTCCGGATTCCATCGATCACGTTACGCGATCCGCGCGAGCTGCTTGCGTATTCGGTGCTTGGAGTCATTGGCGGATTTGCCGCGCTGCTCTTTGCGAAGTCGCTGGGGTATCTGCGGCCTCGACTGCGCAATCAGCCGAAGTGGCTGCAGCTGCTGCAGCCGTCGATTGCTGGGTTGCTGGTTGGATGCGTGGGATATTTCGGGCTTCCGGAGGTAATGGGCGCCGGTTACGGCGCGATCGACCAGGCGATGCATGCGCAGTTCGCGCTAAAGGCATTGCTGCTGCTGGCGGTCTTCAAGATTGCGGCAACCACCGTATCGTTCTCCAGCGGGACGCCGGGCGGAATGTTTGCGCCGACGCTGTTCATCGGAGCGATGCTGGGCGCTGCAGTCGGCTCCTTTGAGAAGATATTTTTCCCGCACCTGACGGGATCGATCGGGTCGTACGCGCTGGTGGGTATGGGCGTGCTGTTCGCGGCATTCCTGCGCGTTCCACTCACCTCTGTGTTTATGGTGCTCGAGGTTAGCGGAAACTATTCGATCATTCTTCCCGTGATCCTTGCCAATACTATTGCGTACCTGATCTCGCGAAGCCTGCAGCCAATCCCGATCTTTGAGTTGCTGACAAATCAGGACGGTCTGTATCTCCCTTCGATGGAAGAGGAACGCGAAGAGAACGAGCTTCGGCTGGAGGACGCGATCGAGCCAATCATGTATCCAATTGTTGCCGGCTCGGATTCGATTGCACAGATTCTTTCATCAAATAAAAGGCAGGAACTGCTGGAGTCGCCGTACATCCTTGTGCAGTGCAGTAACGGCTGGTACGCGGCACGCAAGGATGAGATGGAGAAGCTCATCACCGGATCTCCAGAGAACTCCTCGGCGCCCGAAGCGCAGCAGCCTCTCGAAGAACGTGTTGGGAAGGAGCGCACACCGGTCGTCTTTCCGGATCAACCGCTCGCGACTGCGCTGTCCTACTTCCAGCTCTGGCCGGTCTTGCCCGTCTCGAATCGCGCTGTCCGCGGTGTTTTAGAGGGCGTTGTTTCACTTGACGGTGTACTCCGTCGTTACCAACAGTCGTGAATACGATTTTGAAGTTTTGTTGAAGAGAGATGAAGAGAAAAAAACTGTTAGAGCATCCTGTTCTCCGCAAGTACCTCCCGCTGGTCCACGAGGACCTCACATCCGTTTACTCGCGTGACCTGCAGAAATGGCTGGTGGTTGCGCCGATTATTGGCTTATCGACCGGGCTGGCCATCACCGGCATCGCTTATCTTCTGCTGGGCAAGCTCTGGCCGGCAGTGCTGAGTTACTACCTGGCCCATCACTGGGCGATTGTCCCCGGTCTCGTGCTCTCCTTTGCGGCAACCGGCTTGATCATGCAGTTCCTCACGCCTAACCCTGATGAACATTCGACGGAAGAAGTCATTCGCTCCTACCACGAGCACGAGGGCGACATCGACGTTCATCCGTTTGCAGCTAAAATCCTCGCTGCAATCACAACCGTCGGGTTCGGCGGAAGCGCGGCGCTTGAGGGGCCCAGCATCTATAGCGGTGCCGCTATCGGTTCGTGGTTGTGGACGAAGCTCAGCCGTTTTCGCTTCGATAGTCGGGATCGCAGGATCATGCTTATCTGCGGTGCGGCGGCAGGCATGTCCGCGGTCTTCCGCGCGCCGCTTACCGGTATCGTCTTCGCGTTGGAGATGCCTTACCGTGACGACCTGGCACACGAAGCGCTGGTTCCATCACTGATTGCTTCAGTTGTCTCCTATGTGACCCTCGGCGCATTTCTCGGCTCTGCTCCGCTTTTCAATTTTCCCGTCTCGTATACCTATCATCGCAATGACCTCTATTGGAGCGCCTTACTGGGTCTACTCGTCGGGCTCGTCGCGATGGCGTTCGTAGTGACCTTCCGCAGAGCTCGGGTGTTCTTTGTGAACTGGCAGGTGCCGCACTGGGTGAAGCTGACCATCGGCGGCCTGTTGACGGGCCTGTGTGGCGTGCTCTTCCTGCACATCTATGGGGGCTCGCTTGTACCACTTGGCCCCAACTATGAGGCGGTTGGGAATGTGCTCGACAAGACGCACAGCAGCTCTCAGCTCCTGGTGTTCAGCGGGCTAAAACTCGCAGCGACAATCTTCACTCTGGCCTCGGGCGGTGTCAGCGCGATGTTCGTTCCGTTGTTTCTTACAGGAGGGTCGCTGGGAACGGCGTTTGCGCAGTCGATCGTGCACAGCCCGTCGCTGGGACTTTACGCAGCAGTTGGAATGGCGTCCTTCATATCTGCTGGTTACAAGACACCGTTGGCGGCCGTCGTGTTCGTTGCAGAGGCGACGGGAGGTCACGCTTTCATCATTCCCGCGCTGATCGGCGCCGCGGTTGCCTATGCGGTTTCCGGCGATGCGTCTGCATCCGGTGATCAGCGGCTGCATGAAACGGTGACGGCGTCGCCGCTGCGCTACATTCCCGTGAGCGAAATCATGCAACAGCACATCATCTCAGCGCCCGCCAATCTCAGCCTGAGCGAGTTCGTGCGGACACTCTCCCCTGACGTGCAGCATGAGGCTTTCCCTGTATTCGATAACAAGAAGCTGTTAGGGGCAGTGAATCCACTGTGCATTGCTCGCATTGCTCCGGAGAAGTGGTCGCGCACAAGCGTTCGCGATGTGGTTGAGGAACGAGTCGGCACGATCACACCGGACACTGATGTGATGGAAGCACTTCGGCTGCTTACAACCGAGCATCGCCAGCCCATGCTTCTCGTCGTCGCTTCGGACGGAGATGTTAAAGGTATCGTTACGAAGACAGACATCCTTCAGGTGTTGAAGGACTATGAGACTTCCACCGAGCCGGAGAACAGCGACACTGTGCGGAACAATTTCAAGGAGAATTCCTCAGAATCAAAATTGACGTAAGGCGTGAAGGAGGGTCTGCGTGGCTGAATTTCCGATTCCGGAGATGGCATCGATACCAGAGGCACAGTCCAGCAAGAAGGGGCAATTTGGCGTTGCCCTTGAACCGGAGATCGTACGGATCTGCGGATTTGCGGTACTGGTGGGCCTGGTAGCAGGGCTGGTCGCTGAGGGCTTGCTTCTGTTGATCCAGTTCTTCACGAACATCTTCTTTTACGGAAAGTTTTCTTTCGCGTACAGCAATCCGGCCCACAACCATCTGGGTTTTTGGGTTGTGCTGATTCCCCCGATCGGTGGCTTGCTGGTCGGCATCATGATCCACTTCTGGGAGCCAACCCTGAAGGGCCATGGGATTCCAGAGGCGATGGAGTCCGTTCTCTTCGGCCACAGTCGCATGCGGCTTCGAGTAGCGCTGTTGAAACCCATTGCGACTGCGTTTGCTATCGGAACCGGCGGCCCGTTCGGTGCCGAGGGTCCGATCATCCAGACAGGAGCGGCGTTGGGGTCGCTGTTTGGGCAGGCGGTCGGACTCACGCCATACTATCGTCGCGTGTTACTCGCCTCCGGAGCAGCCGCTGGTATGGCAGCTACGTTTACGGCTCCGTTTGCTGGAATTCTGGTGGCAATCGAATTGCTCCTTTTCGAGTTGCGCGCGCGCTCGTTTATTCCTGTTGCGCTTGCGGCGTCTGTTGCGACAGCAGTGCGGATTCACTTCGCCGGTTGGGCGCCTCTCTTCCCTACTCCCATGTTCCGGCTGACCGGAATGAATGAGCTCTGGCTGTTCGCGCTCCTCGGCGTTCTGATGGGCCTTGTAGGAATCGTGATGATTCGAGTGCTCTCCTGGCTGGAAGACTTCTTCGATGAGTTGCCGATCCGCAACCCGCTGATCTGGTCCCCCGTGATTGGCGCGTTTCTGCTCGGCGGAATCGGTTACTTCTATCCCCAGGTGCTGGGCACAAGCTATGACACGATCCGTGACATGCTGAACGATCGGTTGAGTGTCACGAGCCTCACTGGCGTCTCATTCGCGAAGTTCTCCGCGCTCGTTATTTCGCTTGGCTCGGGAACCACGGGCGGCGTGTTCGCGCCTTCGCTCGTGGTTGGCGGTGGCCTCGGGGCATCTTTCGCTATCTTCTTTCGCCACATTGCACCACATCTGGTAAGTGATCCCGCATTCTACGCACTTGCCGCCATGGGTGCGGTCTTCGGAGGAATCGCCCGCGCTCCGCTGACGAGCATCGTGTTTCTCTTCGAGCTGAGCCACAACCCGAACGCGATTCTGCCTCTGATCGTCTGCGTCATGATCTCCGATGCAGTTGTGCGTCTGTGCAGCCGCGATTCAATCATGACGGTGAAGCTCGTGAAGCGCGGGTTGATTATTCTGCAGGACTACTCCGTTCCGGTGCTGATGCGGGCCCGCATCGACCAGGTAATGAGAAAGGATTTCAGTCTCCTGCATGCCGATGACGAGTTGCGTACGGTTCTGCAGACGTTTGTGCCGCCGGAGATCGGATTGATTCCGGTGGTTGAACAGGATGGCGCACTCGTGGGAATCGTCGAGCCTCACGATCTGTTGCGGGCGGAAACTCCGGATCACCACTTCACCATGCGAGAACTGGCGCGGCGCGATTATGTTCTTGCATATCTGGAAGAGCCGGTCGACCAGGTTCATCGCGAGATGATGTTGAAGAATACCGAGAATGTTGTCGTGGTCGCACCTAACGACAACCGCAGACCGGTCGGAATCGCTCGTGCGAACGATATTCTGCAGTTGCGGCGCTGGTTGATGGAAGAGGAGACCACCGAACGTGGAACCAAGATTGCCGAGCCTTAGAACATGGAGCACAACCACAGGGTCGTGCTCCGGAAGTTCCTGCGCACTCATGGCCAGGTCACGCATACCCGGCCTCAGCCTCAGGAGGTGATCGACGACGCCTTCTGTCGATCGGCGCGATCGAAGATGCGTTCGATCTCCTCCAGTGTCTTGCCCTTTGTCTCTGGCAGGAAAAACGCGGCTGTTACGAAATAGACGACTGTGCATGCGGCCCAGAAAGCGAACATCGCGGAGTACCCATGACGGCCGACGACCGGAAGGAAGACACCCGCGATCGCGGTTGAGACTCCCTGGTTGATCAGCAACGCAATCCCCATCCCTGCAGAGCGAATGCGTGTCGGCATCAGTTCGGAGAGTGCCAGCCACACGACGACGCCCGGCCCCACCGCAAAGCATGCGATGAACAGTGCCATCAACGCGGTCATCAACCACCCGGTCGATCCTGAGGCGACCGGACCCAGCGTTGCGCGTTCTATGCGCAGCGGACATGGGGATACCGTAGCGGTGGTTCCCTGCTTCGTTGGCTCGGGGTTGATCCGGAGCACGGGATCTTTATCATCGCTGATCGCGGAGGCGATACGTTCACCGCTGCAATAGCTATACAGGACTGTAAGGACCTGCGGTCTGTCGGCGCCATTAACACGCATCTGCAGAGCGGTGCCCAGCACGTTGGCGCTCGCTACAGCGGTCACGTCCCGACGCTGCGTCTCAACGCTCCGAAAGAGGAGGGCCGCACAGCCGAGCGCAATGATGATGCCCGCTGTGCCGAGCGTCAGCAGAAACTTTCGTCCGCGGCGATCGATCAGACCAATGGCGACGATGGTCATAACAGAGTTGAGTACGGTGACCGCCAGGTCGCCTTGAGTGGCTCGTGCGGCGGACATGCCTGCCTGACGCAGAATCAGCACAAGATAAGCAAGAATCGAGTTGATCCCTGTCGCCTGATTACAGGCGAGAATCACGCAGGCAAGAACGAACGGCAGGACATATTTGCGCCTGAGGAGCGAGTCGCGACCGGCGCCGGGTTCGAGCGAGCCCTTCTTTGCTGCCGCAGCGTTCTCCTCCATCTCACGTAACTGCAGATCCGCTTCCTCGGCACTCGAACTGCGACGTAGTGCAGCTTCGGCCTCATGGATTCGTCCGCGGCGGAATAGCCAGCGCGGACTCTCGCTGAGGAAGAATGTACCGGCGAAGAACAGCAGACCAGGATAGACGATGGAAAGAAACATGCCGCGCCAGGCGTGGTCCTGAGCAGCGCGCACCAGCGTCTGATTACCGGCGGCCGCTGCAATCGCCGCTTCAGCGTGTGTCGTGAACCAGACGCCGGTCAACGTTGCAACCACAATGCCAATGGTCAGCATGAACTGGAAGATCGCCGATCCCTTGCCACGGCTCTGCGCGCTGAGGCATTCGGCGAGGTAGAGCGGGACCACCACAGCGATGACCCCGACACTGATTCCCTGGAGAACTCGTCCTGTCATCAAGGGAAGAAAGGTCTGCGACAAGACGATGACGCCGACGCTCGCAACAAAGAGAAACCCGCTGAGCACCATCATCTTTTTCCGGCCGATCCAGTCGGCCAGAATCCCCGCAACCAGAGAGGAGACCGTGCTCCCGGCGAAGACAGCCGCCACGATCAGAGATGTTTGTTGTACCGACAGGCTGACGGTTTTATCGAGATATAAGAGTGCGGCAGTGATGATGCCGACGTCGATACCGTAAAGAAGGCCGCCCAACCCGGCAACAAGCAGCATCAGCCGGCCATATCCTGCCGGGCTCAGACGACTCCGACTCCCCATCCACCATTCCTCCCGATCGCGATGCTTCGGCCATGCTACACGCTCGCTTGGCGAACGAGCGAACATGCCTGGCCGTTGCCCCCGATCGGGAACACTCGAGTGATGAGGCTCTCTTGATTACGCTCGCAGGAGTGCCGCGGCGGTCCACAGCAGCGGCGCCTGTCCGTGGAAATCGCCGGTCCTCCGCTTGCGTAATAGATAGTACTCAAGGTTGTTGAGCTTGTTTGTTCCCTCGCAGACGCTCGTCACGTCGTTGTTCTGATCAACGTAGCCCGCGAGCGCAATCCAGGCGCGGCGCGCAGCCGAACCATAGGTCGCTGTGCTCAACATCCCGTTACGCACACCGGAGATCAAAGCGAAGGCGAACATCCCGGTGCCCGAAGTCTCAGGCCATGACTCTTCGTGATCAAGAAGCTGGCGCCACGCTCCCGCCGGCGGCTGATACTTCAGCAACGCGGCCATCATCGTGTGGTAGCCCTGTTCAATTCGCGCGCGCTTGGCGTGATCTTTCGGCAGATCACGCAGCAGTTCTGTCATTCCAGCGGCAAACCACCCATTGCCGCGTCCCCAGAAAAACGGAACGTCCGGCGCGTGATAGAAGAGACCGTTGGGCTGCTGAAGCTTGTCGAGATAAGCGGCCATTTGCGTGGCCGCACGATCGAGATACTTGTGATCCCCTGTCGCGCGAAACGCCTGGACCTGCACGATCGTGACCATGTACATGTCGTCGACCCAGAATCGTGTTTCGTCCGTCAGACCCTGAGCATCGGGCTTGCTCCACTGGGCATCCGCGTAGCGCAGCCCGAGGTCCAAATAGCGCTTGTCCTTCGTGATGATGTATAGCTCAAGCGGCAAAGAACCGAACATCGAGTAATCAACGTGCTTACCTTCTGGTGGTAACAGTGCCTTCTCAGAGCTGAACAACGGCTCGAAGCGCGTTTGAAGCTTGCCAATGAGCTCCGTGTTATTCGTTACACGCGCGAGCTCGAGTGCGCCGTACCATGCGCAGACCTCGGGGTACACAATTCGATCTGTGTGGTAGTGCGGTGACGGTAAAAAGTGCTGCGCGACATTTGTTCCGAGCTCACGCGGATCATATCCCTTGGGCCATTGCTGAAGGTCGGTTGCGCCGGATGTAGCACCACTCCCTGTCGATTGCTGCCTTCCATTCTCGGCGTTGGCCAGCCCTGGCGCCGCCACTGCTGAGGCCGACAACAACAAGGATGCATTAAACCTTCGTCTAGTGATCAAACTCATGCTTTGCCTCCGGGCAGATCAGAACCATCAAAATGAAAAACTTCAGGTATGTCGAGCCACTTGCCACCAGGCTGAATATCCGGCAAAGTCTGCTGCATCGGATCCATGATCGACCACCACCGCTGTGTCTCGGGATCCGCAGCCATCTTGCGCATATCAGCCTCGTAGTCGCTGCCATGGTATTCGAAGTACGCAACGAGAAGGCCGTCGTGAAGGTAAATGGAATAGTTGCGGATGTTGCAGGCCTCAATCGTGGCGAGAACTGTCGGCCAAACCTTCTTGTGGTATTCGACGTACTCCTCGCGACGTTCCGGACGAAGCCGGATCAGTTGGCAGTAACGACGCATAAATCTCTCCAATTGAAATTCAAAGCAGCCTGCAACGCGAAGTCGGCTTGCAACGCGAAGTCGGCTATTGATATCTCACGTCGACAGTCCTTGCCGTTTGACATTGTCTGCATCGTCAAGGCGACCTGTCTTCGCCAACCGAGCTTCCTCATCGACTCTCCACTTCGCTGCCCTTCTCGGGAACCTCTGTTCCATACACAATCTGCACGGGGCCCCGGATGCCGGAAGGCACCGGCTGCAGATTCTCCATGTCCTGCACCTGAAAACGGTCTCCATACTTTGCCTTCAAAGCGGTGTAATCGCGCGGCAGTCGTGCTGCAAGCTCGTTAATCGCTGTGTTGAAGACCCGCAGTTCCAAAGTGTTTTCTCCCGCATGTGCCGCGGAGGTGACGTCGATCGTGTAAGGCGGATGCCATAAATCTCCGACGTGCCGCCCGTTGACAAACACTTCAGCTGCCTCGCGAATCGGCGGATCAAGCCATGCCCGCATGCCGGCCTTCCCGGCGACCTGCGTGTTCTGCAGCGGATCGCCCGGAGCGAACTGAAGTCGCAAATGCTCTCCCTTGGACAGCGCTTCGAGACGCACTTTCGTTGTGTAGTGCGCCACGCCCGAATAGAAGCGTGTCGCGGGGGAGTCAGTCCACAAGGTGTCCTCGACATGTGACTCGGTCGGCTGAGTTGAAGATCCTGCGCTTCCCGGAAACGCAATCGTCCAGTCAGTGATTTTGACGGCTGGTCGCTGCTCGGGAACGAACCTGGCCGGCGCGGGCTGGCTCGAGTGCCCGCCATTGGAAAGCACCAGTAGACGCGATCCATACGGGGGCAGGGTCAGGGGCTGTCCCAGCTCGGCGCGCTCAGTCTTGCCTGTGTCGGCATCCCACCACTCCGCCTCATTGTGCTGCGATCGCACGCGCACCGGGAACGACACAGGCTGGGCAGTCGTGTTTGCCAGGAAGTAGATGTCTGCATCGCGAAGGTGCCGGTGCAGGAAGCCAACCTTGCCGCCGGCCGCTCCCAGTTCAACATCGGGTTGCAATAGACCAGGAAGCGCCGCTGCGAGTTCAGCCGTGGTCTCGACGTGATGGCTCTTCCTGAGCAATTGCTGAATGCCCGCCGACACCGCCGGAGTGTCCGCACTATCGACCAGACCAGCGGCGAGAGTGGGCGTTCGGCCAAAGAAGATCAACTTGCCGCCGCCCGCCACATAGGCTTCGAGCGCCCGCACTCCGCGCAAAGGCATACGCTCCGTCGGGGGCACAACCACTATAGGATAGTGGACGCCTCGTTGCTCCATGGCCGCGAGATCGATGTAATCCAGGTTGTATCCGCTATCAAGAATCGCCCCCATCAAATCCGATGTAATCTTCTGCCGCATTTCGTCGGTGACGGAGACGTGACCGGGCCGGAAGGCAGCCTGTGCATCATCTTCGGGAAGAAGTAGCGCGACATCATTCGCCGGCGCGCCTTGTCGCAATGCCCAACTGACACGCTGTAAATATGCCGTAACATCGTGCATCACAGGCCACCACGGATTGTGATCGTTGAGCGCAGCGGCCGCATACAGAGACCAGCCTGGCTCCTGCACGCCGGGTGCGGAGTACGGAAACCCGTGGCCGACAATCTGATTCACTCCTTCGAGAAACATGCAGTCCGCTTCGGCCTTCATGTCGAGCGGTGTTGCCCGAAAGGCCGGCGAGTGCAACCACGTAAACGTCTCCGCTGACGTGATGCGGTTACCGTAGACGTGATTCGCAGAGCTCGCCCATCGCGTGAATGAGAAGGCGTGCCACTGTGGTCCTTCTCCCTCGGGCAGTTGCGGAACATGCTCGTCCGAAAGCGTCACAGCCGGCTCGCCATAGGTCTGCGAACGAAATTTCGTGGCATGCGCGGCAGCGTACTCCGCCATGGGCCGGAGGTAGTTGTCACGCACCAGGTCCGACAGTGTCACTCCCCAGTCGTGCCGCACGCTCTCCGCTTCAGGCGTTCCTCCCTGCACCAACTCAGGCAGGTGCGCGATGAGATCATAGCCCCGGCGGCGCGCGAACTCCGCCGGAAGATCCTTTGTCCAGTCAGAGCCGTAAACCTCCAGCGAGTCCGAGAAAATCGCATACGGAGGCCTGGCAGAGAATCCACCCAGCAGTGTGTCTCCACGCGTTTGCAGGTAGTGGTCAATTGCAGGCCGGGCCATGTGGTCGAGTACATATCCCTCGCCGCCAAAGGCGGCACGCTTCACCTGCTGGCGCGTATGGCTCGCGATGAAGAACAGCTCGACCTGCGGCCGTGATCCCTCCGGTCGAGCAAACTCATGAGGAAGTGCCTGGCCGGGAATTCGCCGCGCGGTTGCTGCATCGAAATGCTGAGCCGTTCCGTTCGCCACAAAGGCGGCAATGAAACTTTCTCCATCTGCAAGTTTTGGCAGCGCCGTCTGCGGCGAAGGCAATACAACAATAACGACTCGAAGCCGCCCGGCCGCCAGATCGATAGGAATGTTCGGCCCACCATAAGGCCACCCGCTCCCCAGGGTCAGATCCACGCGCATGCCCAACTCTGCAGCGTGCTGGTTCGCAAATCGCAGCATATCGACGTACTCGGACGACCCGTAGCGAAGATTCAGGATGCCCTTCGCGGGATCGTCCAGGGCGAGCGGATACTCTGCGGCCAGCTCTACACCGCCGATGCCGGCTTCGTGCATCTGATCGAGTTCCCGCGCAATTTCGGGCTTAACCACTGCCGGCCCGAACCACCACCAGCGCACCATCGGCCGGGCGTCCGGGGGCGGCGAGGCGAAGGTGGCTCTTAGTTGCTGAATGCCGGTCTGCGCAGCTGCCGAACTTGCAAGAGCGCCACAGACAATCGCAGCGCAAATTCGCAGAAAGATGGAGCGCCAGTGCTTCGTTGAACCAATCGTCATCGTCACCGACGATATGGGCCGAAGCAAACGTATGTCAATACAGATATTTATTCCTATTTGGATGGCTCGACCCATTCAGACGCCGTTAGCCATTGATCCCAGAAGAATTCACGAAAGCAATACAGTTGCGATTTTGGAATAGTTCTTCTATTGACATTCATATTCCCGCGAACGTACAGTGCCCCTCAAGTTCGGAAAACCCAGCTCTGTTTGGAGGCCACCAAACATGTATCCTCTCACAACATTCTCACGCCTTTTCCCAAAGGCAGCCCGCAGGAACGGGCTCCGGGAACTGTCCCTCCTTCCTCTACTGCTTTGCCTTGGACTCCCTCCAACGGCACTCGCACAAACCGGCGGCGAAGGCGGGATCCAGGGTACCGTCTCCGATTCCACAGGCGCCTCCGTCCCCAATGCGACCGTCACCGCGACGAACGTCGGTACCGGAATCTCTACAAAGAGGCAAACCACCGGATCCGGTCTATACACCATCTCTCCCATCATCCCCGGCACCTATACCGTCACCGCAACTGCCCAGGGTTTCAACACCGTCACGCAGAAGAATCTCACCGTGAACGCCCTTGCCATGACGCCTCTCGATCTCACCCTTTCGGTCGGCGAGGCAGCTACCGAAGTCACCGTCACTGCCGCGCCGCCTCAGCTGGAGACCACCAACGCCACCTTAGGCCTGACGATTGAAAACACGACGTACGCAAACCTCCCCCTGACCATGAACAACGCGCAGCGCGATCCGACAGCTTTCGGCACGCTCGCGCCGGGCGCCCAGGGCGGAGCCCGCCTGCCGCTCATCGGCGGCACCGGCAACTACCTCGGTCAGCTCTATCTCGACGGCCTTCCGGCACAAACAGTCAGCCAGCAAGGCGACAACCGCCTCGTCTCGCAATCCATCTCGGTCGATGCTGTCGACCAGATGCAGGTCGTCACCAGCACGCCACCGGCCGAGTACTCAGGTGCCGGCTCCATGAACTTCACCATGAAGTCCGGCGGTCTGCAGTATCACGGCAGTGTTGCCGACTTCGTCCGTAACACTGCACTCGACGCCTGGCAGTTCAGCAAGGGAGCCACCAAGCCCGTAGACCACCAGAATGAGCTTGCTGTCACAATCGGCGGCCATGTACCCGGAACGAAGCGCATCTTCTTCTTCTTCTCCTACGACAAGTTCCATAGCCGCACCTTCAACAACCCGGTGTCGATGACCATCCCAACACCCCTCGAGCTCAGTGGAGACTTCACCGAACTAAGTCCGAACGCGCCCGTCGGAACTGGTTTCATCGGGACCGGAACGAACAATCCTCCCTTCCTCTTCGACCCGACAAACAACAGCTGCGGCGGCGTCGCCAACACCCGCTGCCCCTTTCAGGGCCTGAAGAACGGCGTTCCGACAAACAACGTAATTCCCTCGAACTACATCTCGCCGATCGCCAAGGCGATGCAGCAGTGGATTCCTGCTCCAACCGATCCCACCAAGTTGACCGGGAATTACAGCGCCGGTTCTCCCTCCGGATTCGACAATCACCTCTACGACTGGCGCGTCGACTTTGATATCAGCCCCAGGAACCGTCTCTCCACGGTCGGAGCGATGGGTACCGTCAACTACCTGAACAACTTCAACTCTCCCTATCTGCCCCTCCCTTATACCGGCGGCGATCTCGCGAACATCTACCCCAAGGTCTTCGATGTTGAAGACACCTATACGATCAGCAACTCCCTGGTGAACCAGCTGAAGTACGGTTACACGCGTTTCTACCAGAACATTCACAACAACACGCAGGGATCGCCAACCTACGCCATCGGTAAGTTCGGCATAACAAACCTTCCGCTCGGCCAGGCCGGCGAAGAGTTCCCGGGCGCCACCTTCAGCACTACCACGCGGTTTGGAACTGCCCAGCAGTACTGGACCGGTACCACAACCGGACCGGGAGCCTCGGTTCAGACCCAGGTAACGACTCCGAACAACTTCGCCATCGTCGATAACCTGCAGTGGGTCAAGGGCGCGCACTCCCTCACCATCGGCACTGTCGTACAGTGGCAGCAGATCAACAACGCCAACCCCGCCACCTATACCGGCGTGCTGGGATTCACTTATAACGCCAACTCCACAGCACAATTCGTTGGCAGTTCGATATCGTCCACGTCCACCGGCTACTCCTACGCCAGCTATCTGCTCGGCGCGGTCGGTGGATCACCCACGCTTGGTTTGAATCCAGTCAGTGAGGTCGGCGGACGCTATTTCACGGTCGCCCCCTACGTCGAAGACACCTGGAAGGTAAACTCCAGACTGACCATCGACGCCGGCCTCCGTTGGGACTACCTGCCGCCCTATCACGAGGTACAGGACCGCTGGAGCTTCATGAACCCGAACATCGCGAACCCAGCGACCGGCACACCCGGCGCTCTCCAGTTCGCCGGCCACTACGGTGGCGCTGGGGTCAGCTGCGGCTGCCGCACCCCGGTGCCGACTTATTGGAACAACTGGGGACCGCGCGTCGGTATCACCTACCAGACTGATTCCAAGACGGTTTTCAGAATTGGCGCAGGACGCGTCTTCTCCCAGGGCGGTGGCGTCGGCGGCCGCGGCGGAGCCTTCCAGGGCACGGGTCAGCTCGGCTTCAACACCACGGCAACGGCTCCTTCAGAAGTCACCAACGGAACCGGGGCCGGGCCTTCGTTCTATCTCAACAACGGCGCCTACTTCCAGTCCATCGGGAAGTCGAATACAGCCCTGGGGTTCACCTATCCTGCGGCGCCCACGCCTGGTCCCGCTTCAGTGATCCTGAACACCGGCCACTACATCGATACTGCCGGAGTGAAGCACTTCACGCCCGCCGGCATGTCGTACGCTGATCCACACTTCTCCGCCCGCGCACCGGACTTCATGTTCTACAACGCCGGGTTCCAGCGCGCGCTCACGAATGACATGACCCTGGCGATCAACTACGTGGGCAACCAGAGTCACCACCTGATCAACTCCACCAACACCGGCACCGGAAACGCGCGCGGTTACTGGACCAACCAGTTGAACCCCAGGTATCTCGTAGCACTGGGGGCGGCAACGGATTCGACGGGCAAGGCGCCGCTGCTGACATCTCCGGCGACGACGGCCAACGTCGCCAAGGCGCAAAGCCTTATGCCCGGCCTGAACATCCCGTCATACTTCGTGAACGCGGCGAACAATGGTGACGCGAATGCGCTCATCGAAAACGGCCTCGTCGCATTCCCGCAATACGCCAACCCTACCGCCGCCGGCCTCTCCGACCTCTGGGGCAACGTCGGCAACTTCGCCTATAACTCCCTCCAGGTCACGGTGCAGCAGCGCTTCGCGCACGGTCTAACCTTCAACCTCAACTACACCTGGGCACGGAACGTCGGGGATGACGGCCCATTCCGCGATGGGTTCGATCTGCCCTCAGGTTCTGTCTCGGGCACCACCGCGTCCTTCAAGCAGAATCGCATCGACCGCGGTGAAACCACTGTCTCTACTCCCAATGCTATCCACGCTTTCGGCGTGTGGCAGCTTCCCTTCGGCCGCGGGCACCGTCTGGGGAGCGGCAATGGGTTTATAAGTGCACTGGTGAGTGGATGGCAACTCTCCGGCATCTACACCTTCGCCTCGGGCACGCCTGTGCAGATCGTCTACAACGGTTGCACCACGCAGCTGCAGGGCCAGTGCATGCCGGATATCGCGCCGGGCTTCGCTCCCGGCATGGCACGTCAAAACGGCGGCTACGGCAGCGGTCCTAACGGTCGCACCGCGGCGAACCTGGGCAAGGTGCAGTACTTCAACCTGGCCGCCTTCCAGAAGCCCGTCAACATCAATGCCAACACCTTTCAGACCGGCACCACCAACCCCGTGGCGGCGCTCAACCTCATCGGCAACACGCCTCGTACAGGAGCATTGGCGCTGCGCAACCCGTCACAGTGGAATATCGATACGGGTATTCGCCGCAGCATACCCATCTGGAGAGAGATGGCTTTCGTCTTCGAGGCAAACGCCTTCAACACACTCAACCACACCCTGTTCTCCAACCCGAATGCCACCTGGAGTCCCAACTCTACGTCATTCGGCACCATCGGCAGCGCCTCCAACAAGCCCCGTGCATTTGAGCTGGCTGGCCACATCAACTTCTAAACGTTGTCCTCCTCAGCCTCGGCAGCCATCCGCTGCCGGGGCTTCTTCTTTTTCTCTTGGAGATTCCTTTTTGGGATCGCTTGTTCCGAAACACGATCCGCGCCCTGGCGGTCCCTTTGGCGTTCGGCGGGATCCCCGGCGAGCCGGGGTGACTGAGCGCTCTTTGCGTCAAAGCTTTTGCTCTTTGCGCTGCCATGTTCAGCAACGCCTATCTTATTGCTTTCAAAAGGGATGTCGGCCGCCCGCCATCAGCCCACACCCCCATCCCCTGCGAACTCTACCCCTTTGTTTTGAAGACCTTGCACGCTTTGACGCCTTACCGCCCCTAAAGTCCACCCTTATCTCCAATCTTTTGAAGACTTTGCGCAAAAACAGGGGAGGGGGTCCCCGGCGAGTTCACTCGCTGGGGTGCAGCGGGGTCCCCTACTGCCCTGTCTGATACCGAATCGCGCTCAGCGATCCCTGGTAAGCGTACCGAGCATTGGCCAATTCAATCTCTGCCTGCGTCTGCAGCAGTTGCGCGTCGCTCAATTCAACGATCGACGACAGCCCGAGCCGGTAGCGAGTCTGCGCCAGTGACAATGCCGAATTTGCCTGCGACACGAGTTGCTGCGCCACAGCGATGCGGCTGAAATTGTCCTGTGCCTGCAGCACGGTCGTCGTCACATCGCGCGCGATCGTATCGCGTAGCTGCAGCACCTGCGCGTCGGCCGCGCCCGCTCGCAGTTTCGCCTCTTCCGCACGCGCAGAATAGAGAAAGCCATTGAATATCGGGATGTTTATATTGACACCGGCTGCACCGTAGACTGCACTCGGAATCGCATCACTCCTCCACGGCGCACCCCCCGCCGCGCCCAGCGCTGTAATCGTCGGCATCGAAAGATCCCGTTCCGCGGTGGCGAAGTGATGCGCAGCATCGGCTTGCTGCTGCAGGCTCTTCAGATCGGGCCGTTGCGCAAAAGCCTGTTGAACCAGGGGCGCCGCCTCTGCCGGTGCCGCCGAGGGCGTTGCCGGCGTTTCATCGATAAGCCGATAAACCGTGCTTCGATCATCCCCCAGCAGCGCTGAGAGATCAGCTTGTGCCGTGACACTCTGGTTCCTCGCATCGAGCAACAACAGCTGGGCCTGGGCGAGTTGTGCATTCGCGAAGCTCACATCAAGCGTGGACCTCAGCCGGGCGTTCGCGAGCGCTTGAATCTGATTCGCTGTCGCCTGTCGCGCATTCACCGTCTGCAGCGCAACTTGAATCAGCGCCTCTGCTCCGAGCGCCCGGTAGAATGCCTCATCCACTGCAAATAAGACATCGTCGCGGGTCGCAACCAGCGTACTCTGTGCCGCCTCTGCATTCAGGCTTGCCTGCGTGACGAGGTTCCGCGTGCGTCCAAAATCTGTGATGAGCTGGTTCAGCGTCACGCCGGCCGCGGCGCGCTGATAGAGCACCGGATTGTTCAGCGCGCCGGCGGTGATGCGCGTGCCACTGTCCGCACCAACGCCCGTCACATTTGCAGCGAGCGTCGGCATCTCCGCGGCGCGGTGCTCGCGCGTCACCTGTCCCTGCGCCAGTGCCAACAGCCGGGCAACCGTCACGCGAGGATTATGCTGGAGCGCGAATTGTTCCGCTTGCCCCACAGTTAGAGAGGGTGCATTCGGTGGCACCACCGGTGCGGTGACTCCGCTGGGAAGCTGTTGGACAGGCGGGGCCGAAGGAGCCGTCACCTGTGAACCTGGCAACGTCACACCAGGAGCCGGTGCTGCCAACGGCACCGAGGGTGCCGACGGCAACGATGTCGCCGATGCAGACGGCGGCGTTCCATTGTTAGTCGCCACTGGCGTTGACGTTTGCGCGCCTGCAGGCATCGAGACGGCCACTACGGCGGCAAAGAAGGTAGCGGCAACAGTTCGCATTAGACGGCCTCCACGGGTGATTCCGCGGGTGGCTGTTGCTCTTCCTTGCGATGCACCCACAGATACGCCGCTGGCACGACAAACACGGTCACGATCACCGACACAGTCAGCCCTCCAATGATCGCGCGGGCCAGCGGAGCATACTGCTCACTGCCTGCCTCCAGCGCAAGGGCCATAGGCACCATACCGATGATGGTGGCGAGCGAGGTCATCAAGACCGGGCGCAGACGCACACGGCACGCCATGGCCACGGCCTCACGAATCGGCATGCCTTCATTGCGCAGCGCACGCGTGAACTCAACGATAAGAATCGAATTCGAGACAACGATTCCGGTCATCATGATCACGCCCATCAGCGACATCACGTTCAGCGTCGTCCCCGTCACCAGAAGAAACAAAATGACACCGGTGATCCCAGGTGGAATCGCCAGAAGGATGATCAGCGGATCGATAAACGACGAGAACTGCGCCATCAGAATCAGGTACACCAGCACGATCGAAAGAATCAGTCCGACGCCGAAGCTCACAAAAGACCTGCGCATCCCCTCTACGGAACCACGTACGTTCACGGTGAGATTCGCAGGCAGCTTCGTCTGGTCGATGACCTTTTGCACGCGTGTAGCCAAGCCGCCCAGATCCTTGCCTGAAGGAGAGACATAGACATCGATTACCCTTCGCAGCTGATAGTGGTCGACCTCGGTCGGTGTATTGATAGGTGCGATATTTGTCACGGCGCCAAGTGTCGTCACCGCCTTCCCGTCACTTGCATGAAGCGGAATCTCCCGCAGGTCATTGAGCGACTGCACCTGCTGCTCCGGGTACTGCACCGCGAGAATATAGCTGTTGCCGTTCCTCGGATCGTCCCAGTAGCTGGGCGCGATCATGCTGTTGGAATCAAGGGAAGTAATTACATTGTCTACGACCTCGCGCGAGGTCAATCCCAGCCGTCCCGCCATCTCACGGTTCACATTCACGCGAAGCCCTGGAAAGTCCATATCCTGAGGTGTGAGCACATCGCCCACGCCGGGCAACTTGCGAATCTTGTCGGAGAGCTCCTTCGCAGCAGCAGCAGCTTCATTAAGATTGCTTCCGCCCACCTGTATATCGATAGGTGCGGGCAGGCCCAGGTTTACAACAGCATCGACGAGTCCGCCGGTTTGAAAGTATGCGGCAAGCTCTGGAAGATCATCGCGCAACTTTGCTCGTACCGCGGCTATGTCGTCAAAGCTGCTCTTCCGGTGCCCGTCCTTGAGGCTCACTTGTACAAACGCTGTATGTGGACCGGAGTTGCTGGAGTAGATCGCGGAAAATCCAGGCGCCGTCCCGATGTTGGAAACAATCATATTGAGATCGCTGGCCGGAACCACATCTCGAATATCCTGCTCCACACGGGCGATGTACTGGTCGGTGAGCTCAATGCGCGTGCCACTGGGCGCCTTCACATTGATGACGAACTGTCCCGGGTCCGTGCGCGGGAAGAATGAAAGGCCGAGTAATGGATACAGTCCCAGCGAAAAGAGAAAGATGCCGAGCACTCCGAGAGTCGTTGCAACGGGACGAAGCAGCGTTTTGCCTACGGCGCGGTCATAATGCATCAGCGAACGGTCATAGCAGCGATTGAACCAACGCACAAACCGTTGAAATGGATTACCTCCTTTGTGATGCCCCACCTCATGATGCGCATTCTTGATGAACTTCGCGCAGAAGAGCGGCACGACCGTAAACGCGACGAAGAAGGATGCGAATAGCGAGAGTACGACCGAAAGCGCCAGCGCGACAAAGAGAAACCGGCTGACGCCGTAAAGGAAGACAACGGGAAAAAAGACGATGGCTGTCGTGAACGTCGCGGCCAGCACCGGCAGCGCGACCTCCTGTGCCCCAACCTCGGCTGCCTCCTGCGATGATTTGCCCATCTCCATGTGGCGGAAGATATTCTCGAGCACCACGACGGAGTTATCGATCAAGCGCGAAAATGCCAGTGCCAGCCCGCCCAGCACCATCGAATTGATCGTTTCGCCCATGAGGCTCATTACCAGAAACGCCGCCAGCGCAGACAGCGGTATCGAGAGCATCACTGCAAAGGTTGCGCGGGTACTGCCAAGAAAGATGAGAATCATCAGCCCCGTGAGCACAAGGCCGATCCCACCCTCCGAGCTGAGGTTGCGGATCGCGGTTTTTACGAACACCGACTGATCGAAAACAACGTTCGCAACAAGTGAATTTGGCACGTCAAGCAGATGTTTCAAAGCGGCGCGAACGCCATTGACGACCGCGATCGTATTGGAGCCGCCGCCCTGTTTGAGAATAGGCAGATACACCGAGTGCTGTCCGTCCACGCGGACAATGTTCGTCTGAATCGCAGAAGCATCTTTGGCGTGACCGACGTCGGAGACAAGCAGCTGTCCATTGCCAACAGAGCGCAGTGGAAGATCGTTGATCTCATCCGCCGACGGAAACTGCGAGTTGGTGAAAATACTGTAATCAGTTGGCCCGATCTTCACGTCGCCGGAAGGAAGAATGGCGTTCGCGTTGTTCACGGTGCGCACAACGTCCATCGGACTGAGCTCGTGCGCCTCTAGTTTCACTGGGTCTACGTACACCTGGATCTGGCGGTATTTCCCGCCAAAGGGCGGAGGGATGGACGCGCCGGGAACGTTCGCAATCTGCTGCCTGACGGCATACTGGCCCAGGTCGTGAAGTTGCGTCTCGTTCAGGCCCCTGCCTTTCAAGGTCACCAGGCACACCGGCAGGCTGGACGCGTCGAACTTAAGGATGACGGGCGGCAGCGTTCCGGGAGGCATGCGGCGAAGCTGTGCCATGGCAAGGTTCGAGATTGTGGTTACCGCCGAGTCGGAATTGGTTCCGGGCTGAAAATAGACCCGGATGAGCGACACTCCGGGCAGCGACCGCGATTCGATGTGATCGATCCCACTCCCCAGCGTAAAAAACCGCTCGAAGGGGTTGGTGATATGCGCCTCGATCTGCTCTGGCGGCATGCCGTTATAAAACGTGGCGACAACGACTACGGGAATATTGATTTCCGGAAACAGATCGACCGGCATGCGAACGACCGTCGTGGTGCCGACGACGCCGATTATAAGGCAGAGCATGATGATGAAAAACGGATAGCGAAGCGCAAAACTGGACATCTACTGCGCCTCCGCTTCATGGAAACTCGTCATCGTATCGAGCCTCGGCTGCACGAGTTCTCCGGCCTGATACGAGGACAAATTCGTTGCGATGATCTTGTCACCGGCTTGCAGTCCACTCAAAATCTCAATTCGGTTCGCGGTCGAGATACCGAGTTGTACCGTACGGCGCTGCACGTGATTCGAGCCGTCCACCAGCATCACTGTGGGCCGCCCTCCGCTCTGGTCCACTGACTGGACCGGCACGACAAGAGCATCGCCGGCGCGCTGGATATCGAGCGTGACCTGTGCATACATTCCGGGTTCAAGCTGTCCCTTCGGATTAGGCACATCGATCTCCACCTGCATTGTGCGTGTCGAAGGATCCAACGCCCCGGTGTCCCGGTTCACTCTCCCCGAGAACGTTTTGTTCAGCGCCTGCACCTCAATCTGCGCGGTGTCGCCCACGTGCACGAACGGCGCCAGCGACTCCGGCACCGGCAGCCGCAGCCGCAGCACATCAACCTCCGCCAGCTTCACCACCGGCATCGAGCCTGAGTTGGACGTACCCGCCTGGATCAAGGCTCCGGTGTCCGCATAGCGCCACGTCACCACACCGTTGAACGGCGCCGTGATCCGCGAGTAGTCCGCCATAGATGCATAGCGGAGCTGATCTGCCTGTGAGACTCCAAGTTGCTGCTGGGTCGCGGACAGCGCCGACTTCGCAGCGTCCACCTGTGCCGCCGCGCCTTGATCCTTCGCCATTGCGTCGTCCAGTTCCTGCTGCGCGATCAAACCAGGCTGAGCCTTTGCCGCCTGTTGCAGGCGTTGCGACTCCGCATGCAGCGCGTCGTAGTTCGCCTGCGCCTGCTGTACCTCACTGTTGGCACGTGTGATCTGCTCACGTGTCTGGCGAACGCCCGCCGTCGCTCCTTGAACCTGTGCTTTCAGCTCAGGGACATCCAGTATCGCCAGCACCTGTCCCGTCTTCACGCGGTCGCCGATATCGACATTAATCCGCTTGATATATCCGGCGACTTTCGCGTGCAGTTCGACCTCCTGGTATGGAAGGAACTCACCGGCAACCTGGAGTTTGTTGGCCAGTTGGCCCCGCTCAACCACCGCAACCGGCGCTACCGGAGCCGATGCCTTGTCGCGTTGCACATCGGGATCATGGCAACCAATAGTCAACACAAGACAACACGCCAAAGGCACCATGCCTTTGCAAAACCCTGTCACACGGACAAGAGGCTTACACATCGATTGGACTCGCTTCGCTGGATTCAGAGCCGATGACACAGGCGCTCGCCGCATATCTCGAGCGGAGGGCCTAATGAAGCCGTCTAGGAGAGGGGCGGAGGTCGCATCGCTAACGCAGCAAAGTTCTCCAGGGGAGGATGACAGCCAGAGCTCTCACGCTCTAACGGCAACCTGGTAACTACAAGACATAAGCTCAGCAGAAAGACCAGCTCCATAGCGGTCTGCAGCGTGACCCTGGCGCCAACTACCTCGAAGTCGCTGGCTACATTCTTCGCCTGCCAAACCTTCGTTGCAGCTATCGACCGGGCCGCCACTTCCTTTGAGTGGTAGGCTGCTACCTTGCTGCCGACTGCGAAAAACAGCATCAGCGCACAGATCACGATCGCAATCACGTGATGGAGTCCTCGACGGCGCGCGAACTGAGCGATCAACCTCATTCCCCTACAGCATATCGCACGCCGAACAAACTCGGAGAGGCCATCACCTCATCGCTGCGAGGTCACCACCGCAGTTTCCTGCACCTTCAGGTAGTTGCCGTAACCAACTACAACCGTGGAACCGATGAGCAGTGCCAACCCCAGGGTCACCAGCAACTTCGTCGTGCGGCTTGTTCCCTTCCACTCGTGCAGCACCAATCCCCACAACGTTGCAAAGATGATGATCGACGCCATATGCAGCGTCCACGACGAAAAGTCATACTTACCCATCTTCGTCTGGCCCATCGAGTAGAAGAAGAATTGAAAGTACCAGATCACTCCCGCCATCGCCGCAAAGATGTAGTTCCCGAACAGCGCTCCGCCTGAAAGTCGGCGATGGGCAGGATTGGTCGGATCAAACTCTGCGAGCGTCTCGCCAGTGGTTGCTGTCGCGCGCATGGGATTGATACCGGGCTCGCCTGCGAACTGGCGGATGGAGCCGTTCTGGAAGATCAGAATCGCCGACCAGACGAAGTTCGTCAGAAACCCTCCCCACAGAACAACGATGAGAATCGGCAGGTTCTGCCAGAGATCCAGGTGTCCAGAGGCAAGCAGTTGCGCTTTGGCGATGTCACCGAGAGGCTTCCCTGCTGCAAGTCCGAAGGCAAAGAAGGAACTCATGAAGCCTGCAAGAATCGCGATCAGGATTCCTTTAACAAAGTTGTAGTCGCGCTCTCCCGCCTCCGCTCTTTTTTCGGGCGTAAGCTCCCGCTCCTTCCAGTAACCGGCCGCGCCGTTTATCGCCACGCCGAGCACGCACACCACCACACCCAGAAGAATCACTTTGCCGGATGTCGCGTGGGCCATCACTGCAATCTCGCGCTGGTTGAGCGGCGGAATGCGATTTACAAACGGCGGCACCAGAGTCCCGAAGAACGCGCACAGCCCCAGTGCGATGGCATACCCCAGCGCGATCCCGAGATATCGAATCGCGAGCCCGAATGTAATCCCACCCACACCCCACAGCAAGCCGAACACAAATGCGTACTGAAGGCTACGCGGATATTCTCTGTAAGCTTGTCCAAGCAGCGGCCATACGTGTGGAACGAAGATGCTCGCCAGCACAATGGGCGCGACGATCCAGGCGGCGAATCCCTGAATAATCCAGTACACCTCCCACGACCAGCGCCGGATCTTTCGGAAGGGAATAAAGTTGGTAGCGGAAGCGAATCCGCCGATCCAGTGATAAATCAGTCCAACAAACGGATTCGGTCCCACAATATCTCCGTAGCTTCGAGAGCGAGTTGCCAAAAAGTACAGACCATCCTACCGAACCCGATACAGCATAGTGAAATAGAATCCGTATTGAAAATTAGACTCAGCGAAGGAGTCCCCCTGCACATCTCGCTGTTCATCACCTGCTACAACGACACCCTGTTCCCCGCAACAGGCCAGGCTGTTGTGCGCGTGCTCGAGCGCCTTGGCCACAGCATTGACTTCCCTGCCGGCCAGACCTGCTGTGGCCAGATGCATGTCAACACCGGCTACTGGGACGAAGCTCTCCCGCTGCTCCCGCGTTTCGTCGAGCAATTTCAAGACTCCGAAGTCATCGTCGTTCCCTCCTCGAGTTGCGTTGCGCACATGCGCGAGCACTATCCCGCCATGGCGCGCCAGCTCGAAGCAACAGGCGAACATCCCGGCCTCGTCGCCAAGGTCGAGTCAGTTCTTCCGCGGGTCTACGAGTTCTCCGAGCTGCTGACGAAGCGCCTCGGCGTCACCGACCTCGGCTCTGTGTTCCCGCATCGTGTCACCTATCACGCCAGTTGCCACGGTCTGCGCTCTCTTCAGCTCGGCGATGGTCCGGCATCGCTTCTGCGCTCCATCAGCAACATCGATCTCGCCCCGTTGCCCGGCCTCGAAGTATGCTGCGGCTTCGGGGGTACCTTCGCCATCAAGAACGCCGACGTCTCGAGCGCGATGCTCGATGAGAAGGTCGATGCCGTCCTCAGCACCAGCGCCGAGATCGTCACGGCCTGCGACAACAGTTGCCTGATGCACATCCACGGCGGCCTGCATCGCCGCGGATGCAACGTCCGCACCATGCACATCGCTGAAGTCCTCGCCGGCGAACAGGAAAACTCCCGATGAGCGGTCCACTCCTCGATCCGCGCACCGCGCCCACCTTCCCCAGGGCCGCGCACAATCTCCTGCGGGACGCTCAGCTTCGCAAGAATCTACATCACGCGACCTCAGTCATTCAGGACAAGCGTGCCCGGGTGGTTGCTGAGCTCAACGATTGGGAAGAGCTTCGTCTCGCCGGACAGCGCATCCGCGAGCACACCATGGCGCATCTCGACACGTATCTCGAGCAGTTCGAGCAAAACTGCACCCGCGCCGGCGCAGTCGTGCACTGGGCGCGCGACGCTGAAGAGGCAAGCCAGATCGTCGTCCGACTAGCGAAGGAAGCGATCGCGGCCGAACAGCAGAATGCGTCCAGCCCCGCAGAGATCCTGAAGATCAAATCGATGACCACGGAGGAGATCGGCCTCAACGGCGCACTCGAGGCGGCGGGCATCCGCCCTTACGAGACCGACCTCGCCGAACTCATCATTCAACTCGGTCATGACAAGCCATCGCACATCGTCGTTCCCGCGCTGCACAAGAACCGTCAGCAAATTCACGAGATCTTCCAGCGCGAGATGAATCTGCCCAACCTGGGCAATTCACCTGAAGACCTCGCCGACGCCGCGCGCCTCTTCCTGCGCGAGAAGTTTCTTCGCGTGCCAACCGCCGTTAGCGGCGCAAACTTCCTCATCGCCGAAACGGGCGGCGTCTGCATCGTGGAGAGCGAAGGCAACGGCCGGATGTGTCTTACGCTGCCGCGAACACTCATCACCGTCGCTGGAATCGACAAGGTGATTCCGCGCTTCCGCGACCTCGAGGTCTTCCTCCAGCTTCTTCCGCGCAGCGCCACCGGCGAGCGCATGAACCCCTACAACTCCATCTGGACCGGCATCTACGAAAACGACGGTCCGCGCAACTTCCACGTCGTCCTCATGGATAACGCACGAACGAGTGTGCTAGCCGACCCCGAAGGACGGCAGACGTTGAACTGCATCCGCTGCGGCGCCTGCCAGAACATCTGTCCCGTCTATCGCGAGACCGGAGGGCACGCCTACGGCAGCGTCTATGCGGGCCCCATCGGGGCCATCCTTACGCCCCAGCTTCAGCAGATGCAGCACGCGCGCAGTCTTCCCTTTGCCAGTTCGCTTTGCGGAGCCTGCTATGAGGTCTGCCCCGTACGGATCAACATCCCGGAGATTCTCGTTCATCTGCGGCATAAGGTCGTAGAGCATGACACCAAAGGTCTCGGCGCCCTTCGTCCTGAAGCCCTGGCCATGAAGACGATGAGCCGCGTCTTCCAGAGCGAGTCACGCTTCCGCGCCGCACAGCGTCTTGCTCGAATCGCGGATCGTCCTCTCACCCGCAAAGACAGCAACGGTGAAGGCTGGATTCACTGGCTGCCCGGCATGCTCGGCGGATGGACGCAATCCCGCGATCTTCAGATGCTCCCTCCTCAGACCTTCCGCGAGTGGTGGGAGAAGCGCAACAGCACACCGCAACAACACGCGACCACTGCCGAAGGAGCTCCGCATGCCGGCTGACGCGCGTTCCGCTATCCTCTCCTCCATCCGGTCGGCCAACCGCCATGCAACGGATCTCGCAGGCGCCGTGCTCGACTACGCGCAGATTCCGCGCACGTATACCCAGCACTCCTCGCTCTCCCACGAAGAAGCCCGGGCGCTCCTCACAGAGCGGCTGGCCGATTACGACGCGAACGTTATTTCCTGCGAGGCTGATCAGCTCCCGTCCGCAATTCGGAACGCGCTGCAACACCATAACGCCCATCGCGTCCTCATTCCGGAAGACCTCCCGGCACATCTCCTCCCCGACGGTTTCGAGGTCACGCCCGACCGCAATCTCTCCCCTGCAGAGCTCGATCGCTTCGACGCTGCCGTTACACTCGGCGCTCTGGCCATTGCCGAAACCGGAACAATCGTCCTCGAGGGTATCTCCGGCCAGGGGCGCCGCGCCGCCACTCTCGTGCCCGACGTCCATATCTGCATCCTGAACTCTGACAATATCGTCACGAATGTGCCTGAGGCCTTCGCGCGTCTCGTTTCGGCTGCGACCCTGCCGCTGACATTTTTCTCCGGCCCGTCCGCCACCGCCGACATCGAGATGACGCGAATCAAGGGTGTGCACGGCCCTCGTCACCTCCATATTTTCCTGCTGCAAAACGGCGCTTGACGCGCGATAAACGAAACCCTTTGACAACGGCTCAAAAATCAGCGAAGCTTGCAGTTTCAATAGGTATTGAATTCCTCATTCGATTCGACCGGTGGCAAATATGAAGGACCAGAGCATAGAACGGATCGACAAAGCCCTCGATCAGTTCCGTATCGAGATTCCGTCCTGGGGCTTCGCCAACACCGGAACGCGCTTCGGCAAGTTCATCCAGGATGCCGCAGCGACCACTACAGCCGAGAAGTTCGCCGACGCCGGCGAGGTCTTCCGGCTCACCGGCATTACCCCCACTGTCGCGCTTCACGTGCTCTGGGACATGCCCAACGGTGTCAACGACATCCCCGTTATTCGCGCCCTTGAACGTGAGCACGGCGTCCGCGCGGGCAGCATCAATCCCAACCTTTTCCAGGCGCAGGAGTACAAGTTCGGCTCCATCGCGAACCCCTCCGCCGAGATACGCCAGATGGCGATCCAACACATGCTCGACTCGGTCGAGATCGCGAAGGGACTTGAGAGCAGCGATCTCTCTATCTGGGTCGCTGACGGCTCCAACTACCCTGGTACTCAATCCGTCCGCCGCCGCATCCGCTGGATGGAGGAGGCTATGTCGGCGACACACGCGGCGCTCGGCCCCAATCAGCGCATGCTCATCGAGTACAAGCCCTTCGAACCCGCGTTCTACCACACTGATATCGCCGACTGGGGCATGGCCATGATGTTGTGCCAGGCCTCCGGCCCGAAGGCTAAGGTGCTGGTCGACACCGGACATCATCTCCAGGGCACCAACATCGAACAGATCATCGCCTGGCTGATCGAGAAGAACGGCTTCGGCGGCCTTCACCTCAACGACCGCAAATATGCCGACGACGATCTCACCCTTGGTTCCATCGACCCCTACCAGCTCTTCCGCATCTTTGCCGAGATCATCCTGGCCGGTGCAAAAGCCGATTCGGCTGCCTTCATGATCGACCAGAGCCACAACCTCAAGGGCAAAATGGAGGCCATGATTCAAAGCGTCGTCACCGCGCAGGAACTCTACGCCCGCGCCGCGCTCATCGATTTCAAGCGCCTGGCGGAGCTGCAGGACGCCTGCCGCCTCGTCGAGGCCGAAGAGTGCTTCCGTTCCGCATTCTGGACCGATGTGCGTCCGGCTATTCGGGCCTGGCGCGAGCGCCGTGGCCTCGCTCCCGACCCGCTCCAGGAGCTTGCGTCGAGCGGTTACGTGGAACGCACAGGTCGAGAACGCGGTGAACGTAACCGCAAGTCCACCGCCACATACGCCTGACGATATTCGAATTCGTACTCTTTCGGATTCAATAGCGAAACGTTATCATTCTGAACTGTAAAGCCCAGTTCAGGAGATCAAGTGGCGAAATCCAGTCCGCGCCTTTATCTGATACCGGTTCTCTCCAAAGCGCTCGACATCCTCGAGTTGCTGCAAAACGAAAACCAGCCGATGACGCTCGAGGCAATCCATCGCCGCACGCGCGTCTCCAAGACCACCGTCTACCGCGTGCTCAAAACCTTTGCGCATCGCGGCTACATTTCGCAGGCGCAGGACGGAACCTACCGCCACGTCTCACGACCCAAAAAGCTGCGCTTCGGTTTTGCGGGACAGAGCGCGGACATGCCGTTCTCCGTCGAGGTCACCAACAGCCTGGTCGAAGCCGCTGCCAGCTGCGGTGTCGACCTCATGGTGCTGGACAACAAGTACGACGGTCCGACGGCAGTGAAGAACGCCGAAGAATTCATCCATGCCGGCGTCGATCTCATCATCGAGTTTCAGGTCGAGCACGAGGTCGCTCCGGTCATCGGCGATCGAATTGCCGCCGCCAGAATCCCCCTCATCGCCATTGACATCCCTCATCCGCACGCTACTTTCTTCGGCGTCGACAACTACCGCGTCGGCATGACCGCCGGTGAGGCGCTCGCACAGTTCGCTATCTCCGAGTGGGACGGCAAGGTGGACTGGGCAATCGGTCTTGATCTGCCCGAAGCAGGCCTCCTCGTCCAGAGCCGCGTCTCCGGGGCCTTCGAGGCCATCCGCTCCGCCCTGCCGGAGCTCCCCGTCGAGGTCTTCGTCCGCATAGACGGCCGGGGCATCCGCGAGCGCAGCCGCAAGGTCATCTCGGAGTTCCTGCAACGCCACCCCCGCGAAAAACAGATTCTCATCGCCGCCGCCAATGACTCCAGCGCTCTCGGCGCCATTGATGCGGCCCGTGAACTCAAGCGCGAGCGCCACGTCGCCGTCGTCGGCCAGGACTGCATCCACGACGCTGTCGAAGAGATGCGCCGCCGCAACTCGCCCATGATCGCTTCGGTCTCCCACGAGACCAATAGCTATGGCCCGGCGCTCATGAACCTCGGCCTTGCTCTGCTCCGCGGACAAACCGTTCCACCTTACAACTACGTCACACACCGGCTCGTTACTCGCCGCGCGATACTGGAGAACGCAAGCTCGAGCTTCGAGTAAAGTTCAAATAAGGAACTTTTGCTCTATTGCGGTTCGGTGTGGAACAATGGTTGGGATTTTCCTTCCTGAGAGCCCTCTATGCCCCAAACCACAACGACATCCAAGCTCAAGTTTCTAGAAGACAAGTGGGACGATTCCTTCGCCGCGACCCTCGACGCTCCGGAACTCCTGCGTTACCGCTCGAACCTTCTCGGCTCTGACCTACGCCTAACCAACTTTGGCGGCGGCAACACCAGTTCGAAGCTCGAAACCGTCGACCCCGTGGACGGCCAGAAGAAGCTCGTGCTCTGGGTCAAGGGCAGCGGCGGCGATCTCGGCAGCATCAAGCGCTCGGGCTTCGCGACGCTCTACCTCGACAAGCTGCTCGCGCTGGAGAAGCAGTACCGTGGCGTCGACGAAGAGGACGCCATGGTCGAGCTCTATCCGCTCGTCACCTTCGGCAACAACCCCACCGCGGCCTCCATCGACACACCGCTGCACGGCTTCCTTCCCTTTCCGCATGTCGATCACCTGCACCCGGACTGGGCCATCGCCCTCGCCGCCTCGGCCAACGGTAAACAGCGCATGGACGAGTTCAACGCAGAGTTCGGCCACAAGCTCGCCTGGCTGCCCTGGCAGCGCCCCGGCTTCGAGCTCGGCATGATGCTGCGCAAGATCGTCTCCGAAACGCCCGGCTGCGACGGCGTCATCCTCGGCGGCCACGGCCTCTTCACCTGGGGCAATACGCAGCGCGAGTGTTACGTAAACACGATCACCATCATCGACCAGATTGGTCAGTTCATCGAGCGTCATGCAGCCCGGCCCAACTACAAGCGCTTTGGAGGCGCCAGCAGCCCGGCGCGTGACGATCGCAAGCAGATCGCCGCCAGGCTTATGCCTCATCTGCGTGGAGCCGTCTCGCGTCAGCAACGTTTCATCGGGACGTATACCGATTCGCCGCAGGTCCTCGAGTTCGTCAACTCCACAGAGGCTCAGCAGCTCGCTCACCTCGGCACCAGCTGCCCCGACCACTTTATCCGCACCAAGATCCGGCCGCTGTTCGTGCGCTGGAATCCGTCCGATGATCCCGGGCATCTGCCTGCGCTGTTCGACTCCGCGCTCGAGACCTATCGCGCCGAGTACGCTGAGTACTACACCAAGCACGCTCTGCCCGACTCGCCCAAACAGCGTGACGCCAGCCCCACCGTCATCCTGATCCCCGGCATCGGCATGTTCTCCTTCGGCAAAAACAAGGCCGAGTCCCGCATTACCGGCGAGTTCTACACCAATGCCATTGGGGTCATGCAGGGCGCTGGTTCACTGGGCGATGGCAAGACTTGCACCGAAGTTCCCCAGGCCTCCGCACGTATTCCTTCCAGCAACTTCACCGTTCACGACAACTACGTCGCGCTCCCTCCGAGCGAAGCCTTCCGCATTGAGTACTGGGCGCTCGAAGAGGCCAAGATTCGCCGCCAGCCACCGGAGAAACAACTCTCCCGCCAGATTGCTCTCATCGTTGGCGGAGGCAGCGGCATCGGCCGCGAGGTTGCACTGCTCGCCGCAGAGCGTGGCGGGCACGTCATGGTCGCCGACCGCGACGTCAAAGGCGCCGAAGCCGTCGCCAGGGAGGTTCAGCAGAAGTACGGCCGCGAGGTCGCCGACTTCACCTCGATCGACATCCGCGACCGCGCCGCCATCCGCTCGGCGTTTGATGCGACCATCCTGCGCTTCGGCGGCATCGACATCCTCGTCAACACCGCCGCTCTCTTCCCCTCCTCACCTGACGGAATCATCTCCGACGCGCAGTGGGCGCTCACCCTCGAGGTCAACGTCACCGCAAACTACCTGCTCGCCGACGAGTTCAAATCCATCCTCGACAGCCAGGGCCTGGAGGCCAGCATTGTCCTCACCAGCTCCGCCAACGCCGTCGTTGCCAAGCGCGGCAGCGAGGCCTACGACGTCAGCAAGGCCGCGCTCAGCCATCTCGTGCGCGAGCTCGCCGTCAGCCTGTCGCCCAAGGCGCGCGTCAACGGCATCAGCCCCGCCACGGTCGTCAAGGGCTCCACGATGTTCCCGCGCGACCGCGTCATCGCTTCTCTGAAAAAGTACAACCTTCCCTTCGACGATTCCGGTTCTGACGACGATCTCCGCAACGTACTGGCGCACTTCTATGCCACCCGCACGCTCACGCATCAACCCATTGACCCCAGGGATTGCGCTGAGGCCATCATGTTCCTTGCAGGGCCGCTGGCGCGCTGCACCACGGGTCATCTCATCCCAGTCGACGGCGGCCTCGTGGAGGCTTATCTCCGGTGAGTCAGGCAGCTTCTCGAGCACCGCGAGTTCCCCAACCCCCCAAAGGCAAGCGCGCACTTGTCGCAGTGGATCTCGGCGCCGAGAGCTGTCGCGTCTCTCTCCTCCGCTGGCACCAGGACACGCCTGAAGTCACGCTCGTCCACCGATTTCCCAACGGCCCCGTCGAGGACGACGGCCTCCGCTGGCCGCTGGCCACCATCGAAGCCGGCATCGACGAAGGCCTTGGCCGCGCCGCCGAACTCGCGCCGGAAGGTATCCGCTCTATCGCCGTCGATGGCTGGGCTGTCGACTACGTCCGCCTCGACGCCGAAAACCATCCGCTCGCAGCGCCCTTCTGCTATCGCGACGAGCGCACCATCGCCGCGCAGCAACAGCTCCATACAAAGATCTCCCCCGAGCGCCTGCACCAGATCACCGGCATCCAGCTTGCACGCCTCAACACGCTCTACCAGCTCTATGCCGATAGCACTGCCCATCTGTCCCCCGGCACACGTTGGCTTAACCTGCCCGAGTACATGCTCACGCGGTGGGGAGCCGCGCCCTTCGCCGAATACACCAACGCCACCCACACCGGCTTGATCGATCTCACCACGCGCAACTGGAGTCCCGAGATCTTCGCCGCCGCCGGCCTTGATCTGAGCCGCGCTGCCGGGCTCACTCAGCCCGGCACACGTCTCGGCAAGCTCCGCGGTCTACTGGCCGATCTTCCCGCGCTGCGAGACACCGAGCTCATCGCTCCCGCCTGCCACGACACGGCCTCGGCCATCGCCGGCATTCCCACGCACGCCGAGCGCTGGGCCTACATCAGCTCCGGCACCTGGTCGCTCATCGGCGCGCTGCTCGCTGCGCCCTGCAACTCGCCCGCAGCGCTTGCCGACGACTTCACCAACCTCGGCGCGATCGGCAACCGTATCTGCTTCCACAAGGCCGTCAACGGCATGTGGCTTCTCAAACAGTGTATGGATACCTGGGCGGCCGCCGGCACCTGCTTCACAGTCGAAGAGCTCGTCCGCCTCGCCTCGCTCGAAGCTGCCCCTGCCGTCGAACTCGACGTCGCCGACCCCGAGCTCGGGCTTGTCGGCAACATGCCCTCGCGCATCAACGCGCAGCTCCGCACACGAGGCCACGCACCGCTCGATGAGTCACCTGCCGGCGCTGCACATATGGCCTCTCTTGTCTTTCACAGCCTTGCCGCCGCCTATGCACGCGCCCTTGAAGAGCTGCGCCATCACACCGGTCACCAGCCCACCGAGATCGTCGTCGTCGGTGGCGGTTGCCGCAACGACCTCCTCTGCCGCCTCACCGCAGAGCGCACCGGCCTTCCCGTCCGCCGCGGCGCACCCGAGAGCTCGACCATCGGCAACCTCGCCGTGCAGCTCGCTGCTCTCGAAGGAGCTTCGCCCTCAAACTCCGACGCCTTCGCCGCCGAGGTCTCTTCCTGGGCCGCCACTTTGCTTAACTCCACCGAGCCTTCACCTGCTGCGCCCGCGCCCACTCCTGTATGCAACGCCGCGAACTCCTGAAGGCTGCCGCTCTCACTACGCTCGCGCCGGTGATGCGCCCGCTCGCGCTCCTCGCACAAGCTGGCACGCCGTCAAGCGCAGCGCCATCCTTCTCGACCTCCAACACCACATGGCAGCACGCCTACGACCGCGCGCTCGCCGTCCTCGCCGGCAACGTGCAGGTCCTTCCACGCTTCCCCGGCCCCGTTCTCATCGAGGGCGCCGAGTATGCCGGCATCTGGCAGGAATGCGGACCGCACGAGTCGCTCGTCTACTCGCTCTTCCGTCCCGACGTCGCGCGCAACACGCACATGACCTTCTTCGCTCTGCAACACGAGGACGGCCAGCTCCCCGCCAACAACAAGCGCTCTGAAACCGGCTTCGGCCAGATCCAGATGGTCGTCCCCATCGCGGCCACAGCCTGGGAGCTCGTCCGCGCCACCGGCGACTCCGAGCTCCTCCACACTGCCTACAACGCCTGCTCCCGGTGGGATGGCTGGCTCACGCGCTACCGCAATACGCGCGGCACGGGCCTCATCGAAGGCTTCTGCACCTACGACACGGGCATGGACAACAGTCCACGCTGGGCTGGCATGCCGCGCCAGTGCCCCGGCAAGGACGCGCGTAAATGCGCTCCCGTCCCAACCCTCCCGCGCCTCTGCCCTGATCTCTCCGCCACCGTCTACGGCGCACGCATCGCTCTCGCCGCGATGGCGAAGGCCCTCGGCAAATCCTCTGACGCCGACCATTGGCTCGACCGCGCCGAAACTATCCGCAAGCTCATCCTCGACAGGCTCTACGTCCCCGAAGACGCCGCCTTCTACGACCTCGACGCGCAGAATCATTTCGTCAAGATCAACTGCGACATCCTCTCGCGCGTCTGCGGCGAGCACGTCGTCGACCAGAAGACCTTCGACACCCTCTGGACACGGCAACTCGGCAACCCGCACGCCTTCTGGGCTCCATATCCGCTCCCCTCCAGCGCCCTCGACGACCCCACTTTCGTCCACCCCATCCCGCGCAACTCCTGGGGAGGCCCTTCGCAGGCCCTCACGGCTCTTCGCGCCGGCCGCTGGTTCGACCACTATCACCGCTCCGCCGAGTTCGCGCACATGATGCAGCAGTGGTGCAACGCCGTCCTGCGCGATCCAACCTTCCGCCAGCAGCTCGATCCGCTCACTGGAGATTTCACCCAGTCGGGGTCCGCCAGCTATTCGCCCTGCGCACTCGTGCTCTACGACTACACCTGGCGCCTCGCCGGCGTCCGCCGCCAGGATGATGAACTCCACTGGAACGTCCGCCCTGACTGCCCCGCGGCACAGAATGGCGTCTTCCGAATCCCTCTCGACCGCAGCGGCGCCGTTGCCGAACTCCGTTACCTTCCCCACTCCGCCGAACTCAAAATCAACAACCAGTCCGTTGCCCAGGTCGAGGGCTGCGCCCGGCTGATCACCGACCTCCACGGAACGCCTCAATCCCTCCTCGGCCTCCGCACTACAGTAACCACCATCAGACTCCATCTGCCCCATCAGAAATCACGCCACCTGACCCTGGCGCCAAACGAACTCAAGTCGCTTGCCTGAACGAATTTGCAGGGTCTTGCCTATGCACATGGACCAGCCCCGCCACCGTTGGTTCACTGGTTACCTCAGTAACACACGATCGTACTAAGGTAGGGGTAACCGCGCCTAAAGTTACTAAAATGAATTGACAGCGGGTGTAGCGACTGATACTTGTATCGGCACGATAGCCGATAAGGAAGAAGGATTGAGCCGCGCAAGCGGCACGCAGCGAGAATCAGTTCGATGCGAACCTTCACTCCCGCAAGCTACGTGTGTGCGTCCTTCCTTTATTGTGCAGTGCGGACGAGATTGTGATCTAACCGATCGGGCTCGCTTTATGAACGACTACAACTGAATAGACCACCCTTTCACTTCCCAAGGAGAATCGACCATGACTCTACGTACCCTCGTATCCAGTCTTCATGAGAGCGAATCCGGCCAGGACCTTATTGAGTACGCGCTCATCTGCGCGCTCATCGCTCTTGGCGCGGTTGCCGGCATGAAGACCGTCGCCAACTACATCAACAATGCGTTCAGCTCCATTGGCAGCCAGTTGAGCAGCGCTACAGGCCAGTAACTGATTCGACTCTGCCGGCCGCACAGGCGCCGCCTCGTACGGTCGGCAGGGTTAGGCTTTCTCCTGGTATGGGTTTTGCGGGCAAGGGGTACACCATGCACATCTGGTTGCTCGATGGAGCGGTAGTCGTAGCGCTTCTGGGCGCCTGGTTCGATGTGATCTCCCGTCGCATTCCCAATCGGCTGACCTACCCGGCGATGCTCGTCGCTTTGGTGGTTCGTTTCGGGTTTCTGGGCTGGCACGGTCTACTGGAGGGATTCCTCGGGCTGGTTCTTTGCGGAGGCGCTTTCTTTCTGCTGTTTGTGATTCATGCGATGGGTGGCGGCGACGTCAAACTCATGGCCGCGGTAGGGGCCTGGGTGGGCTATCACAACGCCGGCATGGCTCTCATTGTCTGCGCTCTGGCGGGTGGTCTCATCGCATTGGGATATGTCATCGTTCTCAAGCGATACCGCACTACCTTCTCTAATATCACCTCGCTCATCCGATTCCACGCGTCCAGCGGTATGCGCGAGAATCCGGAGCTGAATCTGTCCAGCGTCAAGGCCGTCCGCATGCCCTACGGGGTTGCGATTGCTGCGGGTGCCGTCGGCACTCTGATATCGACGGTTTGGAAGGGTTGAATCATGGATGTTCGTCGACTTTCGTTCGCTCTGTTTATCGCCCTCGTTCTCTCCGCAGGCGCAACGTATCTTCTTTATTCGCGTATCAGGAACCAAAGGTCCGCCGCGCCGGTAACCATCCGGGTCATAGCCGCGGTCGATCAGTTGGCCGCAGGAACCGCACTCGCCCCCGCGAATCTCAAGGTCGTCGACTGGCCTGCTTCAATGCCTCTTACCGGCGCATTTTCCAAGCCTGAGCAGGTCCTCGGTCGCTCCCTCCTCTACCCAGTGAGCGCCAATCAGCCGCTCGTCGAAAACGATCTGGCCGCTCCCGGCTCGGGCTTCGGACTGTCCGTTAAGATTCCCGATGGCATGCGTGCCATTTCCATTCGCTCCAACGACGTCGTCGGTGTCGCCGGCTTCCTTTATCCCGGCTCTCATGTCGACGTTCTCCTGACCTATCGCCCGGACAATGCTTCCGCTCCCCTCACCCAGACCATCCTGCAAGACGTAGATGTCCTCACCGCCGGGCAGACGCTTGAGCCCGATCCCAAGGGCAAGGCGCAGACCGTCAACGTCGTCACCCTGCTCTTGAGCCCCCGGGACGCCCAGAAGCTCGTACTCGCCACTCAGCAGGGCTCCGTCCAATTTGTTCTGAGAAACGGCGCCGATCAGAACAAGCCCGAACAGAAGCCGGTCCTGGCCTCGCAACTGATAGCTGACGTTGCGCCGCCCGAGCCCAGGCCGCATGTGGCCGTGGCGCGGACGCCAAAGCCTTCCCGGCCGCCTGAGTACTACACGGTAGAAACGATCGCAGGGGACAAACACACGGTCGAAAAATTTTAGTCGAGACAGGATGAGGCTACTCTGATATGCACTTTCGAACTGGGCTGGCTTTAACCCTCGCACTTCCACTTTGCGTCGTACTGCCTGCGTCGTCGCAGGACAGCGCCGCGCCTCAGACACCGGCTCCTGCGCCCGCGCCCGCAACCGTACAGGCCCTGCCGCAGGCCCAGACATCGGCCGAAACGGAAAGCGTTCACATCCTCGTCGGCCGCTCCATCATCGTCACCATGCAGGCCCGGCTCCGCAAGATTTACATCAGCAATCCTGCCGTCGCAGAGAGCACCACAACCTCACCCAATCAGGTTGTGATTACCGCCAAGAGCGCAGGCTCCAGTAACGTTGTCTTCTGGGATGAAGAAGGCCGCTCCCGGATGCTGGAGGTCTCGGCCGATGTCGACATCGCCGGCTTCCGCGATGCCCTGCAGCAGACCTACCCGAATCAGCCCATCGAGGCCCGCGCCGAAGAAGGCAAGGTCGTTATCTCCGGCACCGTCACCGACAAAGAGATTGCCGACAACGTCTACAAGATGGCGCAGAATTATTCCAAGGAGGTCGTCGACGCCCTCCTCGTCCACGTGCCGCCGCACGGCAAGCAAATCATGCTGAAGGTGCGCTTCGCCGAGGTCGACCGCGGCAAGATGAACACCTTTGGCATCAACATTATCAGCACGGGCGCAGCCAACACCCCCGGCACCGTCACCACGCAACAGTTCACCTCCCCGAGCTCCCCGGGCGCGATCACAGGGACCATCGGCGGGAACGCTCAGGGCACCGTCTCAAGCTTCAACGTCAGCAGCCTGCTCAACATCTTCCTCTTCCGCCCGGATCTCAATCTCGCCGCGACCATTCAGGACCTGGAAACGAGGAACGTTCTTCAGATCCTCGCCGAACCTGATCTTATGGCCATCAGCGGGGAACCCGCGCACTTCCTCGCGGGCGGTGAATTCCCCTATCCTGTAGTTCAGGGAACTGCCGCCGGAGGCGCGGGGGCTGTTACTATCCAGTTCCGCCCCTACGGCATTAAACTCGACTTTACTGGTACCATCCAGCCGGATAATTCGATTCTGCTCAAGGTTGCGCCGGAGGTCAGTTCACTCGACTACGGCAACGCTGTTGTCATCTCCGGCTTCTCGGTCCCCGCTATATCCACCCGCCGCGCTGAGACGTCCGTTGAGCTGAAAGACGGCCAAAGCTTCGGCATCGCCGGGCTCCTCGATTCAAACACCACGATCCAGCTGAGCAAGATTCCCGGGATCGGGGATATTCCGATTCTGGGTCAGCTCTTTCACTCGCATTCCAAGAACCTCACGTCTTCCGAGCTCCTCGTTGTTGTAACTCCTACAATCGTGGACCCGCTTGGCATCCCAACCGCAGTACCGCTGCTGCCTAAACCTGTGGTCCCGGCTCTCGATCCAAATCGCTTCGATCAGCACTTCCCTGGGGCTAACAAGGTTCCGGGAACGGCCACACCGATCGTACAGAGATAGGAAATTACCGTGGCTAACATGTTCGGAACATCGAACTCGGAAAACGCCCAGGGCGGTATCACCCTCCTGGCAATTCATCTGGACGACCCAGCCGTCCATCTCCTCAGGCGCGTCGTCGCGTCGTTGCCGGGCTTTACCTTTGGTGCATCTCTTCAGCAGTACTTCGGCGAGAAGGATGCTTCGCTCGTCCGCACCATGCGTGAGATTCATCCTGAGGTCTGCATCATCGACCTCGATCACGACCGCCGCATGGCCCTCGATACCGTCGAGTACCTGCGTCGATCCTCGCCGACTCCGATCTCCATCTTCGCGGTCTCCAACCGTATGGACTCCGAGTCCATCATCGAAGCGATGCGCTCCGGCTGCACCGAATATCTCGAAAAGCCCCTGCTGGCCGACGGCGTCCAGGAGGCCCTCGTTCAGCTCTCGCGCAAGAAGCGCGACTCGCTGGTCTCCTCGGTCCAGGGCAAACTCATCACGCTCATGGGAGTCAAAGGGGGCGTCGGCACCACCACCCTCGCCGTTCATCTGGCCTACTCTCTCGCCAAGCGCAGGAAAAAGGTGCTTCTCATCGACCATCACCCCGAGTTGGGAGAGGTCACTCTCCACCTTGGTCTTGAGTACCATAACTATGGCTTCTACGAGCTGGCCTGCAACCTCAGCCGCATGGACGCCGAGCTGCTGCAGGGTTTCGCGCTCAAACACGAGAGCGGCCTTGAAGTACTCGCATCGCCCGAAGGAATTGGCATGACGCCCAAGACCACCTCTGAGGCCGTCCAGCAAACCCTCCGTTTTCTGCTTCGCATGTACGACTACGTCGTCGTCGATACCCATTGCGGTCTTGACGAGCAGAATCTCGCCATTCTCGAGGCCAGCGACGAGTTCTCTCTCATCGCTACACCTCAGCTGCCGTCCATTCGCAGTGCATCACGCTTCCTCGATTACCTGCTACGGCTCAACTACCCCATGTCC
Organism: Acidobacteriaceae bacterium; assembly: GCA_035605855.1. GTDB lineage: Bacteria > Acidobacteriota > Terriglobia > Terriglobales > Acidobacteriaceae > Granulicella. The sequence goes on along the minus strand of DATNGO010000048.1, from coordinate 22,120 downwards.
AAGTCGCAGGTCGTTCTCAATCGCTGGTCCAAACGAGCTCCACTCACCGTGGACAATATCGAAAAGGCGCTGCACAGAAAGATCTCGCTCGTCATCCCGAACTGCGAGCAGGAGCTCACAGAAGCCATCGCGACCGGTATCCCGGTTTCCGTCAAATCCCGGTCCGACTTCATGCAGGGCGTCAATAAGTGGACTTTGCATCTCAACGGATCACTTGAAATCGCGGAGGATGACAGTACTGAGAAACGAATTCATGACGCGCGGTCTCGTTTCAATGTCCTTGGTATCTCCGGATAATCCGGTGCGCACACAGCAGTTTGCAGGGAGGTCAACGTGGGCTCGATGAATGAAGTGGTGCCATCCTTTGGACGCCTTCCGCCCGTTCGCGGCAATGACTCGGTCCGTCCGGGCGTCTCCGGTCGCGTCTACCAGGAGATCAAGTCTGCGTTGCACCGCGACATGCTCGCCAAGATCGACCTTGAGAAGCTGCGCAATTTGCAGGACCTGCGCGCTCGCCAGCAGATCCTCGCCGTCATCCAGGACCTGATGACGCAGCTTGACACCCCGCTCAGCATGGTGGAGAAAGATCGTCTCTGCCGTGAGGTGCTCGATGAGGTCTTCGGTCTCGGCCCACTCGAGCCGCTCCTGCAGGATCCAACCATCAACGACATACTCGTCAACACCCACAACGCCGTCTACGTGGAGCGTGGCGGCGTCCTCGAAAAGACCGGGGTCACCTTTAAGGATCAGGTGCACCTCATGCACATCATCGACAAGATCGTGTCCGCTGTGGGCCGCCGCGTCGATGAATCATCGCCCATGGTGGATGCGCGTCTCGCCGACGGCTCCCGCGTCAACGTCATCATCCCTCCACTCGCAGTCGACGGCCCCATCGTCTCCATCCGCCGCTTCGGCACCACACCCCTCGAAGCCGCAGATCTTCTCCGTAACTTAACCATCACTCCGGAGATGTTGCAGCTTCTCCAGGGCGCCATCAAGGCACGTCTCAACATTGTCGTCTCGGGTGGTACCGGCGCCGGTAAGACCACGCTGCTCAACGTGCTCTCCACCTTTATCCCCGACACCGAACGCATCGTCACCATCGAAGACTCGGCTGAACTTCAACTCAAGCAGCATCACGTTGTGCGACTCGAGTGCCGCCCAGTCAACGTCGAAGGTCGCGGCGGAGTCAAACAACGCGAACTTGTCGTCAACTCCCTTCGCATGCGCCCCGACCGCATCATCGTCGGCGAGGTCCGTTCCGAAGAAGCGCTCGACATGCTCCAGGCCATGAACACCGGCCACGACGGTTCTCTCACAACCATCCACGCCAACAGTCCACGTGACGCCATCGCCCGCATGGAAACCATGGCGATGATGGCTAACCTTAACCTTCCCGAAAAAGCGATCCGCCAGCAGATCGCCTCCGCAGTCGCCATCATCATTCAGATCTCGCGCATGAGTGACGGCACGCGACGCATTACGCACTTCTCCGAAATCACCGGAATGTCCGAGGACGTCGTCAGCCTCCAGGACATCTTCCGCTTCGAGAAGCGCGGCCTGGGTCCCACCAACAAAGTTCTCGGCCGCTTTTGCTCCACCGGTATCGTTCCAAAGTTTCTTGAAAAGCTCCAGGCCTCGGGCATCAACGTACCCATGGAAATCTATAACCATTCCGTCGACGTATAACCCTCAACGAACATGGCCCTCCTCTTATTGTTTGTTTTCATCCTCGTCGTAGTCTTCGCAGTGGTTGTGATGCTCACTCAACCCACGCGGTCGGAGAAGCTCGCCCACTCCCGTCTGCACAACGTTGCAGGGCGCGCCTACGCCAACGCCGCGCAGCAAGTCGACATCCTCCGTCACGACTCCTACAGCACGATCCCCTGGCTCAATCGCCTCTTCGGGAATCTCACACCTGCGGCCCGGCTCCGCAAACTCATTATCGAAGCCGGCCTCGACTGGACCGTAGGTGCCCTCGTTCTCGGCTCTCTGGTTGCCTTCGTCGCTGCCTATTGGCTTAGCCTGCTCTTCGGCCTCAATCGAGCGATAGCTCCTCTCATCGCGACCGTCGCCTTCCTCTCTCCGTACTCTTTTCTCTATCTGAAGAGAAAGCGTCAGTTCCAGAAGTTCTCCACTCTTCTCCCCGACGCGATGGATCTTGTTTCGCGCGCCCTCCGCGCCGGTCATTCGCTTACTGCCGCGCTCGACCTCGTTGGTCAGGAAATCGCCGACCCGGTTGGCAAAGAGTTCCGCCGCGTCTCTGAAGAACAGAATCTCGGCCTTCCGCTTCGCGACGCTCTGCTCAATCTCGCCGAGCGCGTCCCCGTCCCCGACGTTCGGTTCCTCGTCGCCGCGATGCTCATCCAGCGCGAGACCGGCGGCAATCTCGTTGAAGTACTCGATAAAACCACGACGCTGCTTCGCGATCGAATCCGCCTCCAGGGCGAGATCCGCATTTACACCGCACAGGGCCGGCTCACTGGCTGGATCCTCTGCCTTCTTCCCATCTTCATGTTCTTCGCGCTCACCGCCCTCAACCCCAACTACACTGCTCCTCTACTGACCGAACCGTCCGGTCAGCACTTATTGATTGCGGGCGCCGTGCTGATGCTTCTTGGCATCCTGATTATTCGGAAAATCGTCCAGGTGAAGGTGTAACCATGCTCTACATCATCATCTCCGCCGGCCTCACTATCTTCATCGCGACGACGCTGCTCATCATCATCTTCGAGCGGCGCTCCACCGCTGAAGCTCGTCTGCTCGATGCCGTTCAAGGCGTCAAACCGGTCGTCACCGCCTCTCCCTTTCGACCCGCGGCTATCCTCACAGAGATCAGTTTTGCGACGGAGCGTGTCCGCCGCGCCGTTGGCATCACCAATACGTCAAGCGCCGCTCGTCAGCTTGCGCTCGCCGGCTACCGCCTCCCTCTCCATGTCGAGATCTTCTACGCCGTGCGCCTTTTGCTTCCGGCGCTTACCGCAGTCCTCATCAGTCTGTTCATTCACGAGGACATGATCTTCTGGTTCATCGTCGGCGCAATCTTCGCCTTCTACGTACCTGACCTTTATCTCTCGCGCCTCATCCGGCAGCGGCGCGAGCGCGTGCGCCTCGGTCTACCCGATGCGCTCGACCTGCTTGCGATCTGCATGGAGGCGGGCCTCGGGCTTGACCAGGCTCTCATGCGCGTCGGCGGCGAGCTCAACGACACTCACCCCGACCTCAGCGACGAGTTCAACCTGATCAGCCTCGAGCAGCGGGCCGGAACTCCGCGCATCGACGCCTGGCGTCACATGGCCGAACGCACGAAGCTCGAGATCATCTCGTCCTTCGTCAGCATGCTCGTTCAGACCGATAAGTTTGGTACTCCGATTTCAAAGGCACTTGCGGTATTCTCTGACTCGCTGCGCACCCAGCGGCGTCAGAAAGCAGAGGAGCTAGCCGCAAAGACGACCATCAAAATGGTGTTCCCACTCGTTTTCTTTATCTTCCCCAGTATGTTCATTGTCTTACTCGCTCCAGCATTTCTCAGCATCATTCGCAACTTGCAGACGCTGTTCTAACTCAACCCGCAACTGTCTTATCTACCTTGCAATAGGAGAAAGCATGGATACACCCACAATTATTCGCGTTGTTGCAGGAGTTCTTTTCGTCGTGGTCCTTCTCGTTCTCATTCAGCGCCGCAAGCGCAAAGTTTAGCCGCCACGCACCATGGGTCCACGAACGCGGGAGTTCCTACGCATCTCCAATCCGGTCCGCCAGTCTGTTCTGGGAGACCGGATTGGAGTCGCAGATACGACGCTCACGCGTTTTGTGGGCCTGATGGGCCGCGGTTCTATTGCACCCGGCCACGGCCTTCTCATTCGCCCGTCCAACGGGGTTCATACCCTCTGGATGCGCTTTAGTATCGACGTCCTGCTTCTCGATCGAGAGTATCGAGTGCTCTCGTCCTATGGGAATCTGCGCCCTTTTCGCATGACCGCAATCAACTGGAAGGCATCCAGCGCGCTCGAACTTCCTTCCGGAACCATAGCCGCTACGAGCACCCAGTTAGGCGATCAGCTTCAGGTCACGCCCCTGGCTCCTTAGCTCCTACTCCCGTTTCTTTCAAAGACACAGCTCACGCCATCGTCATAGATAACGTGCCATCCCTCTGTGTGTCTTATCAGGTAAGTAAATGGATCATCTTTTGACGGAAAGAAGATGTACTTGGCGTGATAGCGATCCACGATCGCCAGCGAATTTTTTAGCCCAATCGCATCCAGGTAATCTGCCAGCACACCTTTGTATTCGAAGATATCCGTCCGGCTGTCGACGAATGTCGGAATCGACGGCTGGTTCCAGATCATCCACCCGCCATACATGTAGTGGTTGAATACCCGCTCACCCTCCGCCACATGGGTTTGCAGATAATGCACGCCGCCGATCGGCATCTTCTTCGCGAGATCGTCGTTGAGTATCTTCGCTGTCGGCCATCGCCAGGCAATCGCGGCCAGAAGGGCCGCCGAGAACAACGCATTCACCCACGACTTATCCACCTTCCGGTTATATGCCGGCATAAAATCCATTTGCCGCGCCAGGATTGGTGCAATCAGGATGGCTGCCGGAAAAAGAAATCGCACATAGGTCAGAGACATGTACAGGCCGAAGGCGACCAGCCCAACCTCTGCGAGCTTCCACTGCCGCCTTCCCGCTAATGCCAGCAGAAGAAGCGCCAGCAACAAACCAAATACGATCTTGCCTCTCGGCTCATGAAAGTTCACTGAAGCCCACTCGACCACGTGCGCCACATTCAGCTTCTGCCGGTACGCAAGGTCGAATGGATAGACCACGCCCTTATAGCCATAGGGATTAACAAACAGCACCGGCACAATCGCGCCGGCTGTAAGCAGCAGCTTGCGACGCATCTCCGGTGTCCATTTCTCTGCAACCACCTTGCCCCAGGTGCCCGAGACAAACCCACTCCCCACCACAATCCCAAATACAATCAGCCCAACCAGCCACGACCCATGCAGATTCACCCACAGCAAGAAAATCAGCGGCACCGTCCACAGCGGCGCCTTGCCATCCTGCATCAGCTTCCACAGCACGAACATCAGCGCCAGCAGACACGCCCATCCCAGCAGAATCGTCCGCGGGCCAAAGTTCACCACCGAGAGCACCACTGCCAGGCCTGTAGCCACAGCCGACGCCTTGATCGACTCACTCGCGCGATACGCCAGTGTGAGAATTCCGATCATCATCAGTTCAACAATCACCACGTAGCCAAAGTAAAGCGCACCCACCCCATGCAGCTTCCAGATGCCATAAAACACCAGCTCTGAAAGCCACTCTGAATTCACCCATGGCGTGCCTGCAACCGTGTACGAAAACTGGTCCACGCGCACCCAATGATGTTGTTGCACGAGGATCTGCGCATCTCTCAGATGCCACCAGATGTCAGGGTCTGCAATCGATTGCCCGCAGAAGAAGAAGGTAAACAGCGCAATCGTCGCTGCAATCGTCACATGAAACGGGCACCATAGTCGGCCCACCGGAGCTACCTTCTCAGCAGTTACAGTTACGCTCGCAACGGAGCTCATTCATTCCTCGCCGCATACGGAAGAAAAATGCCCGCCACGTCCTGCTCCGTCTGCTTCCGCGGGTACCGGAATTCTAAGCTGACACCCACCCTCCAACAACAATATTTTGTCCGTCTGCTATCTCGAGTTACTCGCAAACCTATAACTAATCAACAACTCCCGGCATGCGTCTCCACACGATTCACTTCGCATTGATGCAACGCACACGGCGGCCGCCTTTTTCGTTGACATTCCCCTTTGCGGGACTAGACTTAGCCCATCTGTAAAGCTCCCTTATCTGCGAGGCCTGCGCAATGCCTTGGATTGCCCATCGCCGCCGCGGAAGTAAGTTCGGCCACCACTCGTTTTGGTTCGCGTTGGTCACGCCCCCTCTTCTGCCGCTGGCGCTTAGCACGTCGAGCCTCTGCCATTGCCTCGTCCTGACTACCCCTTTACAGCCTAGGTCCACACGCCCGCTTAGTCCATCAGGAAATCCCGCGGGTACGGACGGACAAACCACTGTTTCGCGCCGCAGGTTACTTTCATCGTTTCTTCTCCCTGCGCCAGCCAGTATGCTCTCACCCGGACCACTCCTGTGCCTCTAGACAGTCCACGTCCGATCCTCTCCACCCCCACGCTTGCGAACGCCACCGGCTTCCCTGCGCGCTCACTGCCCACCTCTACGTGCGTACACACGGTTGTCATCGTCACGGTCCTTCTACTTGGTCTCGCTCCTGTCACACTCGACGGTCCGGCGCATCTTCGCCAGCGATTTGAGCCTGTCGATCTCCAGCAGCAGGCAAAAGACGAAGCTCGGTTGCTCCCTGAGATGGAATCTTCCTCTGCCTCCTCCTCATCGCCCGCCTCCGCCTCGCTGCGCTCAGCGCCAGGTCGCAACGGTCCATCAAGTGCCTCGTCCATGCCGCTCATCCACCAGCGCCGGCAGCACATCATCTCCAACACGCCGGATGCCACCAATCCCGTTCAGACCATCCTGCAGCCTGATCTTCAAAATCCCCCGCGCCTGGCCAGGACCATTCCAATTCCCAGCATGGTTCGAATCGCAGCCGCGCAACACGCGCCTTCGCTCACCGCGCCCACTTTGAGCGCTGTCGTGAAACCCGCCGCTCCGCCAACGCCTGCGCCTGTACCGCAACCCACGCTGCCTAAAATCCACGCCGCTAACGTCGACACCGCTACACTCACCTCCGCGACTGAACTCGCCGATTCACCGAAGCTCGCCGCTTATGCCACAGCTGGCCGCGCCTACCAGCCCCCGAAGCCACCAGCGCCACCGCCCGCTGCCACCAGGCCATCCGCTCCCACCGTCGCTGCCAACAGCGCCCCCAGCTCGCCTTCGAACGCTACGCCCGCCGGCGGCACCGACTCCCGCAATCTGCTCGTCGTCAACGCCATTGATGTTCAGTCCACTCTCTCCGAGCGCGACATCCCTGCCGCCGAAATTCATGGCCGTTTCGAGGTGACTGCCAGTCCGAGCCTTCCCGAGGCCCCCACCACCGGCGGCTCCTCCAGCTCCGCGGGCGTCAACGGCTCAGGCGTCGCCACCTCCGGCAACGGCGCGGGCAAGGGCGCCAAAACTGCCAAAGCCTCCGGCGGAGCGGGCACAGGCGGCACGCGTGGGAACGGCTCAGGCGGCGGCACCGCAAACATCGCCGGTGCTGGTGCCGGACACGGCGCGGGCCTGGGTACCGGGACGGGCAGTGGATCAGGCCACTCCCCCAACCCGGGAATGGGTAATGGCGCCGGGAATGGTTCGGCCGGCGGCAACGGCTCCGCTCCCTTCTCCGGCATGACCATCGTCGGTGGCACCACCGGCAACGGCGGCCTGCGGTCTGATCCCGCCCCGGCTACCATCAACCCCAACGACCCGCGCGGCTCCTACGGCCTGACCATCCTCTCGCACGGCGGCAGCGGTGGCGCTGTCCGCGATTACGGCGTCTTCACCGGCGGCCCCGTCTACACCGTCTATCTCGACCTCTCCAAGCTCGGCGTCCACGCCGCGCGCTGGAGCTTCCAGTACAGCGCCTCCCGCGACGACCGCATCGCGCATCCCGGCGTCCCACTCACGCCTCCTCTTCCTCAGGATGAGCGCCTTCCGCAGCTCCCACCCGCACTCGTCGGCGCCAACGTCGGCCGGCTCGTCGTCATCCAGGCCAACCTCAAGGCCGACGGCAAGCTCGAAGCCTTCCATGTCCTCGAGTCACCCGATCAGCGGCTAAACGAAGGCATCGTCACCAGCCTCACGCACTGGTACTTCGACCCCGCCGCCATGGGCACGGACAAGATCGCCGTCAAAGTCCTCTTCGGCATCCCCATCGCAACTGCTATGGCCGACAATGGAGTCAGCCAGCAGGCCGATCGCACATCATCCGATGCCACGCCGCGCACGCCCGCGCAGTAGTTACTCCAGCCCAGTCCCTACACGATCGTAGACCGCAGCAGGTCCTCGATCCTCACCGGCAGCTCACGAACTCGCACGCCGGTCGCGTGGTACACCGCCGACGTGATCGCCGGCGCCACACCTGCCAGGCCAATCTCCCCAATCCCACGCGCTCCATACTCACCCATCATCGGGTCCGGAATTCCGAGGAAGTGCACATCGATCGCCGGCACATCTGCATTCGTCGGCACCAGATAATCCGCGAAGTTGTCGTTGATCGGATGCCCATTGCGCGGGTCATAGATCGCCTGCTCCAGCAGCGCCATGCCGATGCCCATCACCACGCCGCCCTGTATCTGGTTCGTCCCCGTCTTCATGTTGATGATCCGGCCCGCATCCATCACCGTCACCACGCGGCTCACGCGCAGTCGCGCAATCTGCGGCTGCCACTCCACCTCGACAAACTGAACGCCGAACGAATGCGTCGAATAGTCCCTCGCCTTCGTGTCCGACCCCAGCCCACCTGATTTCCCATCCGCGCTCGCGTAGCTCACCTTCGCCGCGCGCAGCACCGCTTCCATCGGAATCGGGTTCTCTCCGGGCCGGGCCTTCAGGTGCACACTCCCACCATTCATCATCAGTTCATCCGGCTTCTTTCCCGCGAACGCTCCACCCGGCCGCGTCGCCATCGCCAGCACCATCTGCACCGCACCATTCGCTGCATCCGCAACCGCCGGCATCACCGTTGCTGTCAGTGTTGACCCACCCGAGGTCGCGCCGGGCACAAAGTCCGAATCGCCCAGCAGCACCTCAATCTTGTCCACCGGCAGGCCCGTCTTGTCGCTCACAATCTGCGCAAGAATCGTGTACGTGCCCATGCCCGGATCCTGTGCGGCGCAGCTCACAGTCGCTCTGCCATCGTCCTTCAGCATCACCGTCGCCTGGCACCCGCCCCGCCATGCGCCCCACGACGCAGCCGCTACACCCCATCCCAAAACCGTATCCCCGCGGCGCATGGAGCCCACTTCGGGATTGCGCTTCGACCACCCAAACTTCTCCGCCCCGACCTGCAGACACTCCTTCAAATGTCGCGACGAGAACGGCTTCCCATTGCTCTCGTCTGTAAGCGTGTCGTTCTTGAGGCGAAGCTCCACCGGATCCATCTTCAGTTTGATCGCCAGCTCATCCATCGCCGACTCGACTGCAAACAGCCCCGGCACCGCACCCGGTCCTCGCATCGGACACGGTGTTCCTACATTCCGCTTCACCAGCGCCGACGTCACCTCCAGGTTCGGCGTGCTGTACAAAAACGGCGTCGCCTCTCCACAGTTCTCATGAAAGTTGCTGATGGGCGACGTGAGATTCCTGTAGTGCTGTTCCAGCGAAACCAGCTTCCCGTCCGGCGTCGCTCCCAGCCGCATCTGCTGTTGTGTCCGCGGTCGCTGTCCAACGCAGGTGAACATCATCTGCCGCGTCACCATCAGCTTCACCGGCCGTCCCAGTTTGCGCGAAGCTGCGGCCGCCATCGCCGAGTGCGGCCAAGGGTCCAGCTTCCCTCCAAATCCAGACCCGATAAACCGCGAAATCACCCGCACATTCTCCTTCGGAACGCCCAGCACCTGCGCCATCGCATTCAGGTGCCCCACAACGCCCTGCGTCGACTCATACAGCGTGAAGCGGGTCCCATCCCACACCGCCGTCGTCGCGTGCATCTCCATTGGGTTATGAATCTCCGACGGCGTCGCGTACGTCTCATCCAGCTTCACCGGCGCGCTCGCAAAGGCTGCACTCACATCGCCGCGCCTGCTCGTCGTCATCGTCTTCACATCGGCATCGTCGAGGTTCGTCGACACATTCGGCTTCTCCGCGTCGTAGCTCACGCGCACCGCCGCAGCCGCTGCCTGCGCCTGCTGTAGCGTCTTCGCCACCGCCAGCGCTACATATTGCCCCCAGTAGTGGACCAGATCATCCTCGAACGGCTGCCGCTCTTCATTGAGTCCCGCACGCGATCCCGGCGCCGTATGAAACAGCGGGCCGATATTCTCGTGATGCAGAATGGCCACCACACCAGGCATCTTCTCCGCCGCCGAGATATCCATCGTGCGAATCTTCCCATTCGCAATCGTCGTCCCCACCGGCACCGCGTACACCAGCCCCGGAAAACTGTAGTCCGCCGCATACTGCGCGCGTCCCGTCGTCTTCACCGGCCCATCTACACGCGGCAGCGCCGCTCCGATCACCGGAGGAAACTCCGTCCTCACCTCAGCCTGCTTCGCGCCGTTCTCCTGCATCGCCGTCTCCTTTGCGATCCCTGTGCGCTACGCGCTCACCGTCGTCAGTGCATGCACGATGCACCGCTTCGCCAGCTCTACCTTGAATCCGTTTTCCGACCGCGGCTTCGCATCCTTCAGCGCCGCCTCCGCCGCCCTCACATACTGCTCGCGCGTCGCAGCCTTGCCGATCAGCACCGCCTCCGCCTCGCGCGCCCTCCACGGAATCGTCCCCACACCACCCAGCGCTACGCGCGCATGCGTCACCTTGCCGCCACTCACGCCCAGCACAACAGCGGCAGACGCCAGCGCAAACTCATACGCCGCACGGTCCCGCAGCTTCAAATAGCCAGACTTAGCGCCCGCCACCGGAGCCGACAGTCGCACTGCAGTAATCAGATCGCCCGGCTCCAACACCGTCTCGATATGCGGCGTCGTTCCCGGCAGCTTATAGAACTCCGCAATCGGCACATTACGATTCCCACTTTTCCCGCGAATCTCCACCACTGCATCCAGCGCCATCAAGGCAACATTCTGGTCGGAAGGATTCGTCGCAATGCAATGCTCACTCGTCCCGAGGATCGCGAGCATGCGATTGTGCCCTTCCATCGCATCGCATCCACTCCCCGGCTCGCGCTTGTTGCACTTGTGCGCAAGATCCCGAAAATACGGACAGCGCGTCCGCTGCAGCAGGTTCCCCGCCGTCGAGGCCATATTCCGTATCTGCGGCGACGCGCCCGACAAGATCGCCTCACTCAACACCGCATAGTCGCGCTTCACCGTCGCATCGTTCGCCACATCGCTGTTCCGCGCCAGCGCGCCAATCCTAAGCCCACCATTCAGCGGCTCAATCTTTGAAAGCTCCAGCGCATTGATGTCCACCACCTGCTTCGGCCGCTCCACATCCAGCCTCATCAGGTCCACCAGGTTCGTCCCGCCGGCCACATACCGCACCGACGCACCCATCTGCGCCGTCGCGCTGCGCGCCGCGGCCTCCCCAGCCTGGGCCTCGCTCTTCGCACTCACAAACGAAAACTGTTCCATGCCAGACCTCGATTTTTTGTTCTGCGGTCTCTCTTCAGCTCAGCCGCCGCACTGCCTGCACCGCCGCCACAATATTCGGATACGCCCCGCAGCGGCAGATATTCCCATACATCGCCTGTCTCACATCGTCATCCGTCGGCCCCACGTCTTCCTTCACTACCGCCACCGCCGACATGATCTGCCCCGACGTGCAATACCCGCATTGATACGCGTCATGCTCCACAAACGACGCCTGCATCGGATGCATTTTCTCCGGCGACCCCAGCCCTTCGATCGTCGTAATCTCATCGTTCGCGTGCATCACCGCAAAGCTCATGCAGCTCAACACGCGCCGCCCGTTTACATGAACCGTGCACGCCCCGCACTGGCCGTGATCGCATCCCTTCTTTGTCCCCGGCAGATTCAGGTTCTCGCGCAGGCAATCGAGCAGAGCAACCCGTGGCTCAACATTCAGCCTGTGCTCCACACCATTCACACGCAACACCAGCGGAACCGTCCCGGGCTCCGCCGCCTCTTCACTTGCCTGCTTGGCTTCTGGAACCGCGGCCATCAGCGGCTGTGCCGTCGCCGCCACACCCGCCGCACCCAGCCCCGTCAGGAACGACCGCCGGCTCAGCCGCGTCTCTTTCTCCTGGCTCTTGACCGTCAGGTCCTTCTCCGCGCCTTCGTCCACAACCTTCGCCATGATCTCCCCTCATCTGAAGCAAGAGAATCTTGCATCCATTCTCCGTCGCTTCCCACCAATTGGCAAAGCCCCGACAATGCATCTATACCCTTAAAAAAGGTTCCTGACACGTTCCGCCCCGGAGGAAAGCCGCACGGATGCCGACGCTCGCCGCGCACACCCTGGTCATCTGCATCGTCGCCGCCAGCATCCTCCTGATGCTCCTTCGTCTACGCAACATCCCGGAGGTCTACTGGGTCGGAGCCGGCGCCCTGCTCCTCGTCATCACTGGCCTCATCCCGCTCTCGCTCGCCGGCCGCGCCGTCGCCAAAGGCACCGACGTCTATCTCTTCCTCGCCGGCATGATGCTCCTCTCCGAGATCGCCCGCGAGCAAGGCGTCTTCGACTGGATCGCCTCCGTCGCCGTCCATCACGCGCGCGGCTCCGGCCCGCGCCTCTTCGCGCTGCTCTACCTCTCCGGCATTGCCGTCACCGTCTGTCTCTCCAACGACGCCACTGCCATCGTCCTCACACCCGCCGTCCTCGCCTCCATCCGCCGCGCCCACGTCAACCCACTGCCCTTCCTCTTCGCCTGCGCCATGATTGCGAACGCCGCCTCCTTCGTACTCCCCATCTCCAACCCCGCAAACCTCGTCGTCTTCCACAACGGCATGCCGCCGCTCGGCCGCTGGCTCGCTGCCTTTCTTCTGCCGTCACTGTTCTCCATCCTCGTCACCTGGATCGTCCTTCGCCTCTACTTCCGCCGCGAGCTCACCTCTGCCGTCGACGCCTCCTCCGACCCCGTCACCCTCACCACCGACGGCAAACTCGTCCTCCTCGGCCTTGCCCTCGTCGTCGCGGTTCTGCTCACCGCCTCCGCGCTCGGTGAAGATCTCGGCCTCCCCACCTTCGTCGCCTCTGTCGTCATCACGGTGACCCTTCTCATCCGCACTCGATCCAGCCCCGCACCCATCCTGAAACAAATCAGCTGGAGCACCATCGCCCTCGTGGCCCAACTTTTCATCCTCGTCGAAGCCCTCGAGAGCATCGGCGCACTCACCTTCACGCAACACGCTCTCCTCGCCGCGCAGCACTTCACCGCACCCATCGCTGCACTCGCCGTCGGATTCACGGTCGGCATCGCCAACAACCTCACCAACAACCTTCCCCTCGGCCTCATCGCCGCCAACACCCTCACCCTTACGCACACACAAGGCCTGCTCCGCGATGTCACGCTCATCGCCGTCGACCTCGGTCCCAATCTCTCCGTCACCGGATCGCTCGCCACGATCCTCTGGCTGCTCGCCCTGCGCCGCGAAGGCCTCAACGTCACCTTCCTCGACTTCCTCAAAGCCGGCCTCCTCGCCATGCCGCTGGCTCTGTTCGCGAGCATCGCTGCCAGCCTTTCGATTAACCTATTCACGACCGCGCATTAATAATCGCTAACGGTCACGCATGAATCGTAGTAAAAACGGTAGCCGCCAAACGTAACTGCTTTGTCGCCCAAGCTTTTGCACACGCAAAATTTTGCATCGCTCCTCGGTCAGTGGAATCTATAGCTCTTGAATTCGTCACGCTTTGCGTGTCCAGCGAGGTACTGGATGAGCTGTACAAAACCTGATGGGCCTCAAGCCGCCCGTCGAGCCCGCATTTTTCTCACTGCATCCGCTGCTCTCGCGACCGCGCTTCTCGCCGGCTGCAACCACTCGCAGCCCGCAGCCGCCGCTGGCGCCATGGGTTCCATGCCCGTCGACGTCGTAACCGTCCAGCAGTCCGATGTCCCCGTCTCCAACGAGTGGGTCGGCACCCTCGACGGCTTCGTCAACGCGAACATCCAGCCGCAGGTCTCCGGTTATCTCATCAAGCAGGACTACCGCGAGGGCTCCGTCGTCCGCAAGGGGCAGGTCCTCTTTGAAATCGATCCGCGTCCCTTCCAGGCCGCGCTGCAACAAGCGCAGGGCCAGGTGGGCCAGGCCCAGGGAGCCGTCGGTCAGGCGCAGGCCCAACTTCAGCTCGCGCAGATCAACGTCAACCGCGACACTCCACTCGCCGCGGAACACGCCATCGCGCAGAGCCAGCTCGACAACGAGAAGCAACAGGCCGCCCAGGCCCAAGCCTCCGTTGCCTCGGCAAGAGCCTCTGTCGCCGCCGCACAGGCTGCCGTCGCCAACGCGAAGCTCAACCTTGGCTTCACCGAGGTCCGCTCGCTCATCACCGGGGTCGCCGGCCAGGCCACCACGCAGGTCGGCAATCTGGTCGGCCCGCAGTCCGTTCTCACAGCCGTCTCGCAGCTCGACCCCATCAAGGTTTACTTCTCCATCAGCGACAGCGAGTACCTTGGCCTCATCAAGCGCTCCAACCAGAACAACGCCGACCTCCTGCGCGCCTCCTCGAATCTCCCGCTTACGCTCACGCTTTCCAACGGTTCCGTCTTTCCCCACACCGGCCGCATCATCTTCGTTGACCGCCAGATGAACCAGCAGACCGGCGCCATTCGCATCGCCGCGTCCTTTCCCAACCCCGGCAACGTCCTTCGTCCCGGCCAGTTCGGTCGCGTGCGCGCTCAGACCACGGTTCTGCACAACGCGATCCTCGTCCCGCAGTCCGCCGTGCAGGAATTGCAGGGCATCCAGCAGGTCTATGTCGCCGGCGACGACAATAAGGTCCACGTCGCCAACGTCACGCTTGGCCCGCAACACGGTCAGGACTGGGTCATCAACTCCGGCCTCCAGCCCGGGGCCCGCGTCATTGTCAGCAATCTTCAGAAGCTCCGCGATGGCGCACCTGTCGCTCCGCACCCGGCACCATCCTCGCCCTCACCAACCTCCAATCCTGAGACGGCGAGGTAGCGCATGCTTTCGAACTTTTTCATCCGGCGGCCCATCGTCGCCATCGTCATCGCCATCCTCACGGTCGTCATCGGCATCGTGTCGATGTTGAGCCTCCCCATCGCGCAATATCCCGACATCGTTCCGCCCGAGATCAACGTTCAGGCCACTTATCCCGGCGCCGATGCCAAAACGCTGGAGCAGTCCGTCGCCACTCCGCTCGAAGAGCAGATGAACGGCGTCGACAACATGCTCTACATGCAGTCCGTCAGCGCCAACAATGGCCAGGCCACCCTCTACGTCGACTTCGACGTCAAAACCAACCCTGATACCGACCAGGTTCTCTCCCAGCTCCGCGTCTCGCAGACGCAGTCGCAGTTGCCCCCCATCGTCAACGTCGCCGGCGTCACCGTGCTCAAGTCGCTGCACTCGCCACTGCTGTTCATCAGCCTCAACTCGGCCAACGGCAAATACGGTCCCGATTTTCTTACCAACTACGCCATCATCAACCTGCAGGACGCCATCACGCGCGTCAAGGGCGTCAGCCGCGTGCAAATCTTCGGCGGCCAGTACGCTATTCGCGTCTGGGTGCAGCCCGACAAGCTGGCGCAGCTCGGCGTCACCGCCACCGACGTCATCAACGCCCTCTCCACGCAGAACAACGTCTACCCCGCCGGCCAGATCGGCGGCCAGCCCGTGCCCAACGGCCAGCAGTTCACCTACACCGTCCGCACTCAGGGCCGTCTCGTCACCCCCGATCAGTTCGGCGATATCATCCTGCGCTCCAACCCTGATGGCTCCGTCCTCTATCTTCGCGACGTCGCCCGCATCGAGCTCGGCACGCAAATCTATAACCTGACCGCGCGTTATAACGGCAACCCGTCCGGCATCATGGCGGTCTATCAGCTCCCCGGCTCCAACGCGGTCGAGACCGCGAAGCTCGTCCGTCAGCGCATGGACGAACTCGCCAAACAGTTCCCCGCCGGCATCCAGTACAACATCCCGCTCGATACCACCAAGGCCGTCACCGCAGGCATTCACGAGATCGTCGTCACGCTGTTCATCGCGCTCGCTCTCGTCATCTTCGTCGTCTACATCTTCCTGCAGGGATGGCGCGCCACCATCATCCCGCTCATGGCCGTGCCCGTTTCGCTCATCGGCACGTTCATCATCTTCCCTGCGCTCGGCTTCACCATCAACACCCTCTCGCTCTTCGGGCTCGTGCTCGCCATCGGTCTC
The DNA here is from genome assembly GCA_035605855.1 of Acidobacteriaceae bacterium. Classification (GTDB taxonomy): domain Bacteria; phylum Acidobacteriota; class Terriglobia; order Terriglobales; family Acidobacteriaceae; genus Granulicella. Next base: position 6,113 of record DATNGO010000048.1, on the reverse strand, counting down.
GTCGTCGATGACGCCATCATCGTCGTCGAAGCCGTCGAGCACCTCATCGACACCGGCCTCTCCCCGCGCGATGCCACCGTCACCGCCATGAAGCAGGTCGGCCCCGTCATTGTCGCCGTCGCCGTCATCCTCGCCGCCGTCTTCATTCCCACCGCCGCCATCCCCGGGATCACCGGACGTCTCTATCAGCAGTTCGCCATCACCATCGCGATCTCCGTTCTCATCTCCGCCTTCAATGCGCTCACTCTCAGCCCCGCGCTCGCCGCCCTTCTGCTCAAGCCGCGCGATCCCAACCGCAAACGCGGCCCGCTCGCACGTTTCTTCGACTGGTTCAACAAGTTCTTCGGCCGCACCGCCGACAGCTACGTCCACACCTCCAGCTTTCTCATCCACAAATCCGCTCTCGCCATGATCGGCCTCGCCGTCATCGCATTGCTGGATGTCTTCATGGGTTCCAGGCTGCCCACCGGCTTCCTCCCCCAGGAAGATCAGGGCTACATGTACTGCGCGTTGCAACTGCCCGACGCCTCCAGCTTGCAGCGCACCGATGAAGCCGCGCAAAAAATCACCGGCGCCCTGCTCCACACTCCCGGCATTGAAGGCGTCGTCGCCGTCAACGGCTTCTCTCTCCTCACCCTCACGCAGCAGACCAACACCGCCTTCTTCTTCATCACGCTCAAGCCCTGGGACCAGCGCAAATCGCACGACCAGCAGCTCGACGCCATCCAGCAGAGCGTGCAACGCAAGTTGATGGGCAGCACCGAGGGCATCGCCTTCAGCTTCCCGCCGCCCGCCATCCCCGGCATCGGGACCTCCGGCGGCGTCACCATGATTCTTGAGGACCGCTCCGGCAACGACGATCCGGCCTTCCTTACAAAAAATCTGTACGCCTTCCTCGGCGCCGCCTCCAAACGCAAGGAGATCGCCGCCGCCATCCCCTCCTACCTTCCCGCCGTCCCCCAGCTCTATGCCGATGTCGACCGCGAAAAAGCCGCGCAGCAGCAGGTCCCGCTCTCTGACATCTACACCACTATGCAGACCTTCATGGGTGGCGACCTGGTCAACTACTTCAACCGCTTCGGCCGTCAATGGCAGACCTACGTCGAAGCCGAAGGCAGCTCGCGCACAAACATAAACAACATCAATCAGTTCTACGTGCGCTCCAGCAACGGCAGCCAGGTCCCGCTCTCCTCGCTCGTTCACGTCAGGCAGATCACCGGCCCTGAATTCATCCTGCGCTACAACGAGTACCCCGCCGCGCAGCTCAACATCACCGGTGCCCCCGGCTACAGTTCCGGCCAGGTCCGCCACGCGCTCGAAGACGTCTTCAAACAATCCATGCCCGCCGGCATGGGCTTTGACTACTCCGGCATGAGCTACCAGGAGCAGGCCGCCGAGCAAGGTGTCCCCACCTGGGTCGTCTTCGGCCTCTCCATCCTCGTTACTTTCCTCATCCTCGCCGCGCTCTACGAAAGCTGGTCGCTTCCCTTCAGCGTCTTGCTCTCCACGCCCGTCGCCATCCTCGGCGCCTACCTCGCCCTCTCCATGCGCTCGCTTGAAAACGACATCTTCGCCACCGTCGGCCTCATCATGCTCATCGGCCTTTCCGCGAAGAACGCCATCCTCATCGTCGAGTTCGCCGTCAGCAACTACAAACAAGGCAAGTCCATCTCCGACGCCGCACTCGGCGCCGCCCGTCTCCGCTTCCGTCCCATCGTGATGACGGCCTTTGCCTTCATCTTCGGCTGCATTCCGCTTTGGATCGCCTCCGGCTCCGGCGGCATCTCCCGCCAGATCCTCGGAACCGTCGTCATCGGCGGCATGGTCCTCGCCACCTTCTTCGGAATCCTTCTCATCCCCGTCAGCTTCTCGGTCGTCGAGTACATCTCGCACCGCTTCCGCCGCGGCGGCAAAGGCACCACCATGGACTCCAAACACGACGCCGATCCAAAGGCGCTCGCCGCCGCAGCCGCGCTCCACGCAGGGCCTTACGATCACCTTCCCACACTCCCCCGCAGCGACGATGGAGGTGCCGAGTAATGACGCTCACACGCACACGCCTCGCCGCCGCACTCGCGCTCCCGCTCGCACTCACCGGCTGCAACGTCGGCCCCAAATACACGCGCCCCAACGTCCCCGCTCCGCCCGCCTTCCGCGGCGCCGACAACGCCGACGTCTCCTCCGGCCCCACGACCTCCATCGGCGACCAGCAATGGTCCGCCATCTTCCACGAACCCGAACTGCAGGACCTCATCCGCACCGCGCTGCAAAACAACCTCGACCTCCGCATCGCCGCGCAGCACATCCTCGAGCAGCAGGCCCAGGTCCGCATCACCCGCGCCCAGCAGTTTCCGCAGATCAACGCCGCGCTCACCGGAAGCGGCACGAGCCTTCCCTCCTCCTTTCAAACCACCCCACCGGTCAGCTTCGGCATCTCCGGCTCCTGGACGCCCGACTTCTGGGGCCTCTACCGCAAACAGACCGAAGCGCAGCGCGATCAGCTCCTCGCGCAGCAGTGGGCGCAGCGCGCCGTCCGCGTCACGCTCGTCGATCAGGTCGCCACCACGTACATCCAGCTGCGCGCGCTCGACGCCCAACTCGCCGTCGCCAAAGACACCGTCAAAGCTCGCCAGGACTCCCTCGACCTCACCAACAAGCTCGAGAGCGGCGGCGCAGCTCCACTCTCTGATGTCCGCCAGGCTGAGCAACTCCTCTACACCGCCTCCGCCGAAATTCCGCAGCTCGAGCAGCAAATCCAGCAGACTGAAAATCAGCTCCGCCTGCTGCTCGGCCAGACACCCGGCACAATCGCGCACACTGACCCCACCGCGCTCGCCGCTCCCGGCGAGCTTGCTCGCGGAAGCGGTCAACCGCCCGCCAACCTCCCCACCGGCATTCCGTCACAACTCCTCACCCGCCGCCCCGACATCGAGCAGGCCGAAGCTCAGCTCATGGCCGCGAACGCCAACATCGGTGTCGCCCGCGCGCAGTTCTTCCCGCAGCTTACCCTTAGCGGTGAAGCAGGACTCGGCGGCAAAAACTTCGCCAATCTCTTCAGTGCAGTGATCGGCTCCGGCTCCATAACCCAGCCGCTCTTTCAAGGCGGCAGGCTCCGCGGCCAGCTCGAGCTCACCAAAGCCCAGAAAGAGGAGTTGGTCCTCAACTACCAGAAGACCATCCTCGGCGCCTTCCGCGACGTCTCCAACGCACTCATCGCGGCGCAGAAGACCCGCGACACGCGTGTCGAACAGCAGAAGCTCGTCGCCTCCGCGCAGGACGCCACGCGGCTCGCACGCATCCGCTACCAGGGCGGAGCCACCAGCTACCTCGAGGTCCTCACCAACGACTCGAACCTCTTCAACGCGCAGCTCTCACTCATCACCGCACAACAGAACGAAGCCCTTACCCTCGTCCAGCTCTACTCCGCCCTCGGCGGCGGCTGGCAATAGGTCACCGGTTGCACCACTCCAGCACCTTCATCCGAAGGTGAACGAATACGCCTGTACGCCCGGCCCTTCAAACTCGATCGTAAAAGTGTGGTCCTTGATTGCGCCCTTCTGCCGCACCAGCTGATAAAGGCGGAACGCGGTCACGACGCCATTGCCTTGCGCATCCGTGTCCACTCCATGATTCTCTCCGGGAGCCTGCCCATCAATGGTCACTCGAAATCGAACGGGCTTTCCATCGCCAGTCGGGCCCAGCACAAGATGCAGGTCACGCGCGTGGAAACGAAAGACAATCTTTCCTCCAGCCGAATCGAGGATTGCAACCTGCTGGTGATCGATCCAATCGCCCGCCAGCCCCCAGTCGTTCAGTGAAAGATGTTTCGGTTCGGTGTAGGCCTTTTCCGCATCTCTCCTGAAGCCGCCCGGGGACGAAAAATTCTGAGCCCGCGCATAGCCGATGTAGGTTTCGGGCGAACGTATATCCCTCATGTCCGCCGCGGCCTGGACACCTTCTCCTTGAACACTCACCGAGCTGGCCGGCATGGGCGTCGCATTCGCATCCTTCAGCAGCTTCTGGATCCATCGCTCCGATTGGTCGTAATCGCCTTCGCCGAAGTGTTCATAGCGGACCTTCCCCTTTGCATCGATGAAATATTCGGCGGGCCAGTACTGATTGTGAAACGCATTCCAGATCTTGTAGTCGCTGTCCAGCGCAACCGGATAGGTTATGCCGAATTTCTGAACTGCCTTCTGCACGTTCGCCATCTCCTTTTCGAAGTCGAACTCCGGCGTGTGCACCCCAATTACCACCAGGCCGCTGTCCTTATACTTCTCCGCCCACGCACGCACATAGGGCACCGCACGAATGCAGTTGATGCACGAGTAGTCCCAGAAGTCGATGAGGACCACCTTCCCCTTCAGCTCTTTCGCTGTCAAAGGTTTGGAGTTGATCCATCCCGTCGCTCCCGACAGGCCATACAGCGGCGAGCTCCCCACGATGCTCTGCGTGTCCTGTGCTCTTGCCGCCGTGCCAACAATACCGCAGCTCAACACTCCAGCAATGGCGCCCAGGATAGACAGGCGACCCAGCTTCCAGCGGGAACCAGCGCGCATCGATTCGATCTCCTTTCACCGCCAACTTTACACACTGACAGTCGCCTGCGCTTCGCAAGCTCATCGCCTAACGGCCAGCCGCCGGTCCGGCCGGCCACTTGGGACTGGCCAGTTGAATCGTCACCATCGGCCCTTCCGGATAGAGCGGCCCTTGCTCTCTGGCGAAGGTCGTGGCCGCGCCGCCGATGGTCCATATCTCAATATGCGGTGGCGCCTTGCCGATCAGCGGCGCCACCAATCCTGCGACTCCACCGAGATCGATCTTGATCTCATAGTGAATCGCCTTTCGCGCAGAGCCGGCTAGAGAGTAACGGTCTTCGCCCACACCGGAGATGACAAGTTTCACCAGCCTCGGCTTCGGTGTGGTCACCACCATGGACAGAGTCGTCGGAGCTTCCGGACGCAGGTTCTCGACCAGGACAGGAATCATGCCGTTCGCCAAATCCGGCGGCAGGTCGAGATGCTCCGTCTTCACCTCCTGCTTTCCATCTTTCCCCGTCGAATGCACCGTAACCTGGCCGCTACGCTCGTCAATCAGGACGTCGATCGGATGAGGAAACGAAGGCCCCTTCTGAATGTGGTGGTCCGTGATCAGCAGCAAGCTGCGGTGCGCGGAGAACACCGTCGTCTCGTCGTCGATGGAACCGTCCCTGAAATGGAAGACAAGCCGTGAAGTGATGTGGCCGCCCTGTACGACGCGCGTGATGTCTCCCGAAGCGATCACGTGCCCGTCTTCAGCGCGCATTTCCACCAGGCCATGAATCGAACCTTCTACCTGTCGCACTGGTACCGGATCAGCACGCGCCATCTGCTGAGTCCAAACCTGCAGCGCACAGATCAGCGATGCGAGGAAACAAAATCGAAGGAGAAGCGCGAAAGGAATCGTCATGGGGCACCTGCCAATGGGGTCGGCAGAAGGCAGCATCCCCATTTGATGCCTTCGAACACTTTCTCTGTCGAGTAGATGAAAGCCGTCAGGAAAGAGTTGTCACTGAGCGGCACACCCGCGGCGGAATCACTGCACTCGTTCAGCGTTGGCCTGGTTGAACGCTACTGCGTTGTCGCCGGCCGCCAGGTTCGCTGGCAAATCCCACACCAGCGACCCACCTGCCGCATTCGGCACTATTGCAAAGAAGTAATACTGTCCAGTCGTCGCCGTCGCCGACAGCGTCGCTTTGCCCGACGTATCCAGCTTCGTCGTCGTCACATAGTACTTCGGCATGCTCTGGATCACCGCGCTGCATCCCTGCGCCGAGTGGCACTGCGTCTGCAACGCCTTCATTGCCTGCCCCGGCGTCGCCTTCGCCGGAACCGCGACTCCGAGCTCCTTCAGAATCTGGTCCATCGGCTTGCGCGATACAAACACCGCCTGACCTGCCAGCGGATTCGTTCCGTTGAAGCTCGAGGACAGCATCACGCGGAACTGCGCGCGCGTCCCGCTCGGCGATGATGAAATCCCCGCATTCGCCAGCGTCGCCGCAATCGGCGCAGAGCTCGCATCCGCATTCGCTGGCGCGCTCGCATCAGATACCGGCGCAGCAGCCGGAGCGCTCG